>JAGOHK010000115.1 GCA_017996175.1 Leptospiraceae bacterium
ATGATCTTGCTAAAGAATAACCATCTACCTTCTTCGAATACTTTCCAGACTGCATCGGGTGAATAATTCCAGAAGCAGTTCATATCACTATAGAGGATCGGATAATCATTTATTAGCCGCTTACAGGAATTTGTAAAGATTGGAAGTTTTATAATTGAATCTTCTGGTAGAATTTTATCTGATTCAAAAAAAGAAAATGGATTTTTATTTTTATCTTCTCCTTTCGTAATTACCTTCAGTTCACAGGCAAGTTTCCCATCTTCCCCAAAGATTTTATGATCCCAGAAAATTCTTCCTGCTTTGTACAATAAAGCTTCTGTGTTTACAGTTAAATTCATTCCAGAAAACTGCTGAGTCAGAAAACGAACTTGAGTAGATTCAGGAATTAAGACTAAGCTTTCTTCCATACATTTTTGAATGGAATATCCATTCTCCGCTAGAATTCGATAGCGACCTTCTTGGCTAAACCGTTCGTAGGTTCGACTTGTCACATGACGGTTCCAATCCAGGTCAAAAAAATTGGTTCTAATAGAAATCGAATTTATCATGTACTTAGTATCGAGAAATAAGTTGTTTTTGTTTGCTTTTTTCTACAAGCATCAAATCCTGTAAGTATGAGCACACCATTAGGAATAAATCCTTCCACTGGCAAGAATTATACTGTAGTTATTGCTGAGGACTCGTTTCCAGACCGAGAATTATTGAAGCGTTATCTCCAAGGTTCACAGTTCGAAATTCTTGCTGATGTTCCGAATGGGGAAGGTGTTTTGGATTTTTTAAAATATGATCGCACCGTTCCAGATATTATTTTTTTAGATTACCAAATGTCTCCCAAAAATGCAATTGAAACAATTCGTGAGGTACGTCCATCTTATCCGCAGGTTTTAATCGTAGTAGTGACCGCAAACTCAGACAAAGAAGTGATTGCAGAATTACTAAAACTAAAAATTAATTCTTTTATTTTAAAACCAATTAGCAAAGTTATTTTGGATGAAAAATTGATCCAAGTTCTAGGTCGAAAAGATTTAGTTCTTCAATCCAGAATACCAACCAAAAAAAAGCCAGTAAAATTAGAAGACTTGGGAATTCCGCCCTTACCCGGCGTTGCACATAAGGTATTGTTATTCGAAGGAGATCCAGTTAGTGGTAGCTCGGAGCTTGAGCAAATTATTCTTCCGGATAAATCTATTTGTGCAGATATTCTCAGAATTGCAAATTCTGCATTTTACGCTCGGTCAACAAAAGTCCAAACAATAAAAGATGCGATTACACTACTTGGACTTAAAACTGTAAAAAATATAGTAATGCTGCAATCTAAAAAATATATTTCCCGTAACCTTGTATACTCGGAAATCTTCAAAAAGTATCTTTTAGAATTACCAATTTTGACAGCGTTAGTCGCTCTGGATTTATCTACTCCTCTTGGATTAAAATCTTTACGAGATGAATTATTTCTCTCCGCCATGATGTGTAAAATTGGAATGACTATTCTTGCTTTGCATAACCCTAAAGTGTACACAGAAATTTTAACCCAATATGAAAACTCAAAAGAAGATCTAGTTCAATTAGAAAAAGAAGAGTTTCAAATCAGTCATTTGGATGTCGGTTTATATATTTTTAAAGCATGGCAAATGCCATCTGTGTTTATTCGGATGATGAAAAACCAAGGATTTGCAACTAGTGAATTTAGTTATGCAGATAATTTCGATCGAGTATTAAGATTAGCTGACATACTTACAAAACGAATGGCTAATATTGCTTTGCCCGACTCTGAAATAGAATTTGCAAAGTTTATTTTAAAGCACTATAATGCTCCTGAGGAAACTATTGATGTATTTGGGGAAGACTATTACGAAGGAATTAAATCACATCCTTTCTTTGATTCGATATGATTCTATTTACAGTATTGAATCAGATTGAATTAATGCGACTTGACAAAGCCGCATTAATAAAGTTTCACTTCTTTTTTTTCTGATTTAATTTTAGTTCTAATAACATGGATTTTTCAATTTTTAACTCACCAGAAAAATTTTCAATGGCTGCCTCTTGGTTTTTTGTTGAATAATTATTTTGAATTAACTCGATTTCATTTTTATTCAACTGTGATGGATATAATGTATTTAGTATGTCGAAAGAGGCTTGTTTTAAAATACTGATAGGTTTTTCGCGAAATACAATATTTTCTTTTGCACTAATATATTTTTGAGATAGAAGTATTTTTTTATTTTTTACATCAAACAGATTTACCGTTACCGAGTAGGAATTTCCAGCCTCCAGAATAGAGCCGCTAATCATATACTCTGAGAAACATTTCGATGCTAGGACCAGTCCTTTTTTGTCCTCTAAGCGCATATTGGGAATATCTAATTCATGCATTACAAAAATTCTTAACTCTTGTTCAATCCCTTTCATCAGCCCTGTATAAACTAAATCTTCTATAATCATTTCAGGAATCAATCTAGAAATGGCTAAATCTTTCTCATTTTTTTCTAATCCTGAAAAATCAGTAAAGATAATTTTTGTTTTTGAATTTTCAGGGATTTCCTTAATTTCTTTTTTACGTACGGAATCAGAAGAGCATTGTAAAATAGAAATTATTAACGTTAAGAATATAGTAAAAATAATTTTTTGAAATAACATAATTAAATTCCTTAATAAAATAATTTAATAAACTTAGATTACAATGTTTAAATATTGACAGATAATTAAATAAATAAACGAGTATCACTCATATAAATCTGAAAAAATAGTAAAAATATTCATACGAATTTTCCGTACGTAAAATAATAACATAAGGAATCAAAAATGATTTTAAGAATATTAGAAAATGCTAATAAATCAATGGAATCATTAACCTGCCTTTTCATACCGAACATTCTATTTCGACCTTTACTACGAAATATTGAGTTTGGGAGCAAACTTTATCTCAACGTTTGGTTGGCTTTAGGTAGAGTTAGTATAGCAATTTGTTTTTTCTCAACAAGTATCTATTCTCAAAGTTTATACCTAGGGGCAAAGAGCACGTATACCGATTGGCAAGTTGGACCTGTCAATTCATTGAATCGTACTACAAACTTAATGTCTGGCATTAACTCTGCCTCAGGATTATTTAATGCTGTAGATACGCAAGCCAGAAAGGATAATACTTATTTTAATATTGAGCGAAAAACGACTCGAATGTACCTAGGTGGAATTTCTGCGAGTTACATCACTGACAAATGGAGCATAAATTATTTCGGAACTTACGGAAGTTCAAATTTTCATGTAAAAGAAACTACAGGTGGATTCAGTAGCGGGTATTATCATGATTTTCCCCCAAACTCTACAGGAGTAGAAGAACAAGCGTTTGTTGGAAATCAGAACATTAACGTTAGACGATATGATCATGACTTTTCGTTTTCTAGGCTATTAGGAAATACACCAATATTTATATTTACAGGATTAAAATCGCAGAGTTATAATTATTCTGGAACAACCGGTTTAAAACCTCAATATGACAAAATATACATTATCGAAAGAGATGAATTCACCTATCCTGCAAAATTCCAAGAAACCTATTTTTCTTTTAATTCGAATTTTAGAGGACCGGCATTTGGGTTAGGATATTCTTTGCCAATCACAGACAAACAAGGATTAACCTTCTCTGCTGGATTAGTTTACCTCGAAGGATATCTAACTTCAAGAATCAATTATGTGATGGTAAAATCACAACAGTTTTCTTATTTTACCAATAATGGAATTGATATTGCTACTTTTGATTTGAGAGAAAAAATTGCATCTAAAGGATATACTGCTGAGATAACTTATGTGAATAGAGTATTGGAAAATTTTCTGATAAGAATACATTTATTCCAACAGGCAACTACCTATACTACTTTGAATATCGATCATTCATTTTATTATCTAACGTTTAATTCTAATAATAGCTATGTGAATGCATTTGGTATCCCGATTGATAGACTTTTTGATAAAAATGGGATACAAAATTCTGGATATAACAAAGCAAAGGATATTTTTAATGGGATATCATTTTCTGTTCTTTACCGATTGGATTTTTTATAAAATGAATTTTAATACATGAAAGTGAGATTGTTTAATATATGAGAAAATTAATGATAACGTTTCTTTTAGTTTTTTGTGTTCTATGTTCGAGTGTTCCGAAAAATTCTTACTATAGTTCACACCCCATCAGAAAAAATATAAAGGATAGTGAAAAAAAAGTAATGAAAGTGGATGCATTCGATTGTGCAAAAACCAAGGGAGTGGACAAAACGAATTCCGAGTCTGTATGTTTTGCCATCTCACAATTAATACTAGATTCATTCGTCCATTTTGGTGCCTTTAACGCGGTCACTCCTGAACTAAGAGAAAAAGCAATCAAGGAATATACTTTGGGGCTTAAATTAGGGACAAATAAAAAATCCAGCACAATAGATCAATTTGTAGTTTCGGATTATTTTTTGACCGGGAAATTTACTTTTACAAATAGCGATTCGTTCTTTATCAATGTAAATGTTGGTGATCAAAATGGATATATTCGTGCTAAGTCAGGTGGAAGTACGAAACTAAATACTATTTTAACCAAAGATTCTGAAATGAAGATAATCAAAAAAGTCTCGATTGAAATTCTTCAACAACTAGGTTATGATTTGACTACAGAGGAAATTGCATTAATTGAGTCTGGTTTTGAAACAAATAATTTGGAAGCATCCATAGCAAATTATAGCGGCGAAGGTCAAATAGAAAAAATACAAACCATGCTTTTAATTTCCGACCAAGCAAAAAAATCTAATTTAACTCCAGAGGTAGTAAAACAAGCTACTGGAGTAAATATGGAAGAAGATGCGCTCAGGCAACAAATTAAAGATTTAAGACAACAAGCAAAAGCAAATTTTGAAAAAGCAGTCCGTTTAGATCCAGATTATTTGAGAGCAAAGGATAATTTGAGAAAGTTGATGGCACTATTACCGCCAACTTTTTAGTATACTAATTTCCGATGTAATCAATCTTATCCGCTACTTTTTTAAATTCTGCTTTTTCGCCAATGAGTAGGAGTTTGATTTTGTCTTTTGCGTTTGATTTTTCAATTGCTTCTTTGATTAACTCTACTTCGCTCCCACCTCTTCTGTAAAATGTGCTATGGTGAATTGGAATCATGAACTTTGCATTCAGGTCTTTAAAAATTTGAACTGCACCTAATGGATTTACATGAACTCCGCTTCCCATACCTCGACTATTTATCCAACTAGTTGGACCAACTGGTATTAGCGCAATATCTATATTATACGCTTTGCCGAGTAGTTTAAAAATAGAATCGTCATAACCAGTATCTCCTCCGAAAAAAACGGTTACTCCCTTGTATTCGATGATATAACCTGTGTAAGGCTCCCCATCCCAGAGATTGTCAATAAGCCAACGTCCCCCAAAATGCCTGACAGGAATTGCAGTTATCTTCATTTCATTGATAGCAAATGTTTTCATATTATTAACGGAATGTACTTTTTCAAATAGTTCATTCGGTATATAAGTGATTCCTCCTTCTGGTGCGAATAAGTGTTTGGAGCCTTTTAATTTGTAGAGAGAGGGTTGGTCAAGATGGTCGAAATGAGTGTGGGAAATCAGAATGGCATCCATTTTGTCTACACTTTCCAGATCAATTCCGGGCTCTATGAATCGTTTCATGATAATCCCGATATGAGAACTAAAGTTGGGATCCGTAATAATCCATTTATCATAGAGTCGAATGAGAACAGTTGCGTGACCGATCCAATAGAATTCTAATTTACTTGGGTCTTGCTCCTTTTGCGGAGCAGGGGAGAAATTGGGTTTAAGTGTGGTGAAAAATAAAGTGCAGGAGGACATAAAAATTAGGATAAAAGGTAAAAAAAATTTCATGATTCCACTCCATTTTTCAAAAAATTAGTTGGCAACAAATTTATTTGGTTAAACAAATTTCTTGCTATTTTTTCCAATTCTATTTTTTTAAAAATATGTCAAAAAAAAGTGAAACTCCAACAGATGCCTATCGTAAAATTTATCAGACATTCGTCGTAACCGTAATTGGACTTATTCTTTTAACGCAGGCGATTACCCAGTATTTTATTTATACTCAAAAATATGATGCAAATCGAATTAATATTGCAGGCAGACAGCGAATGCTTAGCCAACGTATTACGAAAACAATTCTAAAAATTTATCTTCAAAAAGATAACGTAGTGTCTTCTGATTTTAGTGAATTGAGAGAGTTAAAAGAATTATTTTTTAAATCACATAGAGCCGTTTTAGATGGAAACGAAGAATTTCAGATCAAGGCGAATAATAGCGAATTAGCCTCTAGTCTATTTGCTAAGTTAGAACCTAATATAGTTTTTATTTTTTCAACTGTAGATAAAATTTTAGAGCAAAAAAAAATTGAAGATGCTGAAATACAAATTCTTTTTTTAAACGAATCAGAATTTTTAAAGACGATGGATCAGATTGTATCAGCCTATAGTGAAGAAAGTATCACTCGAACTACTCGCCTTCAACTTTTAGAGTCAGTTTTGGCAATGATTGCAGTGATAGTTATTCTTGTAGAAATAGCAATTCTATATCGTCCGCTCATACAGAAGTTGGCAGAGGATAATATAGAGTTGGCGGAACAAAAAAAACATATAGAGGATTTTTCATTTTTACTGTCTCATAAAGTTCGCAAACATATCGCAAATTTGTTAGGGCTAATGAATACGATTAATCCAAATAATTTATTGGAAATTAAGGAATACTTTCAATATGTAAAACAATCCGTAATGGAATTGGATTCTGTAAGTCAGGAATTCTCAGGAAAAACTTCTAAGTTAGATTCACAGTATTCATTGTATGCGGTAGACTCAACTCAAAAATATGAAACCTTTGAAAAGCTAAGAACGATTATGCTTATAGATGATGATAAAATTACCAATATCCTCACTAAAAAAATTCTTTTAAAGTTTAATCCAGAAATAAAAGTTGAAGTTTTCTCTGATCCGATTAAATCAATTGAATACCTTGAAAAGTTAAAGTCGGATAACTGGGAGTATCCGGTTATATTTTTAGATATCAATATGCCTCAGATGACTGGATGGCAGTTTTTAGAACAAATCGCCAATTTGAATATGAATCCCACTGTATATATATTAACATCGTCCATTGATAAAAATGATATTACAAAAGCGCGTACCTATAAGAATGTAAAAGCATTTTTAACAAAACCACTCACTCAGGATAAAATGCCTACGTTTGTATGAAGTTATTTTTTTTAGTGATACTATTTGTAGGTTTACCATCCTTATCCGCTTCGGATGAAATACTCATAAAAAGTTTTTCTACATCGGTTGAAAAACAAGATGGAGATGTGAAACGTAATCTTGCCTTGGCAGTAGAGAAACTAGATGGAGTAATTATTTTACCAAATAGTATTTTTTCTTTTAGTGATGTAGTCGGGGAGGCATCTGTTCAGAATGGTTTTGTTACGGGAAGAGTTTACTATTGGAATGAGGCAATCTACGAGCCGGGCGGTGGACTTTGCCAAGTGTCATCAACTCTTTACAATTTACTTTTGCTGACGGGATTTATTATCAAGGAAAGACATAAACATAGTCAGCCAGTTAGCTATGTCCCGATGGGATTAGATGCAACGATTTTTTACGGTAAAAAAAATCTCAAAATGCAAAATCCATATTCTGAACGATTTAGGTTGAGTGCAAAATTAACAGATACGACTCTAACCTTTTCTATTTATGGAAATTCTCCTATTTTAGAGAGGTATGAATTGGAGATTGAGGAAGAAGAGCACGAGCTTCCAATTCTAAAAAAGGAAAAATCCTACCGAAATGCATTTTCCATTTTTGTGTATAGAAAAAAGTACAAAGGAGAAAATTTGCTTGAAACTTCTTTGTTATACAAAGACTTTATACCTGCAGTGTACTATACCAATTTCCAAAAGTAAATTCCGATTTATTGCTTGAAAACTCATTTGGGCAACTAGGGCTAATCCTTTTATGAAAATACGGGACTTTCTTTAGGAGAAGTGGCATTTAGCTACCTGAATTTTGTTTAAATAGAATTGCTATTGTTCAGAATTCACTTAAAAAGGGTAAATAGTAAATTCGAAAAGTGAAATTTTGAGAAGGACATCTTGTATACGTTTTTATTCTAAAGATCTAGGGAAGTATTATGGAAATAGATGATGACTTAAAGCTTACATCCACCCAAGTTGGTGAAGTAGATATTGTTCAAATAACAGGGAATATTGATTTATACACTACACCAGAACTAAAGGCGAAATTTGATGAGTTAAATTCCGCAGGTAGGCATAAAATTTTACTCGATCTTTTAAATGTTCGTTTTATTGACTCCTCTGGACTTGGTATACTAGTCACCCAGGCGCTTTTTTTAAAAAAGAAAAATTCTGTTTTAAAATTTATAAATGTAAATTCAACGATAAATCATGTGTTTGCGCTCGGAGGATTTACTCGTTCCTTCAAAAGATTTCCTGACAAAGAATCCGCAGTTACAGGTAAATGGGAATTCGAATCTTAATTCTTTTTTTTGTATCTTTTCTTTTTTCTTCCTTGTTTGCAGAAGAGAATACATTAGAGGAATGGAAAAAATTTTCAAAAACAAAAATGGCAGATTCAGTTGTTGACTTTATCCGCTGTAATGCTGTTTCTGAAATGAATCTAAAGTCCTGTGATGTTAGTCTACCCGAGACACCTCCTTTCTTTGGTCAACTTGGGTTATTTATTACTATCGTGAATAATGGTAAAGTGAGAGGTTGTTTCGGTGCTTTTCGTCATAAAAATACTCATCTTTCCAATGTAATACGGGAATACATTAGAGGAGCACTTAAGAATGATCCTCGTTATCCCCCACTTGAAGTAGAAGAAATGAAAACAGCCTATTTTATTCTCACGATAGCCGACTCTCCGGTTCCGGTAGTTGATGTGGACTCGATTGCGCTGGGAAGATTTGGTGTTTTTCTTGGAAAAGAGGATGGGCAGGGAGTCGTTTATGTTCCGGGAGAAATAAAATCTCACTCAGCTCTGAAAAGAATTATTAAAAAAGAAAAAGTACAAGATGTAAGTGTGTTTAAAGCAATTTTAATTAGGTAGAGGGAAAATAGTATGTTTGGAAAAATTTTAAAGATTACCATGCGAAGGCGTTGGGCACAAGGTGCAGGGTGGAATGGACACCGACTTGCGCTGAGCCTGTCGAACGTGTGGACACCGATAAAGAACGATAAGAAATTTAATTGGCTCGATTCTTTGATTTACTTAATTTCATATTTTAGCAAATTAGTTGGATTGCGTGTTTCATGCCCGTATGCGTTAATTGAAATAAAAACCATCAGTGTTCATCGGTGCGGTGTGCTGAGCAGCAGCTTCCAAATTTGCGTGTCGAAGTATCCATCGGTGGTATTCCTTTTATTCCTATTACTGGCATACTCTGTTTATCCGCAAGAGAAGAAAGTGGTAGAAGAAAATTTTAGTTCTAAGAATATCTATGAGGGATATGTTCTAGAGGCTAAGACCAAACGTGGGATCGAAAATGCTACTGTCGAATTAAAAAATCAAAACCTTGGAGTTGGATACTATTCCGTAAAGACAGATAAAAAAGGATTTTTCCAAATTAAGGATTTTATTCCTGAAATCAATTATAAACTTTCTATTCAAGCAAGCGGCTATGTCAACTTTACCTCTGATGGAAGTGTTTCGAATACAAAAGAAAAGCCAAAATACTTTTTACAAAAAGAAGGAGTTCTGCATGGAGTGGTAAAGGATTCGCGTGGGAAAAACCTAGAAGGGGTAGAAGTAAAAATTAAGCCAGACACTTATTCCGAATACTCCAATTCAAATAAGTCTATTACTACCACTACGAATTCAAAGGGATATTATAAATTCGAAAAATTAACTGAAGGATCTTATTTAGTTAGTTTTGAAAAATCCGGTCGTATTTCAGAAACAGCTAAGATTAAAAAAATCAAATCCGGGGAAAAGTTTCATTTGCCGATGCGACTTTTTAAAACTGCCTCTCTTTCCGGCACAATTCTAATTGACGAATTAAAAGTTCCCGCCATTGGGATTAACGCGATATTATCCTCTCTTCGTGTAACTCATAGTGCGGTTACGTTTTCCAATGGAGAATTTAGGATTGAAGATATTAAACCAGGAAAATATACCTTAAAACTTTCTCATAGAGGGTTTCATGAAATTACAAAAGAAAATATTATCATTACAGAGGGAAAGGACCTTGAAAAGTTAAGTTTTATAGCTAAACCCAAACAACCAGGAATTACAGTTAGCACAAACAGGTATGTATTCTCTCCTGCTGACAAAATCCAATTTGATCTAAGAACATTTAGAATTGAAAAAGTAAATATTAAAGTTTACCAGATACCTGAAAAAGACCAAGCAGAAATGCTTCTAGTGCAAGATAGTTCTAAGATCGATGCAAAAGAAAAAAAGTTTAAACTCATTACTGAATGGGAAGAGACGATGCGTAATTTCCAACTTTATGATTGGAATTATATGCAACTAGATTTGAAAGAGAAACTTCCAACTGCCACTTATATGATTGAAGTTACAGGAGAGGATAATAAGTATTACTCTAAGAAATTTTTTAGTGTTACGTCTACTGGGATTGTCGTAAAAAGATCTATCGACTCTATTTTTGTATATGCCACCGATTTAATAACCAATCTTCCAATGGCAGGGGCAAAGTTTTATTTTTATGAAGATTTGCCTGTAAACACTAAGGATGCAAAAGTAGTTACACCTAACGCAGAAGGAACAAACGAAGCAGAAGCCGAACCGACAAATGGGACTGGTGAGGATTATTCGAACGAACACTACAATGGGGATTACACAGAGAAACCCGCAAAACTTGCTAGTTATAATTATAAATTAGTTCACGAAGCAATTGCAGATGAATTTGGAGTTTATCAATTAAAAGCGGCTAATCCGAATAATATCCTAGTTGTTGCCGTGGGGAAGGATGGAAGTAATGCATTTGCGGAAACAGGCAAACCAAATTCGTTTGCGAGTGAAAAGAATAAATTTTTCATCTATACAGAAAGACCAGTTTACCGCGCCGGAGATACCGTGTTTTTTAAAATCATCGGGAAAAAAAGTGAGGGTAAATTTCTTCCTGATACAAAAATAAAAGTTAAATATGAAATTCTAAATCCAGCGGGCGAAAGTATTGAATCAAAAGAAGTGGAGTTCGATGAATGGGGGACTTATAGCGGTGAGTTTATCTCTAAAAATCAGGATGTTTTAGGTGAATATGGAATTACCGTTATCAAAGGTGAATCAGAAGTAGCCGTTACTGGCTCTGCGTATTTTTTTATTGAACAATACCGTAAACCCGAATACAAAATTGAAATCACTCCTTCTGAAAATGCTTATGTGAATGGAGAAACTGCTGAGTTTAAAGTAGAAGCAAAGTATTTTTTTGGTGCTCCCCTTGCTAACGCAAATGTAAGTTACCGGTTTTATGAAAATAAACTGAGAGATACAAATACTACTTATTGGTGGGAAGAAGAATATGAGTCGAATAATTCTTACAACCAAATTCGAATGGAGGGTGACAAGGAGTTAAACGATAACGGATTAGCACTACTGAAATTTCAACTCGGAAATTACCCTTATGATAGACAAATTACTCTCGAAGCGACAGTCATCGACAAATCAAACGTATCCATTACATCTCGTAAAACAATTACAGTAGGGCGTGGAAAATTTTATATTAAAATCAACCCGGTGAATTCTTTTTATTATACGAAGGACAAAAAAGAATTTGAAATCAAAACATTAGACTATGAAGGAAAACCGGTCAGTGCAAATGTTACACTCCAATTCTATCGTTATATTTGGAAACCCTGGCAAAGAGTTTATATGCATGAAGAAAAACCAGTTTTTATTCAAAAGATTAATACGGATGAGAAGGGGACTTATAAGTTAGAGTTAAATAACGAGTTATCCGCTGCTGGGGAGTTCGATATTGTTGCTACATCTTCGGATGCACTTCAAAATCAAATTTCAGCATCTAGAGTTATATGGCTGTATTCCGGAACAAATGACAGGATGGAATCCAAGTTTAAAAATCTAGAATTAACTTTAGACAAATCGGCAATTGATAAACCGGGGGAAATCACTGTTCTCCTCAAAAGCAAGTTTGTGGATAATTATGTTTGCCTCACACTAGAAGGTAGAGATATTTATGACCGAAAAGTAGTGAAAATGGACGGAAATTTACAGGCGGTAAAACTAAACATCAAACCAGAATATGCTCCGAATCTATTTATCACAGCCACCATGCAAAAAAACCGCGCCCTGTATACTACAAGCCAGGGGTTAGAATTTCCCCATGTGGATACTAAAGTAATAATCAAAGTCAAAGCGGATAAGGAGAAGTATCTACCAAGAGAAACTGTTCATGTTGAAATCAATGCTACAAACGAAGATGGTAAACCAGTGGAAGGCGATTTTTCTCTTGGGGTTGTAGATGAGGCGATTTACCAAGTTCGTCCAGATCATACTTCGGCGATGAATCCTTTTTTCTATTCAAAAATTTCCAACTGGGTATCGACTAATTACTCTTACCCGATCACACTCCTTGCTGGAACTAGTAAAGATGGGAGAGATACACTGGTCAGGGAAATTTTCAAAGACACTGCTTTTTGGAAATCAGATGTTAGAACTAAAAAAGATGGGAAAACATCCATTAGTTTCGAGGTTCCTGATAATCTAACGGAATGGCGGCTAACGCTTAGGGGTCATGACCAAGAAGGGAGAGTAGGGGAGACCACTAGTTCAGTCCTTGTAACTCAAGACTTGGTAACAAGGATTGCCAAACCTCGTTTTTTAACAGAGTCTGATAAACTAAGCTTAATTGGAATTGTGAATAATAATTCGAAAGAAGGAATGCAGGAAATTAAGACTGAGATGCTTATTAACGACAAACTCGTTTTACCTGAAGAAAAGGATAAGATAAGTCTTCCGCCCTTTGGAGCGTCAAAACAACATTACCCGATAACAGTTCCGAATGAAGAAAGTCTTAAGTTACAATTTAAGGCGACTGCAAATGAAAAAGCTAAGGATGCTATTTTGCATAAACTTCCGATTTATAAAAACGGGATAACATTTAAAATCGGTGGTATCGGCGATATGGGTGAAAATTCTACAGTTAAGTTAGACCCTTCAAAGAAAGATAAAAATATTTCCGTTCATGCAGATGAATTAGAAATTTCCTTAAACCCGAGTTCTATTGAGAAGATTTGTGCGGCTAATCAGTTTTTGGCGGAGTATCCTTATGGCTGTGTAGAGCAGACTTTAAATAAGTTTTTACCTGCTATAGAAATTTGGTATTTAGATAACAAAAAATTTCCGTCTATTCCTATTGATCCCAAGTTACCGGAAAAGGTAAAGGAAGGAATTAAACGTTTAGAGGAGATGCAAAATGATGATGGGACATGGGGTTGGTGGAGCGGAGATGCGGGTAATGAGTATTTAACTGGATATGTGATGGCGGGACTTCATAATCCTTATCCTAGAAATGTGATTTTTGAAACTGAAGTAAATGAAAAAATCAGCTTTTCGTCCGAACCTACTGAAACTATTAATAAAGGTAAACAAGCAATTCAAAGAATGCTTTCCAATCCACAGAGTATGGACGATGATGCAAGAGCCTATTTATTGTATGTCGCTAGTCTTTATGAGCTTTGGAGTCCATCTTCCTATGAAAAATTGACTAAAAAAGATAATTTGAGTCCTTATTCAAAAGCATATTTGATCCGCGCTTTGGTTCATGTTTCTCCTAAGGCATTTGTAAAAGAAGGAGACAAAGAGGTTACTGAATTAAAGAGACAGATTCCTGTATTAATTGAAAATCTGAAATCGTCTCAGAAAAAAGATAACAAAGGTATTTATTTTGAAAATTACGGAAACTCGTATTATAGTTGGCAGGGGGGCAATACGGAAGTAACCGCTCATGTTTTATCTGCACTTTTAGATGCAGAGGATAGGTCATCTTTACCGGCAAACCTGATTAGTTCGATTCAAAAAAGAAGTCGCGGTGGACTTTGGAGTTCTACGAAGGAGACTGCTACGGTGATTTCAGCAATTACCAAATACCTTCAAAAGAAAGGAGAGGCTATTTCCTCTAAGGGTAAAGTGGATTTTGCGCTGAATGGAAAAGCTGTTACTAGTATAGAATATGATACTACTAAAACTTTGCGTGAGTTAAAGAAGTATATACCCATCAAGGAAAATGCAAATACTTATTCGATTACTGCAACCGGAACTAAGTCTTCTGATTTGAGTTTTGATTTGGCTTTAAAAGGAACTTTGAAATTTAAAGATAAGGATTTGTTAGGAACTGACACTGAGTCTAGTATCCAATCTCTCAAAAATGGACTGACTCTTAAAAGGAGTTTTCATTCTGTTAAACGAATTAGAGATTTGAATAACCGTGAATATATGGTTCCGTATACTTTGATTGGAGGAAAATTACAAGTAGGTGAAGAACTTCTTGTGAAACTCCAGTTTAAAGCAGATAAGGATTATGAGTATTTACTCCTAGAAGACTTTTTACCGTCTGGATTTGAAGTAACGAAAACAGATGCTTATGAGGGTATTCGTTATTATACTCATTTGGAGAGAAGGGATGAAAAGATAGCTTTCTTTTTTAGTAAATTAAAAAAAGGGAAAGTATACGAGATAGCTTATATGATTCGAGGTGAGCTTCCCGGAAGTTTCAATGTTAAACCTTCTAGGATAGAATGTATGTATGCCCCAGAAATTCAGGGATTTAGTTTACCGGAAAGATTAACTGTGGAAAAATAAAATCTGCGGCGTGAACTAAAAAAATGGGTAGTATTTGGGACTGTGTGAAAACAAAGATTTTAGATCGCAGAATGTCGAGAAACCGCTTTTCGTAGTCGGCAAGGGGTGGGCAGCAACTTAATGCTATCAACTTAAGATTTTTTTACCACGAAGGGCACGAAGTTCACGAAGGGATTTAGCAATGAAATCCTGTCTTTTCTTCGCGTTCTTCGTGCCCTTCGTGGTTAATTCTTTTTTTTCTTTTCCCTAAGTTGACATCATTAGGTTGCACTGTATAGAATCTTGGGAAATGCTTCTATATAGTCCAGGAATGGGTTTCCATTTTTGTGATGATGTATGTTCGCAAAACATGCCGATACTTTTTCTAGATAAATTTCAAAAAAAGAATCATTTTTTACATTTTCTTGTAGAAATCTAACTAACATAAAATATTTTGTATCGGAAAAAATGACATTAGAGGAGAAAGTTATTCGACCATGATGAAATCAGGACTTACGAATAAAATAATTGGATTAGGTTGGGTTGTCTTTGTTGGCATTTTTTTTTGGGTGAACACCTATTCGTTATTTTCTAATCATAAAGAATTTACATATAAACCTTCCAAAGAGTTAGAGTTTGTGACAGATATACCCTCCAGTGATAGTTTTGGAGATAACTTAATA
>JAGOHK010000017.1 GCA_017996175.1 Leptospiraceae bacterium
CAGTTACAGTTAGCGAGTGGAAGAATGTAAAAAATGGGAATACTTTATTTACATATTATACTTATCTTTCTGAAATTCACTATTTATTTGGGAGTTTTGAAAAGGCTTTTGAGTATTCATTATTAGCCGCACCACTTGAGGGCGGAGTTTTTGGGATGATGCAAATTCCTGAACATATTTTTTTTGATTCTTTGATTTGTGCAAAACTTTTCTTGAAAACTACTGACAAAAAAAAACAGAAAGAATATCGAAAACGTTTAGATAAGAATTTTAAGCGAATGAATAAATGGGGAGAAAATTGCGAAGCGAACTATGGTCATAAATTCCATATTATAAAAGGTTTGATAGAGCAAATAGAGAATAAGACGGATATGGCGCTTGTTTCTTTTGATATAGCCATTAAATTAGCTAAACAATATGAGTATACATTGGAAGAAGCTTTTACAAATGAATTAATGGCAGATATATGGGGAGGACGGGGAAAAGAGCAATATGCAGACATTCATCTATTCGAAGCCCACTACGCCTACAAAAAATGGGGCTGCGAGCCGAAAGTAAAACAACTAGAAGAAAAATATCCAAAACTAAAACGTCATGCGACAAGTAGTTCTACTTACGATCCTACAATTAGTACAGGCACTACTTCTATTGGCTCGTCTACTACCGGTGGAAGTTTCCTTGATTTGAATACTGTGGTGAAAGCTTCCCAAACACTTTCTGGAGAAATTTATCTGGGCAAACTCCTTGAGAAGATGATGAGGATACTATTTGAAAATGCTGGAGCGGAGAGAGGGTTTTTTATCTTAAAAGAGAAAGATAGGTTTTTCATTGAAGCGGAAGGTAATGCAAATACGGGAAGTATTTCTGTTTTAGAAGAAAAGCCTTTAGAGGATAATCAAAATTTGTCTTCGAATATTGTGAACTACGTAGTAAGGACTAAAAGTATAGTATTACTCAATGATGCAGTGAAAAAAGGGATGTTTACAAACGATGAGTATGTAAAAACAAAACAACCTAAGTCTATTCTTTGTTACCCGGTAGTCAATCAGGGAAATTTGATTGGTGTAGTATATTTGGAAAATAATTTAACTACAGATGCATTTACACCTGATCGAGTGGAGATACTAAAAATTCTATCTTCTCAGATTGCAGTGAGTGTAGAAAACTCTTTGTTATACGCTAATTTAGAAGAGAAGGTGGAGGAGAGAACAAGAGATCTAAATGAGGCGTTAGTGGAAGTCCGTGGACTCAAAGAACAACAAGATGGAGATTATTTCCTGAACACTCTTTTGGTTGAACCGCTGGGTCAGAACAATGCATTTAGTAAAACCATTGGAATTGATTTTTTGGTGAAGCAGAAGAAAACCTTTTTATTTCGCAGACTAGAATATGAGCTTGGCGGAGATATTAATATATCGGAAAATGTAGAACTTTTGGGAAAGAAGTATATCTTATTTCTGAATGGAGATGCTATGGGTAAGTCGATTCAAGGAGCGGGTGGGGTACTGGTACTTGGCACTGTGTTCAAGTCAATTATACAGAGAACTGTTTCTACGGATGCGGGTAAGAGTGTTTATCCTGAGAGATGGCTCAAAAATGCCTTTATCGAAATGCATAAGGCATTCGAAAGTTTTGATGGATCTATGCTTATGTCTACTGTGTTCGGACTCATTGATGAATTAACGGGAACCTTGTATTTTATGAATGCGGAGCATCCTGACATTGTATTGTATCGAGATGGGGTTGCGAGTTTTATCGAAAATCCAAACCAATACCGCAAGTTAGGAACACAGGGGCAAACGGGGAGTATTTCCGTTGAGGTGTTTTCTTTAAGACCGGACGATATAATCATTCTCGGTTCGGACGGTCGGGATGATATAATTTTAGGAAAAGATCCTAAGACTGGAACTGATATTATCAACCAGGACGAGAAGTTATTTTTATCTCATGTGCAGAATGGAGTGGGTGACTTAGAAAGGATTTATGAATCTATACAGTCTACTGGTGGGATTATGGATGATTTGTCTCTACTTAGGATTCATTATAAGGGTGTGAAATTAGAAGAAAAAAAATTAGACGATGATTTAAAATTATTGGAAGATTATAAAGAGATTGGAAAATTAGATAAATATATAGAATTGGGCGAAAGGGTAATTTCGAATTATCCGCAATTGACGAACTTTTTATTTGAGATGTCCCATACCTGTAAGAAATTAGGTCAGTATGAAAAGGCAATTGACTACGGGGAAAGACTTAGGCTTCGAGAACCACTAAATTTTGAGAATCTGATAAATCTAATTGATTCCTATAATGGGATTGGAAAGAAAGAACGCGCAAAGTCATTATTAAACGCATGTTTGAAAGTAAAACCGGAAAATGAAAGATTACAAAAATTAAAATTAGAACTAAATTAATGTGAGTTCTAACCAAGATTTTATAGTATTTGAGACCCCCGACATCGCTCAATGCTGTACAATTAAGAAAAACATTTAAAGATTACCACCGATGGACAGGCGAAGGCGTAGGTCGCGAATACTGAGCGAAGGGGATAGACACCGATAAAAGATACGATATTGTTTTAATATTCGTGATTTGGTATGAATCCATATCGTTTTTTATCGTTCTTTTATCAGTGTTAACACATTCGATAAAATCAGTGCAAGTCGGTGGTAATCAGCTTATTATTATTTGCTGGTAAGATTATGGTAAGAGGTAGGTTTTTGCCTATTGAACTCAAGGTTAATTCTTTGAATCACTGCTGTTTTTTGAACTCAAAAAAATGCCCTAAATTGGACTTAGATACCGATATTTAATCTATCATGATGATTGAGTTGCTACAACAAAATAAATCCAGTATTAAAAAAACTCTTATAGTTTCTTTTATAATCATAAATACACTAACACTATTGTTTGCTGGGTTTACCATTTATCAGATGAATAGGATGCATGATAATACAGTGAAAGCGGCTAATGAACTATTGCCGGTAGTGATTGAAATTAGCTTTTTAAATGGAAATATTTCGGATTACCGATTAGTTGAGTTTACTCATATTGCCACAGAATCTGATAAGGAAATGGCGGAGCAGGAAGAAAAATTAATTAAAATCAAGGAAAGGATCAAAAAAAATTTTACAATCATCAGTGAAATTATGAAAGATCCAAATGCACTTACGATGTATACTGAATTTCAGTCTCGTTGGGATGCTTATAAACTTGAGTCTAATGAAGTGCTGGAATTATCTAGAAAAAAATTGACCCTTGATGCAGAAATAAAAATTAAAACTTCTGCCCGCCTAAAATATAATTCAGCTAAAGAAACTCTAAATAAATTAAATGAATTAACCAATACTATTGCAAAAGAATCCAGTGCTTCTAGTAATGTTCAGTTTGCTTCTACACTTTCTGTGATTACATTTGCTACTTTAATTATTACTGGAATTATTTTATTTCTTAGTTTTAATACCATTCGAAATATTATCAAACCTTTAGAAGTTGCGATGGATGTAGTTTCAAAATTATCGCAAGGTGATTTTACCGTTGAGATAGATATAAATAAAAATGATGAACTCGGGAAAATGTTACTTGGTATTCATAATATGGTGGAGCACCTCAGTGGATCCATTGTCCAGATTCGAAAACTTTCCTCCGAAATAGCAAAGTCTTCTACTAAATTAGGGTCAGTTTCTTCTAACTTAAATCTTTCTTCGCAAGATATGGCATCTTCTTCGGAAGAGTCTTCTGCGGCTATTGAAGAGTTAACCTCTTCTTTGGATAATGTGGCTGATAGTATTGGAATTCAAACTAGAAATATGCAAGAGATAGATTCCAATATAAAGTCCATGAATACTTCTATTTTGGAAATTAAAAATGCTGCGGATAAATTATCTCAAATTTCTAATGACTCAGCTAAAAAAGCGACTAGTGGAGAATTGATTGCAAACGATACAATCATCGCAATGGATAAAATAAAAGAAAGTTCTTCTAAAATTACTGAGATTGTTAAGTTAATTTCTGAAATATCTTCTCAGACAAATTTACTCGCTCTCAATGCGGCGATTGAAGCAGCTAGAGCGGGAGAAGCAGGAAAAGGTTTCGCAGTAGTAGCCGATAGTATTACTAAGCTTGCTGATAGAACCGTTCATGGTGTAAAACAAATTCAAAATTTAATTTACTCAACAGAAAAAGCGATTACAGATGGTTACAATAAAGTAGGAGAAGTTGCTGGAATTTTGAAAGGAATTATTGCAAGTGTGAATAATATTAATAATTCTGTGAAAGGTGTAATCATTGCAGTAAACCAACAAGTAGAAAATGCAAACCGTATAGCGACTAACGCTGAAAAAGTTACAAGCCTATCCAGAGAAATCGAAACCGCCTCTATGGAACAAAAAAATGGGATTGCAGAAATCAACCAAAGTATTGTAAGTGTGTCTAGTACTGCACAAACAGTTTCTGCCGAAGCATCCAGTCTCAAAGAACTTTCGGATTTATTTACCGAAAAATCTAACGCTCTAGAAAAGAGTGTAGATTTTTTTAAAGTTCGCTGATAAACTTAGAAACAATCTCTAAAAATTCTTTCGAATGAGTGTAATGTAAATAATGCCCTGCTTGTTTTATTGTTTGGATTTTTGAGTTTGGGAAAAATTTATTAATTAATTCTAAGTCTTTCGAGTTTATATATTCAGAAATTTCCCCTAATACGAATAAACATTTTTTAGGAAACTGCATGTTATCCGCTAAGTTTAGATTTAGTGCGTTCTCTGATTTTTTTAAAGTTTCTACGTTGAGTTTCCATTTGTACCCGGTGTCTATTTTTTCTAAATTCATCTGGAGAAATTGACGGATGAAAGTATCCGGAAGAATATGCGCCATCTCTTCGTCTATTTTTTGTCTGGATTCAAAGTTGGATACGTTCATACCAAGTGCGTTAAATTCTGCCTCGTAATTCACTCGATAAGACCTAGGTGCTATATCTACCACGATTAGAGAATGAATCAATTCAGGATACTTTAACGCGAAAGTTAAAGCATTTAACCCGCCCATAGAGTGACCAAGTAGAATTGGCTTTTCTATATTATGCTCATCTATAAATTCTTTTAGATCAAGGACTAACTCGTCTATCGTATGAGTTTCAGAGTGGGGGGAATCACCGTGGTTTCGCACATCAATCGAATAGACATAGACTAATTTATTCAATTCCTTTGCATTGCTAATCCAATTTTTAGAAGAGCCAAAAAGTCCATGAATAATAATGAGTGGTCTTTGCTGATTTGGGTATTCTCTATAAAATAATTTCATAATACCAAGATTGTATCTGTTTCTAGTTAGGCAAGATTTCCCTAATTAGAAAATAATAGTTTACTCAGAAAATTTCACTTTCCTTTTACACTAGACTTTTACAATCATACAGTATGAAAAAAGTCTGTGTTTTTTGTGGCGCACATCCGGGAGATAATCCTATTTATCACGAGAGTGCAAAGAGTTTAGGGGAAATTTTGAGCAGAGAGAATATTGGTCTAGTTTACGGTGGTGCAAGCATTGGGATAATGGGTGAAGTTGCGAATGCTGTTCTCGAGTCTGGTGGAGACGTTACCGGAGTCATTACAGAATATTTGATGCCAATAGAAGGGCATAAAGGTCTCAATGATTTACATATTGTAAAAGATATGCATACTAGAAAATCTATGATGTACCAATTATCAGATGGCTTTGCAATGTTACCCGGTGGGATTGGAACTTTGGAAGAATTTTTTGAAATTTTTACATGGGCACAATTAAAGTTTCATAATAAACCGATTGGTGTTTTAAATACGGCAGGTTACTATACAAAGTTAATACGATTTCTGCATCATATTGCAGATGAGAATTTTATGAAACGAGAGCAATTGGAATTATTTTTTGTAGCGGATACACCTGATAAACTGATAAAAGGCTTTCAAGAAAGATTCTAAATATTTTTTTGGGGTAATATTAAATTGTCTCTACTTACCATAGTTTTCCTTGTATTACTTTGGGTTAACTATTTAAACGGATTTTTTTTGCTTTGCAATATGCAGGAATAGAAAAAGAGTTTTGTATTGATTAATGTTTAAAATTCAGGAATTGTGGTAAATCTCAGGTAATATTCTAGATTCAATTATTTTTTAAGAAATCATGACAAATAAAAAAATTCTTTTAGTCGAAGACGAAATCATCATTGCAATGGCAGAGATGGCTGTTCTAAAAAAAAATCATTATGAAGTTCTTCATGCCGAAACTGGCGAGGCTGCCATTCGCATTCTAAATAATGATTCTTCCATCAATCTTATTCTAATGGATTTTGCTCTCGGTCAGGGAATGTCGGGAGCCGAAACTGCTGAGGAAATTTTAAAAACTAAAAATATACCAATTATTTTTCTTACTTCTCATTTCGAAAAAGATATTGTTGAGAGAATAAGACATATTAACCGCTACGGTTATGTAATTAAAAATTCTGGTGAAACATTTCTAATTTCATCCATTGAAATGGCTTTGGGGTTATTTGAAGCTCAGCGAAAAACAGAGGAAAGCGAAGAGCGTTTTCGTGTAATGGCAGACTCTGCTCCTGTTTTAATTTGGATTACGGATGCAAATAAAGAATGCACCTATATAAATAAAAGATGGCTAAATTTTCGAGGAAGAACTTTAGAGGAAGAGTTAGGGCAGGGATGGCTTGAGGGTATTCATCCTGATGATTCCGAAAAAATCCATAAACAAATAAATGGTTTTTTTAATGAACGCAAAGCATTTGAATTAGAATATCGAGTAATGCAATTTGATGGAAAATACCGGTGGATTTTAAATAGAGGTGTTCCTCGAATTTCGGATGATGGATACTTCAATGGGTTTATCGGATCTGCTTTAGACTTTACGGAAATGAAATTGCAAGAAGATACTTTGCGTCAGGCGGCAGCAGTATTTGATAACACTACGGAGGGGCTTCTCATTACCGATGAAAAAGGATTTATTAAAGCGGTTAATCCTGCATTTACCGCTGTAACCGGTTATACCTTAGAGGATATTGAAAATAAGACTCCCCGCATTTTGAATTCAGGAAAACAGGACAAATCATTTTATGAAGAAATGTGGAATAGCCTTTTAACTACTGGTAAGTGGAGAGGTGAAATTTGGAATAGGCGAAAGAACGGAGAAGTATATCCTGAATTACTCGGAATTAGTGCAGTTAAGGATAATCAAAATAATACGCTCAGGTATGTAGGTGTGTTTTCGGATATCACTAAAATAAAAGCAGCCCAAGATGATTTAGATTTCCTAGCTCATCATGATTGGCTTACCAATCTTCCAAATCGCCTTATGTTTCAGTCTAGACTCAAACATTCTATGAGCCGTATTGAGCCGGGAAAGAGGCTCGCCATACTTTTAATTGATTTGGATCGTTTTAAAGATGTAAATGATATTTACGGTCATCCACTGGGAGATGAAGTATTGCAACTAACGTCTATTCGAATGTTTCAAAATATATCGGAACGAGATACACTTGCTCGACTAGGTGGAGATGAGTTTATTGTTTTGATAGAAGACTTAGATGTTCTAGAAAAAGCAGGTCGAATTGCGCAGGAATTATTGGATGCAATCAAAGAGCCATTTCACTTAACCAATGGAGTAGAAGTTTTTTTAGGGGCAAGTATCGGAATTAGTATTTACCCAGACCAAGGACAATCTGTAGATGAAATATTTCAACATGCAGATGCCGCACTCTACCAAGCAAAAAAAGAAGGAAAAGGAATTTTCCGCTATTATAATTCGAGCATAACATCTATGATCCGCAACCGTCTATCTATTGAAACCAGACTACGCAAAGCCATAGATAGGGGCGAATTATTAGTATACTTTCAACCACAAGTTGAAATAACTACTGGAGCAATTGTCGGAGCGGAAGCACTTGTCAGATGGAAGGATCCGGTAAATGGATTTATTTCTCCGGCTGAATTTATTCCTATCGCAGAGGAAAGTGGAATCATTGGCTCAATTGGTGAATGGGTATTAAGACAAGTATGCGCAATCGGTTACAAATGGCAACAGGAAGGATTAAAATTAGTCCCACTTGCTGTAAATTTATCTCCTAGACAATTTATTTATGGAAACGTTATATCTTTGGTAGAAAAGTCATTAAAAGAATCGAACTTTCCTGCGGAATTTTTAGAATTAGAAATTACGGAAAGTGCTCTTATGGATAGAGAAGAAGAAGCTATTCGAATATTAAAACAACTTAGATCCATGAATATTAAATTAGCAATTGACGATTTTGGTACCGGTTACTCTTCCTTAGCCCACTTGAAGCGGTTTCCGTTAGATACCCTCAAAATTGATAAAAGTTTTGTAGATGATATACCAGAGAACCAGGACGATAAGGAAATCGCCGCAACGATAATTGCAATGGGTCATACTCTTAGATTAAGAGTTTTAGCTGAAGGGGTAGAGACAAAAGAACAATTGGAATTTTTAAAGTCCTGTGGTTGTGATCTGTATCAGGGGTTTTTTAAAAGTAAACCTATTCCGGCAGAAGAATTTGTAAAATTTTTATCTAAGGAATAATCTTATGAAATTCATAGTAGAAAAAAAAAGACTCTTAGAACTTATTTCCGATCCTGATGCAGGTTTAAAAGCGCATAAATTACTCGCTTATTCTTTTTCAGAAGAAGAAGGTGTATTTCGAACTGTATTAGAACTCCTTTTAAAAGAAGTGAAAGAAAAAGACTTTGCCTCTTATGAGGTGTTAGTCATCACTAATTTACTCAGAAATTATACCCTGTCAATTAGTGATATACCTATCCTACTAGATATTTTAAGAGAAGTTCAAAAGAATATATCAGAACCCAAACTTCATTTTGCTGGAATTTTTACTTTAATCATGCTTTCTCTCAAATTAGATTTTACTCTTCTCAAGAAAAACAAATCGATTTATGGTGAAGATGAAATTGGGACTCATATCTGGGAATATGTGGAATGGATTGAAGAAAATAGAAACGGAAATACTGAGGAGTTACAGGAAGAGCTAATTTCTATTACCCGTAAGCTTTCAGAATTGATTTCTCAAGATAAAACAGAAACTACCTCTGATGAAATTTTAGAAGATTTAGAAGAACAAATCACTGATTTTAAAAGTTTAATGTCAACAAAGCAAAATGAGTATTATCCTCTAATATATAATTCCCTTAAAGAGCTTACAGACACAGACAATTATGTTTTGCAGGATTTATCGATTGAAATGGCTGGAATTTGGAAGGCAAAAAATACCATTCCCTTACTTGTTGAAATAACGCGTGTTGCCGATCCAGAACTCAGCGTATACCAACAAACCGTGGATGCGCTTTCTTTTATGCAGGCTGAAGAAATTTTTCCATTTGCAGATGATATGTTTCGGTTTCAGGAAGATTCCAGAGTTTCCTTTGCGGAAATTTTAGGGCATTACCCATACACTGAGTCGGAAGAAATTTTACTCAAATACCTATACAAAGAAAAAGATAAGGATATTGTAACTCTTTGTGCATGGGGTTTGTCGAATCTGTTTTCGCTAAAAGGTGCAACTGCGATAAAGGAAGTTGCGGATAAGGGCAAACTTAATCCAGAAATGATTACTTTAAATGAAATACTTCTTCCAATTTATATTTATCACAAACTTCCCATTCCAGATTGGATGAGAGTGGTTGAAATACATAATCATAATCACCACCACTAGAACTATTTTTCTATATCCTCTAAGTCTTTTTCTAGACGACATTTTGGATAACTTCCGGGTTTGAGGTTAGTGCCTATATACCCGATAGCTTCTTGGGTGCTGACTACACTTATGTTCCAACCTGAAACATAATGAGGGCAAGTATGATGATTGTTTTTACATAGGACTTGTGCGGCTTTGGGTTTTGGGTATGCCCAAGCAGAAGGTGGATGAATACAGAGGTTTTCAATTTTGGCAATTTTGCGGATACGTTTGATTACCTTTTCGTATTGACGAAAACAATCAATCATCGGGTTTGCAATTTCTTGGTCGAAATTTTTTTTCTCAACATTGTAGGCGAACATGGTAATGAGTTTCTGGACAATATCATCAGATTCATCAATAGATTTATTTGCCTCCGAGATGAACCTAGTGATTTTTAATGCTTCCGTTAATATTTTAATAGTTTCTTCATAGTATTCGTTATCCGCTGCATTCGAAGTCTTTTCTCCTGGAGAAATTTGGAGAAATGGATTTTGTTTTAATACTTCAAAGTCTATTGGATCTGGGGTTTCTACAACATAAAGTCCGCGAATGATATGATTTTGCACGGCATATATAACTTCATCCGGCAAACCAATATTAGTCGCAATTTTAAGATTTAGTTTCATTAAATCTAATAGTAGTAAGTCGTCTAGGTTCGAATTTTTCCAATAATTTGTTTTAAATAAAATCAAATCCGCTGCAAGCCCAGTCAAAAATGCATTGCGATGAATTAATTTGATTGTGTAACTTTTTTGTATAACTGTCCCAAGACAGAGAAGCCCCATTTTAATAATATGCTGGAAAAAATCTTTGTCCTCAACCATTATTTCGTATAACGTTAAAACAAGGTTGTCTGAGTAAAATGCATTACTGATTAAGTTCTCAGTGTTTTTTACTGTAGAAGCATTTTGGTTAAATAGAATAGAAATAAAACTTTTTTCGGTTTCGTCTATGATCGGCACGACTTCTAGGGAGAGTTTTTTTCTGATTTTACCTATGAGTTCAGAATTAGTTTGTACTTTAAACGATGGGGTGTACTGGTCGCTCATGGACTCTAATTTTTTTAGACTGGAGTCACGGATATATACAAGTTCTTTAATTAGTATATTTCCCTTTTTATCTGTTAATGCCTCTCGTAGCTGAATAGTTCCCAGTAAATCTAAATTTATGATAAATTTAGTGAATTCTTTTAATTCCGAAAATTCGATTCCGTCTTTGGTGATTTTCATAGATACTCTATACTATTATCGCCATAATCCTTGGGTAAATGAATAATAGCAATTTGAACTTTAAAATCCTTTATGAAAATAAAAAAATGATAAGAAAAATTAGGATTGGTTTCCGATAGATTAAATATGTCACATTGTTTATAAAAACTTTTTTCAGCTCTATTTCTAATCTTTAGAAGAATAAAGCCAAGAAAATTCAGACTTCCTATTAAATTTTCGGTAAAATACCGGAATTATGTCAGAAAAAATCATCAAACCCTATTGTGGTTTGACGGATACTCATTTATTTCCCTACTTTTTAGAAAAATCCTTATGAGACGAAATGAAATTATGTCGATAGTTTTAGGGATAGTTATCCATTTTTAATTCTAAATCAGAGGTTTTTATTCAAATGAGTGCAGCGGTAAAAATAATTAAAACAAACAAAGACGTGAATAATGACGTTATCCTCGGAGCAGTGAATAGCAATAAACCGATAACCATTAAAACATACTATCTCACTGATTCTAGCCAAGAGTCTCTTCGAAATATTGTAACCTTGGTCTTAGAGAAATATGACAAATTAGATTCTATGGAGGCTTGTTATAATTCTATTCGTGGGCTAATGGTAAATGCTACGAAAGCAAATATCAAACGAATTCTATTTAAAAAACTAGGTCTTGATATTACCGATCCAAATGAATACTTAAAAGGAATGGAAAAAATTGAGAAGGAACTGGATGAAAGTAATTTTTATAAATATAAAAATGCTCTCATGAAACAAAACCTTACAGTAAAAACTACATTTACTTTTAACTCGGAAATGTTTTCAATTACTGTCAAAAATAATTTTGTTTTACTTCCTCATGAATACCATCTAACTCAAAAGACAGATATAGAAAAGCCTGTAACAATAAACAATCATTATGCACCTAAATTGAAAGAAGAGTCGGAAGGGCTAATGTCAAATAGCTCTAAAGTAATTTCTTTAGACCAGTATAAAATGGATCAGCAAATCATTAGTCAAATTTCAAGTGAAGAAACAAATGAAACCATTGTGAAATTAGACATCGTATTAAAAGATAAAAATACTTTTAATACAGAAACATTTAGCCAGCAAATTGATGCACTATATGCAAATTATAAAACTCAGTTCGGAGAAGCCTTAGAAGAAACAATAGATGAAACAAGTGAACGAAAATATGTTACTGTTTCTACAAATCTTTCTAAAAGTTTATCGGGAAGTCTTAGAGGTAGGGGTGAATTCTTAAACCTATTAACCAGAATTCAAAATCTAGACTCACAACTTTATCGCGAACAACAACTATTACTCGCTAATTATGGTGAGAATGTATTTAAAACTATTCAGGATAAATTAAATAAAGCCAAAGTTGAATCAAATGAGATTATTGCGCAAATTCAAAAAGTAGGACATGATACATTTGATTTGAATAAAAAACAAATAGAAATGTTTGTAAAACAAAGAGATGTTGAACTTGAAAAACAAATTAATTCTGAAATTAAAAAACATAAACAAAAGTTAGATGAATTTAATTCTAGTCTAGATAGTAGAATTGAAAATCAGTCTATAATTTTAAAAGCGCAAGCTGACCAACACTTAGAGCAGATGAAAGAGAATGGAACTCAATTCATTGAATCCACATCGACTAAAATGACTAAGATTAAAGATGATTTTAAAGCAGATTTGGAAAGTGAAATTAATATTGTAGAACTTCTAAAACATGAACTTTTGATTGAAATTGGTTCTGAAAAAGAAGAGCTAGAAAAGTCTTTAGAAAATATTCAAAACGAAATTCGTAAGGTAGAAAAATTTAACACGAATAACGAAGTGATGGATAATTTAATTCGCCAATCCGATGAAGCTTTTTGGAAAATGTCTACCAATATTGAAGTCATCAAAGCAAAAGAAGAAAGTATCAATAATTTTATGAGCAATATTAGTTTACTCGAAACAGCAATTCGTGAGACAGAACAGGAATTAAAATTACTTGATCGAGAAAAAACAGATTTCCTAAATGAAAAAGGAAAAGTAATTCAGACAGTTGATTCTAAAATTAAACAAATGGAAAAGTTTGGTGAAGAAGTGAAACAGAAGTTAGTTGAAATAACTGGCTTCGAGCGCAAACTCAATATTATCTCTGGTTCTTTAACAGAACAAGTCAAAAAAACGAAAGTAGTAGATGAGCAACTAGCAAAATTTTCAAAAGAGGTTTCTTCTCTTGAATTAAAACGAAATGACTTAAATCATTTTGTATCTGAAGTAGATCAAAAAGTTGCCTTAATTAACAGTAAAACAGCAGATATTAAACTTATGGAATCTAAGTTCCACCATATAGAAAGTATGATGATTGATTTATCTGCTCGTCACAAGCAGATTATCACTATGGAAGAAAGACTCAACGGAATGAAAGGTAATATTGAAAAACTCCTTGTGCAGGCAGATGATAAAATTGCTAAAATCAATTCCGCAGTTTCTACAACAAAAACAGGAAAAGGAAGAACTAAAAAAATTCCTCCTAAATTATCCGGAGTTGTCCAAGAAATTAGAGATAATGTAATTTCTTTAAAGAAAAAAAGACAATCAATTCCTGAAATTGCAAAAACACTTGATATAAGTGAAGAAATTGTTTCTATGATACTTGCAATGAGATAGAATTAGCGGTTACTATTCGTTATGCCGCATTTTTTTTTAGCAACAACATCTGAACCGCTAACTATACTTGTAGATATTATTTTCATAGTTGGAATTTCTACAATGGTTGCCTGGTATTTTTATTTTTACCTTAAACGAGAAGTGATTGGGGGATTTATTGGTGCAGTTGTTATTTCTGGACTTGGTGCAATTTTGATTCTTGCGACACTCCAAACATTTCTACGAGATATTATCATGTGGCTCATGTCTCCTAAACTAGGAACGATTCAATTATCTAACGTGAACCTAATTGTGATTCTCCTCGGAGCTTACCTTTCCTTATTCCTTTTAGTAAAAATTAATTATAATAAAAAAAGAAAAGATTAAAGCCTCAATGAAAAGTGCGAGACTAGGTTTATTTGTATTATCCGCTATAGGACTAGTAGTAAGTTTGGTTATACATATTTCCTTATATTTTGATATAAATGTACAGGACTTGCCTATTAGTCCTTTTATTTTGCATATTGGAGTTTTTATCGTATTCATTCCTTCGTTAATTTTTTTACTAATTGAAAATAATGATAAGCCAGATGAAGATGGACGAGTCAATCCTTTAAAAACTTTGTATAAGGAGTCTCCCAAGTATTTGATTGGAATAGTATCCATCCTATACATCTACGCTATTCTCAATTTTATTTTATTTATGGGGACAATGGAAGGTGGACCTTCTATTCGTGATGGGAAGTATATATTAAGTAACCACGGGAATATAATAAGGGAATTATCATTTGAAGAATACCAATTATATAGAAGGCGAGAAGTAAAAGGATTTTCGGGACACTGGATGCTTTTTTATTCAGCAGCACTACTATTATCGAATCCATTTCGAAAGAAAAAAGAAAATCTTCCAGCAAAAGAAAGAGAAATAGTAAATCGACTGGATCTTCCTGTTCAATCGTTTGAAAGAAGATTATATGAAAAGGGTCAGTTTTTATTTATTCTTTCTGCAATCAGTATTCCTTTATTTATATTCTTTTTGTTTTACAGTCCCTATTTTATTTTGCTTGCGGTTACTGGTATTTTTCCTCTCAACTTGGTTTTGAACTTATACTTTTTTGTAACTTGGTCAAAGTATTATATAAAATTCTATTCCATTCAAGAACAAAATTTACAAATAGAGGTTTATCGGTACAATGCTCTATGTAAGTATAATTTTTCTCTGAATGAAATTAAAGTCAAACTAAACAAAAAGCATATTAGGGGAGGTGAACTAGTTCACCTTAGTTTTTACGATCTAGCGGAAAAGGAAATATTTTCTCAGTATGAGTCGAGTCAGTGGAGTCCAAATCTTTTGCGAGACTTAGAGATTGCACTAAGTCTCGCAAAAGAGAAAAGTAAGTTTTCGGGTTCTATAATCTAGCTTCTAAAAGCCCTTTAGCAATAACACGAAGAGCCATTACTTCTTCAGCTCCTTCGAAAATAGAGAATACACGAGAGTCTACGAAGTAACGAGATACAGCGTATTCTTCTGCGTAACCCATTCCTCCATGAATCTGCATTGCTTCTCGGCAAACCCATTCAGAAATTTTAGAGGCGTAAAACTTAATGAGGGTAGCTTCCATTTGCCCCTTGTGGTCGTCCATGAGACGAGCAACAAAGTTAGTAAACTGACGAGAAGCCTGGATAATCATTGCCATACGAGCCAGTTTGTATTGAGTGAGATTGTATTCATAGATTGGTTTTTTAAATACTTGTCGCTCTGTCGCATAACGTAGACCTGCTTCAAAAGCGGCTTGCATTACACCATTAGCGCGGGCAGCAGTTTGGATACGACCACCAGCAAAACCTTCCATTTGTAAATAAAATCCTTTTCCACGATACGCTTCGCCGCCGACAAGGTTTTCATCTGGAACAAAGTAATCTTCGAAAGAAACTTCAAAAGAATGCATACCACGATAACCAATAGTTCCAATGGCTTTGCCTTCCATACGACCACCACCTTCTTGTCTATGGTCAAAACTATGTCCAAGGAAACGAGGTTTCTCAGCGAGTAATATAGATAAACCTTTATGTTTTAATTCAAGATCAGATTCAGTGCGGCAGAGGACTAACAAGACGTTTGCGTAACCGGCAAACGTACACCATGTTTTCACACCGTTGATTTTCCAACCGCCCTCTACTTTGGTTCCAGTAACAATTACACCGGCAACATCAGAACCATAGTTAGGCTCAGTTACAGCGACAGCCGCCATGACTTCTCCGCTTGCAAGTTTAGCGAGCCATTTTTCTTTTTGCGCTTCCGTTCCACCTTTTAGAATAGCTTTGGATACAATTTCAGGTCTTGTGATTAAACTTCCCGCAATACCAAGCCCACCGCGCGACAACTCTTCTGTAACCACAAGCATACTGATATTATCCGGCTTGTCAGCAGGTTGGATTCCACCATAAGTCTCTGGAATACAAAGACCAAAACAACCCATATCATTTAAACCATCAATAATATCTTGGGGGATAATATCGTCTGCCCTATGAACATGCTCCGCGTGCGGCTTAACGACATCTTCCGCAAACTTACGAAATGTCTCACGGAAAGATTCATGGTCGTCACTGAGTCCATAAGCTCCCGCATGACCAACTTTTTGAATCGTGTCGATGATACGAGAGTAGTGTTCGATTTTTGTGGAATCTTGGATGAATGTATTTACAGAAGAATTAAATAATTCCGAGGTAACTTTTTCATGTGTGGTTGTATACTCAACTGGTTTAGAAATTAATTCAGAGCGAATATGCGAAACCACTTCAGCGGCAAATACAATTGCCATTTCTTGTTCCAACTCGCCGGTTCCAAAAGAAGAGTCCCAAGCATAATTGATAAAATGCTCTGCAATTTTTTGCTCGGCAGTCATCCAGGAAAGTTGATAGAATACGTATTGATTTTCATCCATTTTAGGAATGGAAATAGAGCCTTTCACATTACACTGATTGGCAAGACCTTTAGTAATTTCTTCGAGCAAATTACCGGATGCGGCAAGTGATTTAAGGGCTGATTCTTTATCTAAAGCGATTGTTGCAGTAGCCATTGAGCTAATCCTCGTTATTTTTTAAATTAGAACGTGCCAGTTGTTTCTTTTGGGCGATTCGATGGTTTGACTTCGCTCACCAACCGATTTAACTAGAATTACTATTCTGTAAAATCAATACTTTCTTGGTGAAGGATGATCGAAGTCAAACCATCGACCGCGCTTTCCGCTACAATTCCGCTATATAGAATTTGCCCAAGGCAATATCCTAATTCGGAATTTCCGCTGCAATCGCTATCGCTCATAGTAAGCTAACCGAAGCGTTCTTAAGTTTACTTAGAATACTATAACCTGAGATTTGGGATTCCTGTCATCTCGAATATTATGCAAGTTTAGTCAAATCCTTCCTTTGTAGTAATCTTTTACTTTATAAAAATTTCAAATCTTCCCCTTCTACAGATAATGTTTTGTATTTTCCTGAAATCCAATTTTCTAAGTCGGAGGAATACCAACGAGAAAATCTTCTGTCCGATGGACCTCCCGGCATATTAGAAATAGAAACGTTAGTAGACATATCTGATATAATTCGAATGGATGCTGCAAAACTAGTTTTGCGACCGGCTGCTTTGTAAATTTGTCCCTGCGAAATAGTGGCACGTCCACCGGCGAGAGAAATCGGACCTTTATCAAATCCTAGGAATCGAGGAAGTTTTCCCCCAAATAAAATATGGGTAAAATTAATCTCTTGTACACTTCCCCATGTTTTAATTGGAGTATTTAAACTAGCTGCGGCTACTCTCTTGTAAATCGCTTCTCGTGTTTCAATACCAAACCAGATAGATTTTTCAGATAAAAGAATATTCACAAACTTGTCATAGAAATCAACGAATACGCCGGTTTCGTCTTGTAAAAAGGAAATTAGTTTCTCTCCTAGATTCTTTTTCCCGAATACTTCTTTGAAGAGCGCCTTGTAAAATACTTCGAAGAGATAAGCACCCTTAGACTCTATATCATAATTCAAATCCCAATTTTTTAGAATATTTCCCTGCTCAGTCTCAGGTAGAAGTGGCTTTAGAATTTTCATAAAAATTTCTGCTTCCAGAGAATATACATCGTAGTGCATTTTACAAATATCCTCTACCGTAAAATTAGAACCATTGCGGATAAGATTTGTTATTCTGTCTGCGCGGTATGAGCCCATTGCCATATTGAGTGGTTTTATTTTTCCGTATTGGTTTAAATCGTTATTAGCCGTTACAAAAAATCCTTCTTTTGGATTATAAGACTTTGGTAAATCAGAAGCTGACTCAAATCCATTCCAGTCGTCTTTTTTATCCCAACCGCAAAATGGAACGAAGCCGCTGGATTTCTTTTTTCGTTTAGGGACTTTTCCTGTCATCTGATAACCAATATTGCCTTCTGAATCAGCAATTACAAAATTCCAGGCAGTCTCTAAGTTACGGACGGACTCCATTGCCTCTTTCGTTTTTTTGATTTTGAGCAGTGACAAAACAGCATTCACCGAAGCACCACCTGATTCAACACCAGCCCATAAAGAAGATAGATAAACACCTTCTTTGTAGGGATCTCCGTCTAGTGTCCCGTGTTCATTTTCATAGAAGGTAACTTCTTCGGTCTTTTTTTTCTTGCGCAGAATTGTTTCTTTTCTGATTACAAATGGTTTGTATTTTCCTTCTTTTAAATACTTTCCCTCTTTGCACTGCTCCATCCATGAATCGTGTCCATCTACAAATGCGTAGGTAACTCCCCAACTGATGTCATTGGTTCTACCAGTTAGAATTCCCGGAATTCCCGGCATACTTGCGCCTATCGCATACCAATTTCCAGTAGTTAAAATTACTTCACACCAAACTGCTGGCAGCCGGTTGATTTCTAAATGTGGATCATTGGCTAATATTGGTTTTCCGCTCTTTGTGAGTTTACCCCCGATTACCCAGTTATTCGATGCCATCATTTTAGGTGCACCAATTTCCCATAGAACTTCGGGGGGAATTATTTTGTCTTCTAAATGAATTTTTTTTATCCATTCATAATCTGCTCCTGCGAGGATATTCGGAAATAGCTCCTCTAGATGTTTTTTACTTATACCCGCTTGCACCATTTCAATGAAAAGTCGTTCTATCTCTGCTTGGGACTGGGCTAATGTTAAATATCCTATCATTCTCGAAATCAATAGACTATCTTCAACTGTCCAAGTCTCTCTTGGGACACCGAGTAATTTCATTTCAAGCGGGTAAGTTTTATCAAAACCTTCATTTACACCTGCACAGTAGGATTCTAGCCAATTTTTAAATTCAGGCTCTATTTCATTTAAAGGTTTATTGGTTCTTCCATACCAATTCATTTTTCTAAAAAAAGTATCTATAGCGAGAGAAGTATCACTTGAATCTAAAAGCTCAGAAAGTCTACCTCTACCTAACGTTTTCATGAACATCATATTCATACCCCTATCCACTGCGTGAATATACCCCAAAGCATACATACAGTCTTGTATGGAATTGGCTTTTACCTTTGGGACTCCCTGTTTATTTCTAGTGATTTTTATATTTTCTCTCATTTTTTTTCCCTAAATTGACTAAGTTCGATGTATTGGAATATTATGGCATTCTGCAAACATAATTCTGTATTTATTTATATAAAAATGTTGTCTCAAATGAATTAGATTCAATCATAACTTAAATACATGAATATCAGGGCTTTTGGGAAAACGGATATAGGTATCATTCGGGAAAACAATGAAGACAATTTCCTGATAATGAATATTGCCACAGGGGAAGAGGGAGATATAAAAAATCCGACTTCCACCGAAGATGGTATATTACTTTTGGTGACTGATGGAATGGGTGGGGCAGTAGCCGGCGAGACAGCTTCCCTAATTATGGTAACGGAATCAGCCAAATACATGCGTGCTAATAAAACTGCAATCCCAGAAGCAGCAGCAAGAGAATGTCTTTTGGTTTCTCACGATCAATGCCATCGAATGATTAAACTCAATCCAGGACTTATGGGAATGGGAACTGTGGCGACAGTTGTCGTTCTAAAGAGAAACAGACTTTCTATATCTCAAATTGGTGACACCAGACTTTACATCTACCGAAATAAGACTCTTCTCCAAATTACCGAAGATCAAAACTTTGTTTCGGAATTAGTTCGGCTGGGAATTATTACTCCCGAACAAGCTATGATACATCCACAGAGAAATGCAGTTACACAGGCAATTGGGTCTATTGAACCAATCATTCCGGTTGATTACTCAGAAAATGTGCAAGCTGGGGATAAAATTCTACTCTGTAGCGACGGGCTTAATGGAATGATTAGTGACTTAGAAATGCAATTGCTTCTAGAAAGTAGCAATGACCTTGAAGTAGTGATTGATAATTTAATCGATGCTGCCAAAGATAGCGGAGGACATGATAATATTACAGTCATATTAGCCGAGGTTACACAATAATCATGAAATCCTATTTCATTGATTCAGACAATATAAAACTCCATGTTCTTGCTGCTGATGAAAAAGACGGAAAGGAAACTATTCTTTTTATACACGGATACCCTGATATTTCTTCGAGTTGGGTAAAACAATTTGAATATTTTAAAGACAAATATAGAGTTGCTGCATTTGATTTGCGTGGAATCAAAAATTCCTTTCAAGAAAAAATTCCAACTGCATTTAATATGCAGAATCTTTTAGAAGATTTAGATAATGTAATTGAATTTCTAGTCGGTAGAAATGGAAAAGTTCATTTAGTTGGTCACGATTGGGGTGCTGTAATTTCCTGGTGTTATATTTCAGATCCTATTTATCTCAAAAAAGTTTTTACTTTTACCTCGATAAGCTGTCCGCATCCTAAACTTTTTTATAATAATGTATTTGGTAAATTATTCAGTTGGAATTTAGCGGAAATGCAAAAGTCTATAGACCAAATTGCAAGATCTTGGTACATACTTTTGTTTCAAATCCCTGCTTTACCTGAATTAATTTGGAAGACTTTGGGATCTTCCATCTGGAAAGCAGTTTTGAAAGCGGCTAACGTTCCTGAATCAGATGAAATGTTTCAATTCGACAAAGAAAAAATTTTAGAGCGCACTATTGGAAATATAGGACTGTACAGGGAGATTCTTAAAAATGCGGGAGCGGATATACCTGATTTGCCTTTAGAAAAAGTAACTTTACCGATAACGGTTATTGTCCCCGAAAATGATGCGGCACTCTCTCCAATGATTTATGAGAAAACGAAAGATTATTTCATAAATGCTGATTTTCAATATATACAAGCAAATCATTGGGTGCATAGAGAAAAGCCTTATCATGTAAACCAAGTGATTGAGAAATTCCTAAGAGAATTTATGAAGAACTCTGATATTTACTTTCATTCGGAATGGGATACAGGAAATTTAAGTGCAGGAGAAATTCTAATTCAACTTAAGAAAAAAATATCAGACTTAAATCCGGGGAATATTTTAAAACTCAAAACAAAAGAATCTGGCATAAAAGATGCGTTATTCTCTTGGTCTCTTCTAACTGGCAATCAACTTATAAAATCCAAAGAATCTGAGTTTTACATTAAACGTAAGCAGAAATAAAAAACGCGGATAACTCTTTCGAATTATCCGCGTCCAGTATTTAATTAATTATTAGTTAACTAATTATTTTTTAGCAGGTGTTTTAGCAGGTGTTTTAGCAGGTGCTGGTGCAGGTGCTGGTTCAGCTGCTTTTGTTTCAGCAGGTGGAGTTGTTTCTTCTGGTGTTGAAGAGCAATATCCTAAGCTGAGAATTAATACTACTAGTAATGAAGCGATAATTTTATTCATTAAATGTCTCCTTATGGTTTAATGGTATTATTTTTTGCCTAGGGTATTTAATCAACTTTATTTTTATAGGAAGTAAAGTTTTCTTTCAAGAAAAAAGAAAAATAAATTAGTTCTTTTCTAAGTAGATACGGACAATCTCTTTTAGAACCGTTAGTCCAATGCCCATCGCATCTTCATCAATGTCGAACTTAGAACTGTGATGTGGATTTACAAACCCCTTTTGTTTGTTACGAGAGCCAATAAAAAAATAACAGCCGGGAACTTTCATAAGAAAGGCAGAAAAATCTTCTCCTCCCATTGTGCGTACTTCTTCTTCTGTAACAGAATCTTTTCCTAAAACTTCGTAAGCCGCTTGTCGAACGATATTCGCCATAGCTGGATCATTGATCGTTGGTTTATCTACTCGTTTGTAGTTGATTACAACTTTCGCACCAAAACTTTCTGCAATACCAGTTACAATTTTTTTTAACTTCTCTGGAACTTCTTCATAGACTTTTTTCGAATACGTTCGCACAGTTCCAGTCATTACAACAGACTCTGTTATTACGTTAAACGCGTTACCCCCGTGAATAGTTCCAACTGTAACCACACAAGGCTCAAGAGGGTCCACTGAGCGAGACACAATTGTTTGAAGTGCAGTGATGATATGTGCAGATACAATGATCGGATCCACTGTATGTTGTGGCATTGCCCCATGTCCACTGATGCCCGTAACTGTAATTTTAAATTCATCGACAGATGCCATCATAGTTCCATCGACTACTCCCACTTTGCCTATATCAACGTGATTCCAAACATGTAAAGCGAAACAAGCGTCTACTTTGTATTTGTCGAGAATTCCTTCCTCTATCATCTTATCTGCACCACTTCCTCCTTCTTCGGCAGGTTGAAAGACTAATAGCACTTTGCCTCTGGGGATAATAGACCTGATATCTTGTTTAATTTCTTCTGCAAGTCCCATGAGAACTGACGTATGCGCATCATGACCACAAGCGTGCATGACACCTGGATTTTGAGAAATATAATCAGTAGTATTTTCTTCGTGAATGGGAAGAGCATCCATGTCAGCACGGACTAACAGCGTTTTACCCGGAATACCCGAATCAATGAGAGAAACAATTCCAGTCTTCGCGATCTTATCTTGAAAACTAAGTCCCAATTTCTCTAAATGCGCCTTCACAAACGCAGCCGTATTCTCTTCTTCATATTTCAGCTCCGGCTTACTATGAATAGCCCTTCGATACTGAACTAATTCTCTTTGTCTTTCTTCTGATATGTTCATTGTATTTTCCTTTTTTTACCACGGATGGCTTTAAAAGATTACCACCGATGGACACAGATAACAGAACGATAAAAGATACGATAACGGAATTAATCCCATCGGCATTTATCGGTGCTCTCGGTGTCCATCGGTGGTAATCTGCTATATGACCCGACTATAATCTTTGACTTCTTGTTTCCAGACTTGGACTCCGCAATATTTATCTCCTTCTGGACAATATGGTTTTTGTTCACCCATTTGTCTTACACCACAGGGAGCTTTGATCCAACGCGCGATTTCGGGATTTACTTTTTCTACGTCTGTGACTTCATTTAAAGATGCGTAGAAAATTTCCTCCTGCGCATTATAACAAAGCCTAGATCTCCACTTGTGATGTAGGTTTAGTAAGTCCCCACTTTCATAGAATCGAATTGGAATAGCATTTGGAAAAAGATAAGTGGCGTGCTCTTTGTTTTTACATTCGTCGAGGAAACGATTGACTCGCTCAAAAATTCCATTCATACGTTTAATATACTCTTCATGTAACACCGGATACTTCTCAATAACCACAGGTGTGATATAATCAGCCTTACCCGCATACTGGGCAAGTAAAACAGGACGAGCGCCCGGAACCATTCTATGGCGTTGGTCTTGGCTGTCGGCGGTGTGAGAAATTCTTTTTTTGAAAGTATAATGCACTTGCGACAAAGCACGAGAAATAGGACTTAAAGTAGTTTCATTCAAAGTAGAAGTAAGATGATTATTTTCCAGTGGGGATAATACTAATTTAACCGCATCTGCGTCACTTAGTCTCGACTTAGACGCACCAACGACAGCACGAACAGCAGAGGCAAGTAACTCAGAGGCATTTTCATTATGACCGACTACTCTAGAGTATCTGCCAACCATATCCGAATCAAACTCTTCTAAAAATTCTTTCGCATAAGACTTGTTGTAGGGTGAGTTGGAAGAAAATACATTTTGAAAAAACTTATATTCCGTTGTTTCCTCTAAAGGAATTGGATCATCCATTTCTTCCACGTATAGCGGATCAATCCCCTTAACCGCTTCCATCATCTGGCTAACAACCATTCTCTGCTCTTCTGGAACATCAAAGGTATTCATAAGTCTATGATACCTGTGAAGTGTGAGACCATTAATCGTATGAAATAAATAGGTATGAGTCGCGAGCGGCAAAAGGTAACGGGCAACTTCCAAACTTTTTTTCTTAATGGGGTCTTGCCATTTTTCAGGGTAATTGGCGCGGGCTTTGTAAATGGCAAAGTATTCCTTCGCAATATAAGGATTTAGCCGCTCGATAAAATCAAAGTACGCATCTGAACTATAATTGACAGCATCCAAATAAAGCTCTAGCTCACGTCCTTCGAGAGATTCTGGAATATAATAATTTTCTCGTTTAACTTCCACATACCTCTGACTTACTTGTTCGGAATTATAAAACGGATGCGAATGTAAAAACGACCAAACAAACTGTCGCGAAACTTTATCAATGGTAAAAATAAACTGCGGATGCTGTCTAGTCGTCAAATGTCCTGCCTTCTTGGTAGACTTGGCAACACGGTCCCGAATCTCGATGGACTTTTCGGATTTCACCATATCTTCTGGAAGTAAAATTCCTTTAGAAGAGTAACAGGTTCTAGCACTTGCGATGGCTAGATTAAATGGATTTTTGCTGTAATCAATTAGGTTTACAATGGGCTTAGTAGTATTCATGGGTTTTATTGTCTCGACAATAGAAAAAATATTATGTCGTAAAAAGACAAGAAATATTCTTTGCATGGAAATATATAGTCATCCGATTGAAAAATTTCCTTGCAAAATCCCTAAGCCAATCAATTTACTATTTATCGAGACATAATATGAGAGTTACCAGTCGCCGAAAAAAGCAGGAATCCAAAGTAAACCTCCGCTATTCCTTTCATACAAAAGAAAAGAGGAAAGAAGAGACCAGAGCCTTAGTAGTAATTGAACAAACAAAAGTTCGAAAGAAATACATTCAGGGTTGCAAACGAACCATCAAAGACCTAGAAAAAGCAAAACAAGAGTGGGAAGAGTTTCAGAGTGTGGATGTACCTAGTTACGAGCAATGGTACAACCAAAGCTTTGGCTCAGACCTATCCCAAATCCGAGAGGCGCACGCAAAAGCACAAGACCTCAATTCTACCCTCCAAGAAATCAGGTATTGGATGATGAAACGAGATATGTCCCCCTACGAGGCTTATAAGTTAGTTATGGACAGAAAAGCAAATCCAGAAAAATACCGCACCCTTGATGAAGAAGCGGCAGAGAGAGAGCGCGAGCAAAAACGGAAATGGAAAGAAAAATATGGAAAAGATTTTTTTGATGAAGAGGAGGACTTTGAGGATGAGGAAGAAGATGGCGAATTCTTTGGAGATGGAAAAGAACCTTCCGAAGAAGAGCTAAGGATGATGTTTGAATTCTTTATCCAAGCAAATCCTTCCATCAAAAGCAAAATGAAAGATAAAGGATTCTATGATTTTATGTTTGAACGCTTCAAGGAAGATGTCCTTGGCAGAAAAAGTAAAAATCCAGAGACGGACGAAGTGGATCCTAAAACCAGTGTCGAAGATCGTATCAAGAACATTTACCGAATCTTGGTTCGAAAACTCCACCCCGATTACCAAGCGGAAATTACTCCGTATATGCAGTCTCTTTGGCATGAAGTCCAAGAAGCCTACAAAGCCAAGGATTTAGAGCGTTTAGAGACAATGCTTGCTATTTCGAATATCCAAACGGGTGATTTTTCCGAAGAAATAAGTGTGTCCCAGATTCTAAATGTCCAATCTGAATACAAAAGCCAGTTGAAATCCCTTCGTGCCCAAATCCGAAAAGCAAGAAAACGAGTAGAATGGGGATTTTCTAAATTAACCGATACAAAACCCCTTTCCCAAAAAATCAGATCCGATTTGAAAATGGAGCTCAAAAGTCACCAATTTCATATTCAGCAATTCGAAAAACAATTGCAAGCATGGTCTAAACCAATGCAACGTGTTTCAAAGAATCGGTATATATATGTATAATTTCCTAAAATTGAAACTAAAATAATTACTTGACTCCCAAAAAGACCTAAATATTATCTCTGCATCTATTCAAAAATATCTCATAAGCTGGTAATTTGCTTTGAAAAAAACAGAAACAGAAATTAAAGAAATCGTTCAAGACGCAGTTAACAAAAACAATATTCTCAGCATGAAAACTTATCTTTTAAGCGACTATGGGGAGAATATTTTAAAAATTATCGCATCCTCAATCCTTGAGAAATTTAACAGAATCGATTTAATGGAAATCTCTTATTCCGCAGCCAAAGAACTTGTAATCAATGCTACCAAAGCGAATTTAAAACGTGTACTTTTTAAAGACCTGGGTCTGGATATAAATAATCCTGACGACTATGATAAAGGTCTTAATGAATTCAAAGGGCATCTTACCGAAGACAAAATCATTAATTACAAACCTTTATTTAAAAAATACGATCTTCCAGTGACCGCTACTTTCTATTATACAAAAGATGTTTTAAATATTAAAGTAAAAAATAATTTTCCACTACTTCCCATTGAGGAAACACGAATTCGTGATAAATTCCAGAAGGCGACTAGTTTCTCAAGTCTCATTGATTTTTTTATGGAATACGGAGATAGTACTGAGGGAGCCGGAATGGGAATTACGATGGTTGGAATTTTGCTGGATCAATCAGGAATCAATAAACATAGTTTTAGTCTTTACTCCAGTGATAAATATAAAGAGACAGTGGCTAAGATTGAAATACCTCTTCACGATGGATATATTTCAAAACGAGAAATGTTCCAGCGCGAGTTAAAAGAAAAAGGAATTACTCCTGACGAATTCAGAAAAGATTTTAGCTATAATTATAAACATTTTGATAAATTAGCAGGATAAAATTTTCTTTCGGCGATGCATTTAACTTGATCAAGTTATAGAAATAAGTGCCGAGTAAGATTTTTTACAACAAACTCATAATGCTTTAGGTTCTTGTAAAGTTATACTCAGAAGAGATATATCATCCATCAAAATGCCTCTCTTTAGGATGGATGGTAGTACTTTATGAATATCACCCTTTGCTTCCACTAAACATTCGAGAAATAAATGATCGTTCGAGTTGATTTCTCTCGCATTTGTCTCTGTGTTCGTTAGTAAAATATCATCTTTTCCATCCGATCCGAAAACGAGAATGTCATTTTTTTGTAACTGGTTTCTTCCAATCTTTAAATTGTTATTATGAATTTTTTCATAAACAAAACTTTCTCCAATTTTTTGATTTGCTTCTCCTTCTTCCCAAAAATCAGCTTTCCCATCTCGGTATAGAACCATCGGAGGATGACCCGCATTTAAGGAAAAAATTCTACCAGTCTCGTCATTGAGTAAAGCCATGATACAAGAAACACTCATTGTGCCCTGCATAGAATAAAAAACTTTTACAAGTTCTACATAACAATCTTCTAGCCACTCTTCGGGTCGATTCATCTGCAAGAGATTTCCTGAATATTGAGTACGATTTAAAATAGATCGAATCACCGAACCAAAAATTAAAGCACCACCCGCGCCCTGCATGGATTTGCCCATGGCATCTGCGTTGCAAAAAAATAAATAGTCTTTATCCCCTAATTTTAAAGTATCACATAAAATAAAATCTCCTCCGATTTCAGATGCAGATTTTCTGAATTCAAATTTCATTTTTTGATCTAGAAAATATTCGATTTTAACATTTTTATTTTCGATAAAATTTCCGATGAGAGGCTGAAGTAGATTAGCCGTTAAGTAGTAATCTCCTTTTTTTTGTTCATGTAAAAGATTTACTTCATGCAAAACATTTTGGAGTTCCCGTGTGCGCTCTTCTACTTTTTTTTCTAAGTTTTGATTGAGTTCAGTTAGAGACGAACTGTAAGTTTTAATACTTACCCGCATTTCGTTAAATGCATTTGCCAAAAGTCCGATTTCGTCATTTGACAAAACTTCAATTTTATGATCAAAGTTTTTATTTTCCATTTCTTCGGCGGCATCTTTTAAATTCAAAATTGGTGTAGAAAAATGGAGGGAGAAGCGGATACTGATAAATACCCCCATTATACTAAAACCAGCAATCATTAGAAAGGCAATAAAAACACTTTTATAGAGAGATAAGTTGAGATACTTTGTGGAGAGTCCAATCCGAAGTTTTGCGATAATTCGATCGCCCGCTTTTACATAGGACATTACATCAATACATTCCAGATCGTTGTGATCAATCATTCGGATTTCCATATTCTGCACGTTTCCATCTTCTTCGGCTTTTAATTCGGAAATCACTCGATCTAGACTAGAATTTTTATCACCATTCTTTACTGTTTTATCTCGGCTTACAATTGCATTTCCATCTTCGCTTTCAAGGATAACATAGACTATCTCAATATCATTCTCAACGAGTTCAGTTGCTCCTTTTTCTACCTCAGAGAAATTGAAACTTGCAATGAGGTTTTCGGAAACTAAAGCCATACTCCTAGTTATCATTACTCCTCGTTTTACTAGCGAACGTTTTAGTTGAGACATTAACATGATTGTAAAGAATATACTGGATATGGTGATCAGTAAAATTACAATGAAGGAAATTGTTAGAGTCAGTTTACTCTTTATACTTTTACTTTCTCTGAAGAGGGAAGATATCCAAGGAATTTGTTTCATATTTATATAAAATAGACTTTATCTAGCATGGGATTACAATATTTCATGACAAGGATTTTTTCCTTGCATTCTCTCTTTAAACTTGTTTTTATTGATAAAAAGTTCAGAGAAAAAAATAAATTGAAAAATTTTTTGAAAATAATTTCCCTTACTCTTCTAATAAATATTTCTATTCAATCAGAGGAATTTAATATCATTTACTTTGATCCAGATGGGAATTTAAGAAATATTACAAGTCTACAATCAGAGGGGAACAAATATTTTCAATCCTTATCTCCCGAAATTAATTTCTGGGTGATTGCAAGTGAACAAATTCTAGCAACTGAAATGGAAAGATTAAAACCACAATTCATGATCGTGCAGTCCTTGTATTATTCGCGTCAAAAAGCAAGTCTTGGACTTAAACCATATTTTATTTTTCTATCAAAGGAAAATCATTTTTACGTAAAAAAAATAATTACTATGAACCCAGATATTAAAACATTGGATAGCCTCGAAAATAAAGTAGTTACTTCAGCCTTACCTAAAGAGATTACAAAAGAGCTTACAGGTGGAGAGAGAAATTGGAGAATTCTAACTGTTCCCAAAGATATGGATGCATTAATGGCATTAAAATTTAAGCAGGCAGATGCAGCACTAGTCGCAGAAAATAGCATCGAAGCTTTTAGAAAATTAGATCCAACCGATTCACAGAATATAAATACTATTTTTACAACGAAAAGTATTTTTTTACCCCTTGGAGTCTCTACAAAATTTAGTACGAATAAAGATCTAATAAATAAATTGACAGAGTATATGAAGAAGATAAAAAGCGATACTAATGGCTCTACTTTTATCAATATGATGAACTTTGATGATATTTCCGATAATAAAAAGACGTTGAGTGGTGTGCCTTAATATGCGATTACAATACCTTGCGTTCCTCCTTTTAATGTTCACTCTAAATTGTCAGTCACCCGTTCGAGTAATCGATACAATGAAATTTCATCCGGGGAAGAAAAAAGTTTTTATTTTATTATCTGAACAAATTTCTAGTTTTGAGGTTGTAAAAAATTCCTTCATGGAAGAGGGAAAAAACGAATACCAATTTTTAAGTCTCAACCTAGATGGAAATTACGAGGATATAGACCAGTTACCCGCTAAACTTCGAAAGTTAAAACCAGATTTAATTCTTTGTATTGGTTCTAAATCTCTAGAAAGTGTTGCTGGTAAAATTACAGAAATTCCTGTATTATTTGCTATGGTTCTGGACTACCAAAAATTTCATCTTGAAAAATATGGAAATATTGCAGGGGTTTCTCTTAATATTCCGCCCGAAACAGTTTTTTATAACTTTAAAAATTATTTTGGAGAAGTAAATAACTATGGAGTTATTTCCAGTCGAGATCACCTATCTAATCTTCGAGAAAATAAAGAAAGATTACAAAATGCAAATATCAATCTTTCTATTTCCGAAACTAATAACGCAGAAGATGTTCCAGCAAAATACAATTCGCTTAAGAAATATATCCAAGCTCTCTGGATGATTCCTGATCCCAAAGTGATTACAGAAGAGAGTTTTTTATTTTTAGTTGATAGCACTATTTCAGATAAAAAAAGTTTCATTGTTTACTCAGAGCAATTTGTAAAAGCAGGTGCACTTTTTAGTACCTCTCCCAACTATTCAACCATTGGCTCACAGCTCGCAATTAAATCTCAGCAAATTCTAGAAGATAAACAAAAACCATCTGAAGTAGGAATTTCCCCGATCATTGGTACTTTTCTAACTGTAAACAAAACTACCATGAAAAAACTTGGACTTAATATTCAAATGGATGGAATCGATCAAGTGTTTGAATAACTTTTATTTAAAAAATATTCCTGGGTAAGCAAGAGTTTCATATTTAATTTCATTTTCGCCAACTATTGCTACTAGTTCAATTCGAATTAGTTTTGGAATTTTTTGTAATTCAAGAGTGCTCCACTCATCTTGCCATTTGTCGCCGCGCTGGGAATATTTTAATTGGAAACTTTTGACATGAGATAAAATTACATGTTCAGTTCCACCAGTTCGAGGATCAATATCCACCATTTCGTCTTCGCGGCGCATGAGATAATAATGCTCACAGTCTTCGCACATCTGGCGTAAAAAATAACTAACTTCTCGAATGGCAGGTGAACCAGTTTCTTCTGAGTTAGTATGATTAGCGGCAAATGTGACAGTATCCGCTCGACCGTTTGTAGTAGATTCATTTTTGGCTTCGAAGATAAGACGTTTATGCCCCTGAACATAAAAGGTTTGAGAAAAAGTAGAACGTAGGTTTTCAAGAGCGAAAAAAATTTCTTTACGAGTAGTCCCACCTCTCGGATCAGAATCCCGCGAAATTTTTAGAGCCGCATAATAAGCACCAAAGATGCCACTAAAAATTACGCCTAAAATAGCAACTACAATCGAAAGCTCAATTAAAGTCATCCCTCTTCTAAATTTTGCGCGCATAATCATAAATAACCTATATTTTAAAATGTACTCGATTTAATTGTTTCAACGGCATACACTTTTTCCCCATAGCCAGACGGAAAATAAATATTAACCTTAATGCGGAAAACCTTTATTACCCCACCTGTCTTTGAAGCGGAGGATTTTCCTCTTTTCTTTAAAAGGTCATCCATTTTTGAATTTGCATTGGAGCCGAGTAAGTCATCTGGATTTGACTTTTGTTTTTTTTCTCCGCCTTGTTCGGCAAGCTTTAAAAGATCAAGTTCCTCTTCTTTGATTTCTGTTTCATACCTATAACCTTCATACCCTGGAATCTCTCCCTTGGAACTAGTTGTTTCTAACTTGGGGCTTGCATCAATTTGTGCCATTTTGATTTTAGCAAGAAATACGGCATTCGTAAGGGTAATTGATTGTCGTTGTAAAGAAAGACCTTTACTGATGAGAGAGAACGTAAATACAATTGCACTAGCAGCAATGGCGAGTGCAATAGAAATTTCAATTAAAGTAAAGCCGCGCCTAATTCTATTTATCTTCATCTGATTCCTTGATTCGAAACGTACTATCTTGTCCTGCGCCTGAGGTTCTATTCACTTCCCCATTCTTCACTACAATCTTTCCGTTGTATCTATAAAGTAAAACTGTTTTATTAATTGAATTCGCATCTTCCCCAATATGAATATTATAATCACCCGCAACACCGTCGTGAGTAAATGGAATTACTAACACACCGGTTTCATATTTTACACCACGTAAATCGGTAACATCCACAACGCGGTTATTCGATGGTAAACTCACTTCTAAAACTTTTTTATGTTGAAGTCCTTCATCGGCGCGAATGATTTTGGATGCGGTGTATTTATTTTTTTCCATATCAATTTCAAATAGCACAGTTTGGTTTCCAATGATGGCGGTTTGATAAGAATAAAAAAGTCCTGCTTTCATTTTATCGGTTGTATCTTTTGCAGAGGGGCGAATGAGTCCAGAAATACTGGTCGCCATGAGCGCCATCAGTAGTCCTAAGATTGAGACTACAACTACTATCTCAATTAAGGTCATCCCTTTTCTAATTCTTAATTTGTGAAATTTCATTTTGTATTTCCTGTCTGAATTTTGTCAGACACAACATCATCTGTATTTGATTTGCAAGGTGCATCTAATTTGCAAACAGTGCCGATAAAAATAATAGAATTTACACCACCATCGCATTCAGCCATTGTACGATTTCCGCTACAAAATAAGGTAAATGCTCTTAGGCATTTTTGTTCATCGTCTTTTTGTTTTTTACAATCTGCATCTTGTGTCAGTTCACATTGAGTAAAAATAAATAAACAAATTGTTAAAATACAACGCATCCCGAATTGTGTAATCTTTGCAACCGCGCATATATTTTTATATTGAAAGCTCGCAAATTTTTTTTGCAAAGAGTAAACTATAAGAACCTGTCTGAAAAGGATATTAGAGGCTCTTGGAGTTTGACTTTTATGAATAGAAAAACATCTTCTAAGACACGCTCTAAAAAAAGAAAGGAGTAAAATAAACTTTTTCATCAGAGAAATAAAATCCTACCTTACAATCATTTAAAATCAAAATACAAAATATACAAGTTTTTTGTAAATCTCAGAACTTATTTTTTAAATAGTGTCTAGTATTTCGTCTAGATTATATTTATATACAACAAGCTAAATGGGTTTTCGGGATTATTGATCTTGTAAATCAGGTTAATCGACCCGCTAAAGCCCAACAGCCGAGCTATGTCTGAAAAATTTCTTTTATCGAAATTCAATTTAACTTCTGTATACTTTCGTAAAGTAAAATGTTAGATTTTACATATTCTTTACTTTTTCATATAAGTTCCAAAACTGATTGGATGGATTGCGACAGTCTTTATTTACACTTAGTTCTTCTTTGATTCCTGTTACAAAATACATTTCGACGTCCCCTTTATTTTTGGCTTGCACTTTTCCTCTGTATTCACAATCAAAAAAGTCTTTTACAAGGTTGTAGGTTGCACTCGAAATATTAACTTTTCCAGCAATGCCACTCGACTCCATTCTAGACGCAATATTAACTGTATCCCCCCAAACATCATAGGTAAACTTTTTTTCTCCAATTACTCCCGCAATTAATGGTCCTGTGTGGATACCGAGGCGTAACTCCCAGTAGGGATGCCCAAGTCCTTCTTTTAGTTTTTTTACTTGGAACATCATAGCTTGAATTTCAAGTGCCGCTAAAACGCAGTCGATAGGATGTGTAGTATTTGTCATTGGAATTCCGCCGGCACACATATAACTATCTCCAATTGTTTTGAGTTTTTCCAAATTAAATCTTTCCATGAGAGAATCAAAATAAGAAAAACATCCATCCAATTCAGTAATCAATTCAGTTGGTGTTAGTTTTTCTGCAATTTTTGTAAATCCTTTGAAGTCGGTGAACATTACAGATACAGAATCATAAAACACTGGTTTTGTAGTTCCTTGTTCCTTTAATTCTTTTGCAATTTCTTCTGGTAGAATATTGAGGAGTAATTTTTCGGATTTTATTTTTTCTTGTTCTGTTTCTGTTCTTGCTAACTCTGCGATTCTTTGTTCCATCTCGGCTTCTTTTTTTGCTTCTTCCGATTCTTCTAGTAAACGTGCATTGTAGATCACACCAGCGATTTGATCAGCAAAGCGCATAATTTTATTTATCCCCGAAGGACTTATCTCTACATTTTTAGAATGTGCAGTAAGATTGATAATTCCAATCACTTCATTTTGAAGTATCAAAGGAAACTGAAGCATTGATTTTAATAAACCTTTTCTTTGTATTTTAAAATCAGTTTGGTGTAATTTGTATTCTTTTCCGTCAAAATGATTTGTAATTTTTCTTTTCGAGAGCGCAATGTCGGGACAATAAAAAGGAGTTTTATCTTTGTAAGTCTGATACAAAACTCCAAGAGATTCATTTAACTTCATTCTAAAGTTTAGGAAAAAATCTTTATCAAATTCAATTTTTGAATCATAAACGGAAAGATTTTCAGCAGAATAAAGTTTATCCTTTTTTTTAGTGACCAATAAAATCCAAACGATTTCAAAACCGGTTTCCTCTCTGAGATAGGAATATATATCTTTTAAGATATTTGCAATATTAGAATTTGAGTTAATGATTCGAGTGAATTCATTTAGCTTTTCTAATTCTTCTTGTTGTTTTAATATTTTAATTTCTCCATTTTTTTGTTGCGTAATATCGCGACAAAGACCATCGAGCGCAATTATTTTTCCTTCTTTACTCAGTATTGGTTTATTTGATTGTTGTATCCATTTTTCATTTCCATATCTATCAATAATTTTATATTCATATAAAGGTGGAACATTGCCATGTAATAGATCCAACCAAATATCATAAAAATACTTTGCGTATTCAGGATGAATTAATCGCATAATTAATAAAGGATTTTCAATAAAATCTTGGGATGAATATCCATATATATCCATTGCAGATGGACTGACATATTCGTATTTACCGCTCGGTACTGATAAACGATATATCATCTCTCCTAGACCGTTAATCAAACTTCGATATCTCTCTTCGCTTTCGATTAATTTTTGTTCTGCAATTTTACGTGCTGTAATATCTTCTTTAATTGCAATGAAGTTCATTATATTTTGATTTTCATCAAATATAGGAGCAATGATTGCATTTTCAATAAATTCTTCTCCATTTTTCTTTTTATTTATGAATTCTCCATTCCAAGTTTTGCCAGAATTAATTGTTTGCCAGAGTTCTTTGTAAACACTCACGGGAGTTTTTCCGGATTGTAGCAATCGCGGATTATTTCCTTTTGCCTCTTCAATCGAAAATCCTGTATGCTCAGTGAATTTAGGGTTTACATATTCAATATTTCCTTTGATGTCAGTAATAAAAATTGTAGCGGGATTCTGTTCAACAGCAACAGAAAGCTTTTTAATTTGTATTTCTGCCGTTCTGATTTCTGTTACATCCTTATGTACTCCAACTAAACGTTGCACTTTACCTGTATGATTGTCAAATTCTTTTATACCGCGTGAGAGGATAATAAGAATTGTTCCGTTCTTATGAATCATTCTAAATTCAATTTCAAAGCGGAGGTATTTTTTATTTAAAAATTCTTTTATATAAGTTTTTACTTTTCCCAAATCATCTGGATGAATTAATTTCTCGAAGGTAGATAATTTTTTTTCCAATTCTTCCTCTCTATATCCGAGCATAGAGAGCCAAGCTGGAGAATAATAGACACCATCCGTTTCTAAATTCCAATCCCAGAGTCCATCAGATGTTGCCAAAAGTGCAAGGGATAATCGCTCTTCGCTCACACGTAGTTTTTCTGTTCTCTGTGAGATTATAATCTCTAGATTTTCATTGATATGTTTTAGTTCATTGGATTGTAGTAATGCCAATTTATAAACTTCTGACTGCTGCCAAGAGACTATAAAGAAAAAAACAATTATAACTAAAAACATTATATAGGGTGTTAGCAACGCATAAGGTTTTGATTGTAATACTGTGAAATAATAGAAATCATAGATACCAGAAGGAATGGTAAGTAAATATACGAATACAAGAATCCCTCCATATTTAGTTTTTGTTCGATAAACAAAAATAAAACAAACCACAATCGCAAAAATAATTGTGAAAACAGAGAGAATGGATGTATATTTAATATTAAATTCAATTACCTTTGAAACCGTATCCGGAAGCCAACCCAAAACTAAGAACGGCAAATAGAGAGTTGCCATTCCACCAGTAATCTGTTTTTTATATTTTTTGAAAACTTTCGTAAATTCTAAAATATAAATTAGGGTCAGATAAGTCCAGACAGCTAAACCAGAACGGGAAATTTTTTCTAAAAGTAAAGTATCTGAAAAATTAAAAGTGATAATATTATTTAGATAACTTAGAGGATAAATAAGGCATAGTAGGGAGAAAGGGATATAATAACTAGTGTGTTTTGACTTACGTTTGAAAGAAAAAATTAGAAAATATAGAAAAATAACAATGGAAACCAAAGCCATTGCACGAATGAAATTAACGCTAAATAAATTTCTCCAAAAAACATAAGTTTCACCGTTCTCCCGATTTGAAATAAAAATTCCATTGACTGAATTTTTTTCACCGAATTTTGGAAGTAACTCAATTGCTAATGAATTATTTTTTTTAATTGTATTGAGAAGATCGGGAGATAATAGGATACTAATTGTGTCATGACTACGACTGGTGTAACCTTTTTTTATATCACCCCTCTTAGCGATTAGTTTGTTATTCAAATAAATATTGCAAGCATAGAATATGGGGGGTATGACGATTACCCACTCCTCTTGTTCTAAACTCGAATCAATTGAAAATTCTGATCGTAAAGTCAGCATTCTATTATGTGCTGGAAATGCGGATAGTGTTTGTTTGCCTTCGTAATCTTGAAATCCGAACTGATCAATATCGACAGTTATATATTTCCCAATACTTTGTTCTGTTTCTAATATTTTGAATTGTAGATAGTGTTCTTTACTGAAATTCTTTATTTCTGTTTGGGAGAAAATAGCATTTATTAATGCAATATAAAAGAATAAGAATAAATGCAGTAAATTCCAAGTCATAATAAATTTCTATGGTATTGTTTTATTAGTATTTCCGAAAGCAATCACTTATTTATTTGCCAGCCCAAAACCTGAAGTAATTACTTTTTCTGGCATAAGTAGTTTTTTGTTTTTGGAAAACTTTTATATATGCCTTTTGCGCGCACTTTTTCGCTTGACTTGTCAACTGTATGCAGATATACTTCTCCATCGTTCTAAAATAAGCCTTATTACTAACGTTCAAAGAATAAGTTTCGTTGTATTTCTTAACTTTTTAGCGTCTGTAGAATAAGTGAGAAGGTAAAAGGAATGTGGATAAAAAATATGAAAGTTGAACTAAAAATGAAACCTCCATTCGCAATCTTTCGCATAGAGGGCAAACTTGGGTTTTCTGAGTTAGTTCCGATTCGAGCCAAGCTAAATCCAGTATTACGGGAAGCTAAGTATAAAATTATATTTGATCTAAAAGATTTAGAATCAATCGACTCTTCTGGTGTTGCCCTTTTATTTCATGTTGCCCAGGAAACTTCTTCTTATAAAGACGGATCATTTTCATTAGCCGCTCCAGGTGATTTCGTAAAAGACGTCATGGTTTTATCTGGAATTTTTAACAAATTCATTGTCCACAACACAGTTGATGAGGCGATTCAAACCACCTAAATTATATAATTACTGTAAGGTTAATGTCTATATACCGGATGCTCTCTGGTTTCGTTTTCATCCTTCTAAACTTACTAGACGTTGGTATTTGTGGTTTGGGGAAAGTTATCCGAAATGAAATTAAAGATTACCACCGATGAACACCGATAAAAGAACGATAAAAAAGGATAAGGGTTCAAATCAAATTATGAATATTAAAGACCTCTCGTATCTTTTATCGGTGTCCTCGGTGTCCTCGGTGTCCTCGGTGTCCTCGGTGTGCATCGGTGGTAATCAGTTTCTTTTTATTTGTTGGTAATGTTATGATGATTAAACGTTATGTTGGAATGGGCGATTACGAAAAAATAGAAGTTGAGATTCTAGAAAATGGTTGGGTTGAATGCATATATGACTGGGATGGTGGGGCACACAATCCGAATCGCTCAAGGACGACTGCCCGCGAATTTCTAGATAATATTCCTTATGATGTAACAAGACTTTTTAATCCAAGTGACTTACAAGAATTAACCACTGAATTGCAAAAGTATTGTCTATAGAAACTAAACATCGGTGTTCACACTTCGGCAGGCTCAGTGCAAGTCCGCGGTAATCGTTTTAGGCTCCCATCTGGCAAATACCATGTAGGCGCAGGGAACTACTACAAGTGTAAGCAAAGTGGAGACTAGAATTCCTCCAATGATTGCAATTGCCATCGGAACTCGTGTTTCTCCGCCGGGACCAATCGATAATGCTGGTGGAATTGCTGCTGCGATAGTCGAAATAGATGTCATTAGAATTGGTCTGAGTCGCACTGGACATGCTTTTAATAATGCTTCTTTTACATCCATTCCACCTGCTCGTAGTTGATTCGTAAAGTCTACGAGGATAATCGAGTTTTTCTTCACAAGACCCATGAGTAGAATTAGGGCAATAAAGCTAAATACGTTAATTGAATTTCCTGTGATCCAAAGAGAAAAGACTGCTCCTGTAAAACTAAAAGGGAGAGCAAGTAAAACAGTTACTGGATGAATATAACTATTGAACTGACTGGCTAATATCATGTAGGCGATAATGACTCCTAAGAACAATGCATACCATAAACTATTAAAGGAATCTCCCATTGTTTTCGCTGATCCACTGAATGTCACGGAATAACCGACCGGTAAAATAGTTCTTGCAATGTCTTCCGCTTTTTTGAGTGCAATTTCTTGGCTTGTATTAGGTGCAGGATTCGCAAAAATCGTAATTGCTCTTTCGCGGCTCATGCGTGTTATGCTCTGTAGAGAAGTGCTTTCTTCAATTTTTACAACATCGGCTACTCTTACTAATTCGCCTTTGTTGTTTCGAACGAATAAATCTTTGATATCTTCAATCCTTTGTCTTTCGCTAGACTCTACACGCAGGTTTACATAATATCTATGACCATCTTCTGTAAATTGTCCTGATTTGATTCCGCCAATCATCGCCCCGATTACTGTTCCGATGCTTGATACACTTACTCCATACCGCATTGCTGCTTCTCTATTTGGGACTATGCGTATTTCTGGTTGTCCTAGTTGGTAGTTTGTATCTACATCCACAAAGTTTCCACTTTCTTTCATTTGTTTTATAATTTCCGTTGATTTAGCGGCTAACGTCTCCCAACTTTTCCCTTGGATATAAAACTCTACTGGAAATCCACGAGACGAGGAAAAACCTCGCATTGATAAATCTTGCACCACAATTTTTAGTTCTTTTGAAATTTTGCTTAATTCTTTTCTGAGTAGAGTTGCAATTTCAGCTTGTGTAGGTTTACGTTTTGTTTCTGGATTTACCGCTCGTTCATTTGGATTTTTTAGAGTGATAAAAAACATCGCTGAGTTTGAACCACTTCCCCCAATATTGGCATAGATTCGTAAAATATCTTGATTGGATAATAGGTATTCTTCGCATTTTGCCGCCATCGAGTCAGTATACGGGAAGGAAGAACCGACTGGAGTTTGGAGTCTAATCAGTAGTTGACTCTGGTCTTGGGAAGGAACGAATTCTTTTTTTATTGGTTTAATGATAAAAATGGAAGCTACAAATATGAGTAAAGAAGTTGTGAGGACTATCAATTTATGCGTTATACACCATCTTAAAATAAATTCATAAAAAACTTCCGCTTTTGTAAGTATTTTATCAATTACTTTCATGATTCTATTTTCACTTCTAGTTTGTAAAAATTGAGAGCATCTCATCGGAGTAAGTGTAAGTGCTTCTAGAAGAGAGAGTAATACGGCTGCTGTGATTGTGATAGCAAATTGGTAAAAGTATTTTCCGATAATCCCCGACATAAAAGCTACCGGTAAAAATATTGCAACGATTGCAAGTGTTGCCGCTATTGCTGCAAATGTAATTTCACGCGCTCCTTCTAGTGCTGCGGCAAATAGGCTTTTGCCTTCTTCTCTATGTCGGACAATATTTTCGAGCACCATAATAGCGTCGTCTACTACGATTCCGATTGCTAGTGATAATCCTAATAGGGTAAATGTATTTAGCGTAAACCCAAATGCATTTAGAATGATAAAACTTCCCATAATAGAAGTTGGAATTGCCAGTAAAATATTGATCGTAGAAGAAAGGCTTCCTAGAAAAAACCAGGTTACTAGGCTTGTCAATATTGCGGATAGGATAAGTGTAAACTCTAATTCCTCTATCGACTCTTTGATAAATCTAGTCGAGTCTGAATTTACTGCAATTTCGAATCCGGGGGGCAAATCCTTCTTAACCAGTTCGATTTGTTTTCTTACATCCTCTGCTACTTGCACTGCGTTTACTCCGCGTTGTTTGATGATTCCCATTCCCACTGCTTGTTTTCCGTTGAAGCGGGATACTCGTTGTATATCGTCGAGTCCATCTTCTAGTCTAGCAACATCCTTGATTCGAATTGTGGAGTCAAAAATTGGTGAGCCTCCGCGAAAGGAAATAGGAAGGTTGCCAAAGATTGCGACTGACGGTGCTTCGCCTAACGAGCGTATGCTCAACTGTTGGGTTTGTGTTTCTAATAACCCTGCTGGAGTTTCTATATGTTCTTTTTGGATCGTGTTAATTATATCTTCAATCGTAAGTTCTCTTCTACTTAATTTTTTTCCATCCACCCATAGTCGGAGGTTACGGTCTGTATACCCACCGAGCATAATTTGACCTACCCCCGGCACAGTGGAAAAACGATTCTTTAGATGGTCTTTGATATATACCATCAAGTCTCTTTTATTTCCAGTGAAAGACACACCTACCCATATTATTGGATGTTCTTCTGGATTGTATTTTGTTACGATCGGTGGGTCTAATTCTTTAGGTAATAATTTTTGCGCTTGGATTACTTTGGTTTGAATATCCTGTAATGCAGCGTCCACATCTCTGTTTAAGTCAAATTCTACCGTTATATTTGCTGATCCATATTTAGAAGTAGAGTTAATTGCAATTATCCCCTCTACGCTCATCACACTTTCTTCTATAATATCTACTACGTTAGTTTCCATCACTTGCGGAGCCGCCCCATTTAAAGATACAGAAATATTAACCACAGGAAAGTCAACATCCGGCATTTGGGATAAACCCATTTTTCTAAATGAAATAAATCCAAAAAAGATAAGCCCGAACATTAGCATCCAGGCGAATACTGGGTTTTTAATAGATATATCTGATAGTGTCATGTATTACTCTTTTTGTTTTTCTAACTTTTCTGGATACTCACCAATAGCCACTTTGAGCCAAACAAGGTTTAGCTGCTTCTGTAATCTGGTTCTCGTCAAATCTTCTTTCGCATTTTGTAATGCAATTTGAGAGTTGGATAAATCTAAAATGGTAGCTGACTTTCTATTATAGTCCCTAAGTATAATTCTGTAATTATTTTCCATTGCATTTAAAGCAACGAGGTAACTTTCCTCTGCTTGTTTTGAATGGGTATAACTATTGTAAGCCTTTCGAACTTCTTCTCTTGCAAATCGAACTGACTGCGTTAGTTGCAATTCTGCTTGTCTCTGCAATGATTCTGCCTGTTTTACTGCTGCCATAACTGTCCCCATTGATAGTAGGGGAACTTGAATTATAAATTGGTTTACTAAATCCTTTGTGCTGCTGCCTGATGAGTTTCCTGTTGGAAATGTGTAGAATGTATCTATCGAGGCTGTTGGAAGATGACCTCCATAAGCTCGTAGAACTTCTGATTTTGCAATTTCTACATTTAATTTTGCTGCATTTACATCGTGACGAGACTCCACTGTTTTTTCTGCTTCAGAAAGATCGAAAGTAACAGGTAATTCATTTGTATTTTTTACTTTAAACATAGAATCTAGACCTGTAAGAAAAGACATCGTATCTCTCATTTGGGAGATAGTGTCTGTTATCCCCAAAATTTCTGCTTCTAACTTAGCTATCTGAGCGGCTATACTTGATAATTCGGAATTTTTATTTCTTCCGAGGTTCACTCTTCTTTCTAATTCATTTTTGGATTCTTTCGTGAGTTCTAGGATTTGTTTTTTACTTTCTAGGTTACTTTCCAGTTGCAGCAAATTAAAGTAAGCCTGTGCGATTTCTAAAAACATTCTACCTTCATCGTATCTGAGTTCTAAATGCCTAAGTTTTACTTCATGTTTGGAATTTTTATAAGCAGTCCATTCATTTAAACCAGTCATGATGGGGATATGCAGGACTAGCCGCGCACCAGGACGCACCAAAGGAGAGGTTACTGTAGATGAGCTACTTCCGAAGGAAGAGGAACTGCTTACATCATAAGGAGTCGAAATATTGGTTCCATAATTTTCATTGCTATAGGCATTGATAATACTATTTCTATTTCTAATTTCCCTATCGTGTGCTGAATGATTGGGAGTTGTCACAAACTGCTGGTATCGAAACGCAAGTGTCGGAAAAAAACTCGCGAAAAAAGAATCTTTCCTAGCCTCCGCTTGGATAATGGATTCTTTTTTAATTGCAATTCGTTCTGTTTTTTGAAGGGCAGAATCAAATAATTCCTTCAGAGTATAAGATTCATTGGATAACTTAGTCGGTTTTTTTGTTTCAGTTACGATTTGTTTGGGCGATGCATCTACTTTATTCTCTGGTTGTTTGATTTGTTCTTCATGAATGCACTGGATTAGGAAAACTAAAAATAGGAGAGAGAGACTTTTCTTTGTTAGATTTCTAGCCAGTATATATATCATTCTTTTACTAAGACCTTTTATTTTTTATATAAGTTCCAATTTTTGGTTAGTAACTTTGAAAGATAGTTTATTTTATTACTTTTATTTCCGGAATTCTTACTCAATCCTAAAAAAACTTGACTTAAACCTCGTATTCTTCGACCTATATATTAGGCAATATAAGCCCACGCAATCATACAAATCCTAAAGGAGTATTAGGGAATGTTAAAAAACAAAATTCTAATTACCCAGCTAGACAAAGAACGAATTCTTAAATTATTAAAAGAAGGCTATAGCCTAAATTCCAATCAGTCCCTAAGTCAGATTTTTGAAAAAGAAATTAAGAAAGTACCAGCAGTAAAGTCGGAGAAAATTCCTCCTGATGTAATTACAATGCGATCCAAGTTTAGATTAAAAGACTTAGGGACTGGTCAGCGTTATGAGTATACTCTTGTTTATCCGCAAGAAGCTGATTCTGAATCTAAAATTTCTATACTAGCTCTCTACGGCACTGCGGTTTTTGGTTCTCGCAAAGGGGACGTTGTAAGATGGGATCTAGACACTGGCACAAAATTCTACCAGGTCGATGAAGTCATTTACCAACCAGAAGCATCCGGTCATTGGGATTTGTAGAAAAGATTACGGAATACCACCGATGAACACTGATAAAAGAACGATAAAAAATGATATGGATTCAAACCAAATCACTAATATTAAAGCAATATCGTATCTTTTATCGGTGCTCTCGGTGTTCATCGGTGGTAATTTTTTTTACATTCCTAAAAATACAGAATCGCCTTCCACTTTAATCGGATAAGTAGAAATTTCATAGTCGTCTCCGCTTAAACATTTTCCTGTTTCGAGGGAAAATGTTTTTTTGTGCATGGGACAGGCTACTTTTGGTTCGCCTTTTGCGTCTCCAATCATCCCGCGAGCCAAAACCATGTCTTTCATGTGAGGACACATATTATCAGTCGCAAACCATTTTCCCTTAGAGTCAAAGCGGAAAATGGCGATTTGTTTGCCTTCGAATAATACACAGGTTCCGCCATCTTGCGGAAAATCATCTGTATTCGCTACTTTTGTCCAGGTAATATCATTAAGTGCATTCATATTCTTAGGCTCCTACTTTTACTTTTTCTGGTTGCCAGTCTGCTGGACGTTTTTGTCCGCGCTCACTCACGAATTGTAAAGTCTCGTCCGTTTTGTTTGAATTCACAAAATGATGGAAACGTTTTTGTAACGCAGGAGTTTCCACGACTTCTTTCCATTCGCATTTGTAAGTATCCACTTGGTATTGCATTTGTTTTTCTAACTCTTCACAAATTCCAAGAGAGTCGTTGATGATTACATCTTTCAAATGTTCAATTCCACCTTCTAGTTTGTTTAACCAGGTAGAAGTTCTATGAAGCCTGTCCGCGGTTTGGATATAATACATTAAGAATCGGTCGATGTATTTGATACAAGTCGCATCATCCAAGTCACTCGCAAGTAGAAGGGCATGTTGAGGGGTTATTCCACCGTTGCCGCATACATATAAATTCCAACCGTTCTCAGTAGCGATGATTCCAAAGTCTTTGCTTTGTGCCTCAGCGCATTCGCGCGTACAACCAGAAACAGCAGATTTTAATTTGTGTGGAGCGCGTAATCCCCTGTATCTCTCTTCCACTCGAATTGCAAACCCAGTAGAATCTTGAACACCAAAGCGACACCAAGTAGATCCCACGCAGCTTTTTACAGTTCGTAAAGCCTTTCCGTAAGCGTGACCACTTTCGAAACCTGCTTCGATTAAATCTTTCCAGATCATCGGAAGCTCGTCTACTTTTGCTCCGAGTAAATCAATTCTTTGACCACCAGTGATTTTACAATACAAACTGTATTTTTGGGCAACGAGACCAATGGCGATTAGCTTCTCAGGTGTAATTTCTCCACCAGGGATTCGAGGTATAACGGAGTAAGTCCCACCACGTTGGATATTTGCCAAGTAGCGATCGTTCGTATCTTGAATGGTAGCGTGATCCTGGATGTTATCATTCCAAAGACTTGCTAGAATGGATGCAACTGCGGGTTTACAAATTTCACAGCCAGTTCCATTGCCAGCATCGCGGATAACGTCATTAAAGTTCTTTAACTTTTTGATTTTTACGATATGATATAACTCTTGGCGACTATGAGGGAAATGCTCGCATAAGTGATTCGTAACAACTCTTCCCATTACTTTCATCTGGGCTTTTAGAATGTCAGTCACCATAGGAATACATCCACCGCAACCTGCGCCAGCTTTCGTGCAAGATTTAATTCCATTGATATCAAAAGTTTCATTGTCTTTGATACAAGAAACAATGTCGCCCTTGCTTACGTTATTGCAAGAACAGATTTTTGCAGTGTCAGGCAAATCAGCCTTAAACGCTTCTCCATCGGTTGGACCACCCACAAAAAGACCGTCTGGGTCTTTTGGAAGAACGATTCTATTTTGCATAATCTGGAGGAGTTGACCATATTGGTCTGCATCTCCAACCAAAATTCCGCCTAATAGGTATTTGCCGTCTTCACTCAAAATGAATTTTTTATAAATTCCTTTTAGATGATTAGTAAATTCAATCGGTAGAGTTTTTGTCGATTCGCTAAATGCATCTCCGAAACTAGCAACATCTACTCCAATCAATTTTAACTTAGTCGACATATCAGCAGATTCAAACTTCTTAGATTTACCGCATAGGTTTGAGGCAAGTACATCAGCCATATCATAGCCTGGTGCTACTAGTCCATAAATCATTCCTTTATGTAAGGCAACTTCGCCTATTGCGTATATATCTTTCTCGGAAGTTTCTAAAGAATCATCTACAATGATTCCACCTCTTTCGCCTACTTTAATTCCACCAAAGCGAGCTACCTCATCACGGGGTTTTATTCCAGCAGAGATTACAACCATATCCACGTCTAATATTGAATTGTCTCTGAAAAACATTCCTGTTACTCTTTGGTTGCCTAAAAAACGGACCGTATCTTTTTTTAGATGGACTGTAACACCTAACTTTTCAATTTTACTTGCTAGAATTTGAGAGCCCTTATTGTCAATTTGTCTTGGCATAAGTCTCTCGGAAAATTCAATCACATGCGTTTTAAGACCTAAGTCTAACATCGCCTTAGCCGCTTCTAGTCCTAGAAGTCCACCTCCAATCACAGCAGCGGTTTTTGCTTGTTTGCCGTATTCGGTCATTGCTTCTAAGTCTTCAATAGTGCGGTAAAAATAAATTCCATCTTTTTCAATTCCCTCTACATTCGGTACAAATGGATTGGAACCGGTAGCGAAAACCAAAATATCGTAAGGGAATTTCTCACCTGAGTTTGCTAGAACAATTTTTTTGTCTTTATCAAAGGACTCGGCTCTGACTCCAAGCTTTAATTCAATTCCATTTTCTTTGTACCAAGAAGCTGGAGATAAAACTAAATCATCCGCCGATTTACCTGCAAAAAATTCTGATAGATGCACTCTATCGTATGCAGGTCTAAATTCTTCTCCGAGGATAGTTACGGAGTATTCTTGTAAGCCACTATATTCTACTAACTTCTCGCAGAACCGTAAACTTACCATCCCATTGCCAATGACTAGTATTTTTTTGCTTGGTTTCATGTTGTCCTCTTAATTTCTATTTGTATAGTGTTGGTTTGATGTAGGGATTTTTCTTTTTGTCACCCCCGAAATTTTCTATCGGGGGTCTCAAGATGTTGAGATTCCCGATATCGCTTGGCGGTTGTGTGAGCGAAGCGAAAGGGTGGAATTTCGGGAATGACAGTTGGTATCCTTTTTACATCGAGTGTGGCTTCCTAAATTTAAGCCACCACTGGCTCTTCTGTTGTATGCCAGTTTTCTTTTGCCCATACGAGGTAGTTGATGTAGAATAAAGCCACTGCTGCTGTAATTGCAGTTACGCCAAATACTATGTAACCGGAGGAGTAAGAACCAGTTAAAGATTTCAAACTTCCTAAAATATTTGGCAGAAAAAATCCACCTACACCACCAAAGGCTCCCACAAATCCAGTAATAACTCCCACTTCTTGTTTAAAACGAACAGGGACTAATTGGAATACAGAACCATTTCCACTTCCCAAACAAAGCATAAGAGCAACGAAAGCAGAAAGTGTAACTGTGAGAGAATGCATTCCAGAGATTAAAAAGGAAAGAGCACCGATGATTAGATACATTACGGTTAACACTCGTACTCCACCAAACTTATCAGCCAAGTATCCACCAATAGGACGAACAAAACTTCCGGCTAATACGCATAATGCGGTGGCATTACCAGCAGTAATTTTATCAAGTGCAAATTGATCATGAAAGAAGATGGGAAGAAAACTTGCCAGTCCAACAAAACCACCAAAGGTAATGGAATAAAGTAGGCTAAAAAGAAGAGCATCTCTAGAACGAAGTGGTCTTAAAAAGTCTACCACAGATTTTGGTTGTGATTTTACTAAAGTGCTATCTTTCGCAAGAAAAAAGAAAACGATAAACGCAATAGCTAAAGGAATTAAAGCAAGACCAAATACAGAATGCCATCCATATACTTTTGCAATTCTAGGAGCAAAGAAAGTGGCGAACACAGTACCACTATTACCCGCTCCTGCAATTCCCATTACAAGACCTTGGTACTTTGGAGGATACCACTTACTAGCCAGTGGAAGTGCAACTGCAAAACTAGCACCTGCTACACCGAGTAGAATTGCCATGATGTAAACCTCTGCCATTGAACTAGCAAAGAGCCAACCGATTGTGAGAGGAATCATCGTGGCAATCATTCCAAATAAAGCAACTCGTCTTGAGCCAAATTTGTCGGAGAGAATTCCCATTGGGATTCGAAGCAATGCTCCACCGAGTAAAGGAATCGAAACTAACATTCCTTTTTGTGCAGGGGTTAATCCGAATTCGTCGGTGATGAAAATTCCAAGTGCTCCGATCATAACCCAGATCATGAAGCTGATATCAAAGTATAAAAATGCACTGAATAAGGTGGTAGGACTTCCTACTTTTAAAAACTCTCGTATTTTCGACATATAAAATTGCTCCTAATTGATGTATTCTGCATATACCTTTAGCATGAATCGTGCCAAAAAATTAGAATGCGATAAAAATGCTAAATTTAGAGATTCTGAGCACCTATTTTGTATACATTTTTGATTTGAATGACTATTTTGTGAGCAAAATTTGAAAGAGTTTCCTGAAAAGGAATATTTCTGTAATAATTACGAGAAATATGTCTATTTTTTGGGCAGATATTTATTGAAGTGGGAGTAATACCTAGATTCTAGGCTGTTTAGGTTACAGTTCAAATTTAATTTCAGAATAATGCTCCACCGTAGGAAACGGATCATAAAAATGGTGGAGTAGTTTTTTCCACTCTAAATACTCTTCCGATTTTCGAAATCCGATTGTATGATCTTCCAGCGTTTCCCATCTTACTAGGAGCAAATACTGATTTTGCGCTTCCATACATTTTAGTAATTCATGGCTAATGTAACCCTTCATTTGGGAAATAATCTTCTCTGCTTTTGCAAAGTTTACTTCAAACTCTTTGTTTTGTTGGTCTTTGATTTTTAGAATTGCGATTTCGGTTATCATATAAACTCCCTAAAAGATTACCACCGATGCACACCGAGAGCACCGATAAAAGATACGATAGTTGTTTAATATTTGCAATATGGTTTAAATCCATATTATTTTTTATCGTTCTTTTATCGGTGGTAATTTTTGAAAATTACGAAAAGGCTTGTGTAAATCTATCGAAATAAAAAATTCAATTCATGGAAAAGCCTAATATGGAACTCAATTTATCTAATCGGAAGCTAGATGCTTTTTTTTACGAACATCAAAGTAAAGCGCCGGGAGTAATTTTTTTACATGACATGACAGGAATTCGGGATATAACTCATAAAACGGCGGAGCTTCTTAATAGGGAGGGACTGCAAGTTTTAGTTCCAGATCTTTACAGCAAAAAAGGTGCAGTCTCCTATTGCATGAGGCAACTCTTTAATGAATACGTTCGAAATAATGAGCCAGAGAAAAATCCTGCGTTAGACGAAATACAAGAAATTATAGAGCTATTCAAATCATTCGAAAATGTAGATGAAACCAAGATAGGAATTGTGGGACAGTGTCTGACAGGAGGATTTATTCTACACGCCGCCATTCGATCCGAGATCAAGGCACCTGTAGTCTTTCATCATTCGTTTGGTTTTAAAGGAAGTGGAATTCCGTCTAACTGCTCCGCTCAGATTCGAAATGAAGTGCAAGGACATTTTGTGAATATTGATGTATTCTGCCCACCAGCGAGAGTTCAAAAGTTAAAAGAAGAAATGGGCGAAACATTACAAGCGCATTCCTACAATTTGCCCCACGGAATTCCTCATTTCTTTTTCAATACCAAAGAGGGGCAACTCGCGTTTAGCCGTATGGTGGAGTTTATGAAGGAGAAGTTGGTGGGGTAGATTTCATGCTGCGGCATAAATATTTTCCGCCTCTTTTTGAACTCGATCTTTAAAGTATTCGTGTAAATCATCGTTTGTATTTAGGTCAACTTGTCTTTCAAATAACAAACTCAATTCTTTTTGGATTTTCATAAAAACAAAGAAACCAGGGGTAAATTCTTTTTCGAATTCTACTAAAAGATCAATATCACTTTCATTTCCAAAGTCACTTCGAATTGCAGACCCAAAAACACGAACACTACGAATATGATATTTCTTGCAAATCGTTATTAGATTTTCTTTTTTATCTATAAGTAAAGATTGAATTTCTTGTGTGATCAATTTGGTATTCCTGTATCAATTCTATTGTATAGACTTCTGTCTCCTCGATTGTATTTTTTTTACTAATAGTCGTAAGATCATCTAAGGTAAAATATCTATGAAACAATTCATTCCTAGATAAATTAAATTTTGAATACCGAAGGATTTTTGCTCTAAATTAAACCAAGTCAATAATTGTGCAATTTGTTCTTCACTGTAAAGCTTTTTCTTTTTTCCGTCCCATTCATCTAAATCGGAGGAATTTAGATCTTGTGAAACATATATTTTCCCTTGCCAAATTCTGGGCTTACCATCCTCATCATTTCCTCCCCATAAGTATTCGTATTTTTCTTCGCCTAAATTAATATTTCTTAAATGTATCTGGGTATTTCTTAACATTTTCAATAAGTGAAATATTGGTTCATTTCTGTTATAGAATTTAAACTTATTTTCTTTATAAAGGATACATTCATCATTCAGTGAGTCTTCTAATATGGCAAATTCCATCAAGGCCGCCCGTAAATAGCCTTCTCTATATTGAATTAACTCCATTTCTTTCTGAACAGCACAATGCCAAATGAACCTTAATAGACACTGTATATGCTTTTTTGTAATTGGATAATTCTCTAATTTTAGATAGTATTTTTTATTCAAAAGCTCCAAATCAAAGATATTTGGTGAATGTGTATTTTTAGGCCATTTAGAAAAATCTATTGATACCGCCATAGTTTTTCCTTAAGGCGAAATCCCTTTATTATTTGAGTATGAACCAACATCAAGACTCACCAGCCAACTTCAAAACTTTGGCTATTAAATCCTCGCTAAAACGAATATTACCTTTTACTAATATATCAATAAGTGGTTCAATTTTATCAACCTTACTTAATTTTTTCAATTTCAGTAAAACGCCTAACGTTCCAATTGGGCTTAGATTATTCAACTCGGCTAATTTTCTTCCTTTAAAGTCATCAATTAGAATCAGGGAAGTATTTTTTTCGAGAGCGAGAATGATAGCTTCGGACTCACCAGGATCAATTTCTTTTCTTAACATTTGGACTGCTAATTTATTTTCTACTTTGAAAACCTTTCCATTTAAAAATTGTTTTAAATCACTTGCAAAAGGTTTGTCAGGTTCAGATACTTCTCTAAAAACTTCCTCTGGAACTATTACTTCTGAGAAAACTATTTCCAGAGAATCTAGAAGTCCTAAAATGGAAAGACTGATTAAAGGAGAGGCATCTGCTACGATAAGCATTGATTCAAAATTTCTAATTCTTTTTCTAGTTCGTCGGCAGAGTAATCGATTAGAGGAATATTACTACGGAACAGTTCCAGTTTAAACAATTCTTTAGAGAGACCGGAAAGTTCAGCGGCTTTTCCAACGGATAATTTATGATTCCGAAACAATTCCATTGAAATAACTAAACGAACTTTAGAAGTAAACTCTTCTTGGGTTTCGTTTAAAGCCAGAAGGAAGCCCTCCGGTATTTCAAAGCTGATCTTTGCGGTTTGCGTTTTTGTATTCATAAATTCCCTGTAATTGAGGTTTACCGTTAAAAAGAAAAAATGTCAACCGGAAAACTTTAAGTCGAGAACATGAGATGGCGATAGCCTGAACGTAAGGACTTGATTAATCAAGTCCTTACGTTCAGGCTATCGCATCCTTTATCGGTGTCCATCGGTGGTAATCTTAAAGAAGTCCCTCATTTCTGGCATAATTCCTGCATGATATAGGTATGTTAAAAACATCTGTAGAGTCATACAAAACAACCTGTTCGTATTGTGGGGTGGGTTGTGGGATAGTAGTAAACAAAACAAAAGATGGCAAATTGCAAGTTGAGGGTGATCCAGACCATCCGGTGAATCGCGGAATGCTTTGTTCCAAAGGTCGAAGCCTTCACTATGTTGCAATGGATTTAAGCGATAGGCTTACTTTTCCCGAAATGCGCTGGGCACGAAATCTTCCACTTGAGCGGGTAACATGGGATGCCGCACTAGAGAGATCGGCTCGTGTGTTTAAAACTCTGATTGATAAATACGGTCCGAACTCGGTTGCCTTTTATGTTTCCGGTCAATGTCTTACGGAAGAATACTACGTCGTCAACAAGCTAACAAAGGGTTTCCTCGGAACCAATAATATCGACACTAACTCTAGGCTTTGTATGAGTTCTGCTGTTGTTGGTTATAAAATGGCTCTTGGCGAAGACTCGGTTCCTGTTTCCTATGATGACATTGAACTGGCAGATTGTTTTTTTGTTGCAGGGGCTAATCCTGCTTGGTGTCATCCCATTCTATTTCGCCGGATGGAAAATCATAAAGAAAAAAATCCAAATGTAAAACTCATTGTGGCTGATCCGCGTAAGACTCAGTCCTGTGCATCGGCTGATTTGCATTTGCCGCTTATTCCCGGAACTGACATTTATTTATTTAAAGCAATCGCCAGGCTTCTTGTGGAAGATGGAAATATCGACAAACAGTTTTTAGCGAACCATGTAGAAGGGCATGAAGCTTATATCGAAGAAGTAATGAAATCTTCTTTGACTGAATACGCGAATGCTTGCGGCTTAGCGGAAGCGGATATTCGTCTTGCCGCAAAGTGGATTGGAGAATCCAAGGGACTCATTACCATGTGGGCAATGGGTCTTAACCAAAGTGTGATTGGGGTTAATAAGAATTTAGCTCTACTCAACATTTCTCTTTTAACGGGTAAGATTGGAAAACCAGGCAATGGTCCTCTTTCTCTTACCGGTCAGCCAAATGCGATGGGTGGGCGTGAGGTGGGTGGGCTTGCTAATCTTCTTCCGGCACATCGGGACTTAGCAAATCCAGATCACCGAAAAGAAGTAGCCGATTTTTGGGGTGTAGAAAAAATTTCCGACAAATCAGGATTTACCGCTACCGAAATGTTTTCCGCTTTGGAAACAGGCGAGCTAAAGGCAATCTGGATTATCTGCACAAATCCTATGGTGAGCCTTCCTTTTTCTGGTAAATTTGAAAAGGCACTATCTAAAGCAAAATTCGTAGTCGTTCAAGATATTTCTAATCGTTCGGATACTCTCAAATTTGCGGATGTTGTTCTTCCTGCTGCTGCTTGGTTGGAAAAAGAAGGAACGATGACTAACTCCGAGCGTCGTATTAGCTACTTAGAAAAAGGAATCAATCCGCCCGGCGAAGCGCTTTCGGATGTGGAAATCCTTTGTCGATTTGCTAAGAAAATGGGATTTCACGGATTTGATTTTAAATCTAACGAAGAAATTTATGCCGAGCATTGTAAACTTACCAAAGGGACTAATATTGATATTACAGGGCTTTCCTATAAAATTCTAAAAGCTAAAGGCACAACTCAATGGCCTTACCCAGAAAATGCTACCGAGGGTACTACGCGGCTATTTACAGATAACCGCTTTTATACTCCAAACGGAAAAGCTCGAATCAAAACAATGCCTTCTGAAAATCAATCGGAAAAGGTTACACCAGATTATCCTCTTATTCTAACTACCGGTCGCATTCGCGACCAGTGGCATACAATGACCAAGACTGGCAAGGTTGAGAAATTAAATCAACATATCAATACTCCTTTCTTGGAAATTCATCCCGAAGACGCAGAGAAACGCAGAATAAAAGAGAATGAGTTAGTAGAAATTACAAGCTCAAGAGGAAGTGTGCAAGCAAGAATTGTTTGCACAGATTCAATTCGAAAAGGAGTTGTGTTTCTTCCCATGCATTGGGGAAAAGTTTTGGGAAGTGATTCTTCTCGCTCGAATAATGTTACGAATCCAATCGTAGATCCAATTTCGAAAGAGCCTGATTTTAAATTCAGCGCGGTGCAAGTTAAAAAGCTTACTAAAACAAAACAAAAAATTGTAATTGTTGGAGCTGGCGCTGCCGCCTATCGTTTCGTAATGGCGTATCGCGAAAAGAATATTGAGGATGAAATTATTGTATTCAGTAAAGAAGATGTCCCTTTTTACAACCGCGTTATGCTTCCTGAATATATAAGTGGGGGAATGGATTGGAATCGGCTTCTTAAAACTTCCGAAGAAGAAATGTTAAAATTAAATATCAAAGTCTTTACTGGACTCGGTATCGCAAGTATTGACAGGAAAAAGAAAACGGTTACTGCGGATAACGGGCAAACTGAATCCTATGATTTACTTTTACTCACAATGGGCAGTCGTCCTGCTCGTCCAAAAGAAATTCCGGAAATGAAAGGAATTTTCACCCTGCGAAATCGGCGTGATGCGGACTCAATTATACAATCTACCGAAAAAGGAAAAAAAGCAATCATCGTAGGTGGTGGGCTTTTGGGATTAGAACTGGCAGCCTCGTTGCATGAAATCGGAGTGCGGGTAACGATTATTCAGCGCGTATCTCGCTTAATGGATAGACAGCTAGATGATATTGCAAGTGGTTTACTGTATGACGAGTTAACTAACCGAGGCATTGAAATTCTTTTAAATGAAGGAATTCAGTCTGTGCGCGGACAAGAGCAACTAATCGGAGTTAGACTCAGTAGCGGTAGAATCTTAGATTCAAATGTTTTGGTCTATGCGATTGGAACTGTGCCTAATATAGAGTTAGCCGCTAGTGCGGGTCTCAATTGTAAGAGAGGTGTAATCGTAGATTCTTATTTACGAACAAGTGATCCGACTATATTTGCAATGGGAGAAATTGCCGAGAGAAACAATAACCTGTTCGGAATCACAGCCGCCGCAGAGGAGCAAGCTGAGCGGGTAGTTGACTTTATCCTCGGGGATGAATTCAAATTCTACGAAGGCTCCCTTTCTATGAATATTCTAAAAATTCATGGGCTTGATATTTGTTCGATAGGAATTCCATTTGTTCCTAGTGATTCCTCTGAATATGAGGAAGTAATTTTTTATGACAAGGCACAGAGATACTATAAAAAATGTATTGTTCATAAAGATAAATTGGTTGGAGCAATCTTAATTGGAGACAAGGCAGAATTTTTAGAGTTCAAAGAATTGATTGCAAGCAAATTAGAACTAGGTGAAAAAAGAATTGAACTTCTCAGGTCGGGTAATCCTGGTAAGCCTATGATTGGTAAATTGGTTTGTTCTTGTAATTCAGTTGGAGATGGAAACTTAATCCAAGAAATCAAAGCGGGCTGTACAGAGTTTGCGTTACTTTGTAAACAAACTGGCGCAGGCACTGGGTGTGGAAGTTGTAAGCCAGAAGTCAGAAGTATTCTAGAAAGAACGGTAGGCGAAAAATGAAAGATAGAAAAAAAATCAGAATTCATATTCCAGGTGGAAATCTTCCGCCAGTAGAACTTAGAAATATAATATCTCTAGCGAACAGCCTAGGTGCTGATTATATTGAGCCAAGCTCTAGACAAGAAATACTTTTTGACATTCCGCAGGCTAGTGCGGCTAATGGTGAGTATTTAATAAAACTAAAAGCACTTCCCTTTGCTTTTGATGATGCGAGCACTCATAGCACAAACCTAGTTACCTCTCAACCAGTAGTAGATGTTTACTCAAAATCTTCTTGGGTGAGTGAAGGTGTATACCTAGATATATTATCTAGTTTCGATACGAATCCATCTCTCAGGATAAATATAACTGATCTAGAGCAAGAAATGTTTCCTTGGTGGGGAGGAAAACTTAATTATGTTGCTTCAGACAGACTAGGATTTTGGCATTTAATTTGGGAGGATAATGAAAAAAACCTCAAAGTATTTCCTGAACTAATTTATACAAACCTAATTCCATCTGTTTCACGGGATATGACACAAGCGATTCTAGCAAATAAATATTCGTCTGCAATGAAGATGAGTACTGATTTTAAAACATTTTTACAAACTCAAAATAGAGAAAAGTGGAAACAAAAGAAATTTCCTCGCACAGAAGGTTTTCATAGATACGGTAATAAATATTGGTTAGGATTGTTTGCAAGAGATTACAAATTTCCAATTTCTCTTTTAGAGTCACTCTGCCAAATCTCCGCACAGACTCAGAGCGCCAAATTAGGAATTACCCCTTGGAAGACTTTTTTATTTCGAGATATTCAGGAAAAGGATTTGCCAAAATGGTCGGAAGTATTAGAAAAATATAGATGGAATACAAGGCATTCGGGTTTGGAACTTTCCTGGTTCGTTACTGATCACGATGAGGATGCAGGTTTTCTAAAAAAGAAAATTTTAAAGAAGTTGGATTCAGTCGATGTATTTCCGGCGGGGTTTAGTCTCGGAATTTTTTCTGAGGGGGAAACACAGCTTACCCATATTAAAGTTGAAAGAAAATATCGTTTTCCTAAATTGAAAATTCTAGGAAGCAATTATTCTGTCTATTTCTCTAACGCTCCTTGGGAGAAAGAGTCGCAGACAAGTCCTATCATATCGGTTGGAACTTCATCGGGGGTAGTTGAAATTATCTCCAATTTGATTTCTGGAAAAATTTCTCTTTCTGAAACTGAGGTTAATGATAATAAACCGGTTGTGTTTGCTCAAAGAGAAATCACACAAGAAGTATATCGTTGCAAAGATTGTTGGACAGTTTATGATTCTAAATTTGGAGATTTAGAACAAGGAATTTCTAAATCCACAAGTTGGGATAGTCTACCGAATGAATATAAATGCCCAATTTGCGAAAATCCAAAATCTAAATTTGAATTGGTTAGCGGGCTTTTAGCGGTTGATTAACGTGAATTTGTAGTAATAATTTTTTCACCATACGAAGGCGTTGGTTCGCGACCAAGCGAAGGGAGGAATGAACACTGATAAACACCAACTTGTAGTGAGCTTGTCGAATCTATGACTTTAATTTCTTGGTTTTTTTATCGGTGTTCATCAGTGGTAATCTTTGAATTTTACCTCTTAGGTACTATCACAATGTCAACACGGCGGTTTGCTGCTCGGTTAACTTCCGAAGTATTTGGTTTCACTGGATTTTTCTCACCAAGACCAACAGCGGCAAATTGTGTTTTGTTTAAACTTCCTTTGTTTAGATATTTTACAACGGTTAAAGCACGTTCAAAAGAAAGATGCCAATTATCTTTGAATTGACTTGTTTCAGGTAAAGGACGATTATCCGTGTTTCCTTCTACTTGGATTCTTTCCGAGGAATATTTTTTTAATACGCTAATTACTTTGTCTAAAGTTCTTTTCCCTTGAGCAGTTAATTCTTTTGATCCGGATTTAAAGTTTACTTTGCTTCCGAGGCTAACAATCGTTTTGCCACCTTTCGAAGAAATTTGTGTTCCAGTCGTAGGAGTTGGATTTGACTTATTACCTTTTTTGATTTCTTTTTCAAGAGCATCTTCCAGTTTTTGTGCTTGAAGCGTTAGTCGTTCTATTTCTTCTTTATGTTTTACACTTTCTTCTTCTAGTTGTTCTTTCGATGAAGCTAAATCCGTTTCGAGAGTTTCTTTATCTTCTTTGAGTTCACTGATTTCTTTGTTTAAGCTATCGATTTTGGATTCATACTCCTTTTTGATTTCATCAATGGATTGAGTCTTCGCAGCTATGTCTTTCTCATTTTTTCCAATTGCGGACTCTACTTTCTTTTTTTCCTGATTGATCTTTTCAATCTCTGCGTTTGCTAATTTGATTTGAGCAGCCTTTTGTTCCTCGGTCAGAGTTTTGTCTGCTTTGATCTTTTCAATTCTTGCGTTAATTTCCGCAATTTTACTATCTAAGCTTGTATCAGCTTTTGAGGCATTTAGGTCTCTTTTTAATTGGTCTCTTTCTTTTGTTAGGATTCCTAACTCTGCTTCCAATTGTTTGATACGAGTTTGTGCTTCTGTCACAGTTGTATAAGTAGTTTCAGTAGTTGTGGTAACTGTTGATTCTGTGCCGGATTTTGCTGGCGTTGTCTTTGTTGGATCTGTAGTTGCAATTTTGGTTGAACCGCTCGTAGTAGTCTCGGTGGTAGAGGTTACTGTAGTTGTTGTGTTGGATCCATTCGTAGTTGGAGATGTTCCTGTTGTTCCGTTGCTAAGTGGGTTGGTTTTAGAATTATACATATTATTGTAATTAGTATCCAATTCTTTTTGCAACTTATCTCTCTGCTTAGTCATTTCAGCTAATTCTGCTTCTAGTTTTTTTGCTTTCGTTTGCGCTTCTTCTAAACTAACATTGGAAGTAATTACTGTAGTCTTACTAGGAGTTACTTCCTTTGCTGCTGCATTGTTTTCGATAGTAGTATACGGATTAGCCGGAGAATATACACTTACTTGTTTGTTAGTTCCATAAATCGCAGCTATATCTCTGAGTAATTGGTCTCTTTGATTGGTAAGACTATTTACTTGTGCTTGCAAATCTGCAATTCGTTTATCGGAGTCGGTAGCAGTTTTAGT
>JAGOHK010000116.1 GCA_017996175.1 Leptospiraceae bacterium
GGATACGTTCCTAGGCTTGCGGAGATAGAAATAGTAAAGTTTTCCGTGAAAAAATTTTTCCAATTTTGAAATAATAGTTGGTCTAGATAATTTTTCAGAAATAAAATTCCACAGACAGCAGAATAAGAGAGGTTAAATGAGAGAGTGAGAAAATTTTCAGGATCAAGGAGTAGAATCAGGGCAGAGGAAACTAAAATTAGATCAATACTTTTCATTTTTCGAAAGAATAAACTTCCTAGAACTAGGATACTTGTAAAAATATAAGCTCGCAAAAGAGAAACTGGAAATCCAAGAAAATAAATATAAGAAAAAGCAAGCACAAGTGGAAAAATTCTCTCCGTATAGTAATTAAAAAACCAAATCTGTTTCGAGAAGAAATAGAGAAACGCAATAAAAACTCCAATATGAAGACCGGATGCTGCAAATAAATGCAGAACTCCACCTTCTCGAACTTTTTCCTTAAATTCATTATCCAAGTAACTTGCATCTCCAAAGAAAAGTCCCATTGCAATATCATTTGCATAGTCTGTGATCCTGGCGCGTGTAAGTAGGTCTTCTACTTGTTTTCGAAGCAGCTTTTTATAGTCCATTTCTTCCGAAATTCTCTGACATTTACTTTCAGAAATTTGAAGATAGAAATAGTTCCAATTTCTTAAAAAACGAAAGTATTCTGCATTATCGGGTGGTTTTTTAATCGAAATATGCTTAGAATCGCAGGAGAGTGTAGGAATAGTGATGTCTTTTTTATACCTTTTTACAATACTTCTAAACTTCAGTTCACCAGAATAAATTTCTGTCTCATAAAAATTTCTTTTTATTTCTTTTAAAAAGAGAATTTTTATGGGAGAATTTTTTTTTACTAATTCAAACTCTTCTTCTTTCAAGTTGGAATTAAAATTTTCTGGAGTAAAATAAAAATTCTGAACAAATACTAGCAAAATGCCCAGAGTAATAGCGAATACTTTTGCGTATCCTCTAAAAAAACAAATACAAGAGAGTAAAAATACTAAAATTAGAATGATTCTATGAAAAAAAATACTGTCCAGTGAATGAAAAAATAAAAATCCAATGGCTAGATAAGCTATTTTACTTACGGGTTTGAATTGAAGTAAGAAATTCATTTAATAGATTAGCGTTTAAATAAGAAAAAATGTGCGAAATAAATAAATAAACTTACGTAGTTACTCTAAAAAAAATCCCCTGTCTCAAAATTCTGTCTAGATCCTAAGTTTTTAACTGTTTTGTTTGGTTGTAGCTCTCAAACTTCATAGGTGGAAATAGATTCGACAAGCCAATGTTGGTTTTGGTAATAACAAAAAAAAATTTTATATGGAACTGATTTTATTTTTGTATCTAGTTAGATGTTATTTTTGTTGCAAGAACCTTTATTTTTTAATGTTTTAAATACAAATTAGGAAGACGTTTTGTATATTAGAATATTATAATATACTAATAAAATGTTTTGATTAATAAAAACAAAGCTGAAATAAATCTATGGTAAATTATTTTGAAATTACTTTTTAAAATTAAAAACTATATTATGAAATTAAAATTTAAAAAATAATTTTCGTTCCTGTGCTGTTAATAAATTTCATAAAAAATAAATTTTTTTTGTGAAAAATTTTCTCTTAAAATAAATATTATTTTTGACTCTTTAGGAATAAAAAAATACAACGTAATCCCTACCTCTGATTATTCATTCATCAGAGTAGATGTTATTGACTACGTTATTGACACACACTGTAAAAAATATATAAATATGATTGAGAAGCCTATGAAGATACTACACGAAGAAGAATTGATTTTTAATAGAGATAGAAAAATAGAAATCGAATTATTATACAAATGTTCCGGTTGTTTTAAAATGGAAAAAAAATTATACCAACAGAAACTTTGTAAAGCATGTTTATCACAAGCATTTAAAAGGTTGGTAAAAGTAATCGACTCCGTAAGAAAATAATTTCCTTTTAGAGCACAGATATAGAAATGGTTTTTATAGACCTTTGGATTATAGAAACCAGACAAATTCAGAATTAATTTTTATTCTGGAGAACGTTTTTTTTGTGAGATATGTGAGCTAATATGGATTATCCTTTTAACGAGATAGAAAAAAAATGGCAGGAATATTGGGAAAACAATCAGACCTTCAGGACTGATATAAATAGTTCCAAAGAAAAGTTTTATTGTCTAGATATGTTTCCCTATCCAAGTGGAGCAGGACTTCACGTTGGACATCCAGAAGGTTACACTGCAACTGATATAGTTTCCAGATACAAAAGAATGAAGAACTTTGAAGTGCTTCACCCAATGGGTTGGGATGCATTTGGTCTTCCTGCGGAACGTTATGCAATGCAGACTGGCATTCATCCGAGTGTCACCACAAAAAGTAATATTGATAATTTTAGGCGTCAGATCAAAATGCTTGGCTTATCTTATGATTGGTCTAGAGAAATTTCCACAACAGATCCAGATTATTATAAATGGACACAGTGGATTTTTCTAAAAGTCTATAATTCCTATTATGACAAACGAGTAAACAAAGCCCGTCCGATTATGGAACTTATTCAACGGTTTGAAACGGATGGAACGGCTGATACCGGTTATCCGAACAAATTTACAAAGGACGATTGGATTCATTTCCCTCTGTCCAAAAAAGAGAAAATTTTATCTGATTTTCGTTTGGTGTACCAAGCGGAGATTCCTGTGAATTGGTGTGAAGAGCTTGGAACCGTTCTTGCCAATGAAGAAGTAGAAGAGTGGACTAATAAAGGTTATTCGGTCGTTCGAAAACCAATGCGCCAGTACATGATGCGAATCACTGCTTACGCAGAAAGACTTTTAGATGATCTGATTTTAGTATCCTGGCCTCAGTCTACTTTAGAGATGCAACGTAACTGGATTGGAAAAAGCGAAGGTCTAGAAATTGACTTCTTGGCGGAATCGGGTGAGCGGATAACAGTCTATACTACCCGACCAGATACAATCTTTGGTGCCACATACTTAGTATTAGCCCCTGAGCACCCGCTTGTTGACAAACTTACAACTCCTGAAAATAAACAAGCGGTAGAAGACTATAAACGCACTGCCTCTCTAAAAAGTGAATTGGACAGAACCGAAATGTCCAAAGACAAAACGGGAGTATTTCTCGGCACTTATGTAAAAAATCCAGTTCTAGAAGAGATGAAACTTCCTATTTGGATATCTGACTATGTGCTCGCGACTTATGGAACAGGAGCTATTATGGCGGTTCCAGCACATGACGCAAGGGACTTTGCCTTCGCCAAAAAATTCAACCTTCCTATTAAACAAGTAATCGAAGGACCAACTCCTGAAACAGAAAGTTTTGATTCCAAAGAATCGAACTGTATTAATTCTTTTAGTGAACTTTTGAATATCAATGGTCTTGCCTACTTTGAAGCATTTATCAAAGTCTCCAATTGGATTGATGCACGTGGTGCTGGCAGAAAGAAAACACAATACAAACTCAGAGATTGGCTTTTTGCAAGACAGAGGTATTGGGGAGAACCAATTCCACTTGTGCACTACGAAGCGGGGTTTACAAAGGATATCCCCGAAGCCGAACTCCCACTTACACTCCCTGACTTAAAAGAATTTGCTCCGTCCGGTACAGGCGAATCACCATTAGCCAATGCCAAGGAATGGTTGGAATATAAACATGAACGATTCGGAAAAGGAAGAAGAGAAACCAACACTATGCCGCAGTGGGCTGGTTCTTGTTGGTACTATTTACGTTATATTGATCCGAAGAATGATAAGTCGATTTGTGACCCAGCTTTAGAAAAAAAATGGATGTCTGTGGATTTATATGTTGGGGGAGCCGAACACGCTGTCCTACACTTGTTGTATTCTCGGTTCTGGCATAAGATTCTTTTTGATTTGGGAATTGTTTCTAGTCCAGAGCCATTCAAAAAATTACTCCACCAAGGTTTGATTCTCGGTGAAGACAAAAAGAAAATGTCCAAGTCGCTTGGAAACGTAGTGAATCCCGACGATGTAGTAAACGAATTTGGGGCAGATAGTCTCCGGCTTTTTGAAATGTTCATGGGTCCTTTTGATATGGTAAAACCCTGGAGCACAAAAGGAGCGGAAGGAATTTTTCGATTCTTGAACCGAGTCTGGAGATTATTTCATGGAAAAGAAGGCGAGAATTTTCACGTCGATGAAACTGAACCGGATATAGAACAACTCAAAAGTCTCCATCGCACAATCAAAAAAGTAGAAGAGGGAATTGAGAATTTTACATTTAACACTGCGATTGCGCAGATGATGATTTTTGTAAATGAAATGACTCCCATGACTACAAGACCTCGTAAGATTCTAGAACCATTTGTATTAGTTCTTGCACCATTTGCACCACATATCGCAGAAGAACTCTGGGTAAAACTCGGACATAGTTCTACCCTTTCTTTCGAGCCTTATCCAGCGTTTAATCCTGAGTATCTGGTAGAAGACAAAATTACAATCGTAGTTCAGGTAAATGGAAAACTCAGAGGGGAGTTTACAGCGCAGAAGACGATTTCGGAAACAGATGCAATTCTAGAAGCTAAGAAAATCGAAAAAGTAATTCCTTTCTTAGAGGGCAAAACAATTAAAAAAGAGATTTACGTAAAAGAAAAATTAGTAAACCTTGTAGTTGTTTGAGCTAAGTTCAATTAATCTGACAAAGCAAGGTTACCTAAATAGAATTTACATTAATCTAAGGAGATTATATGAGACATTTATTAATTATAATTTTACTTTTTGCTTTCCTTGCTTGCGGCAAAAAAGAATCAAAAGCGCCAGCCTCTGAAACATCACCTTCTGCACCACAAATGAAAAAAATGGATTCCGCTAACCGAGAACTTGCGGATGCAGAAGATGAGATTGCAGAAGCTCCTGCCGACAAGGGAAAATTAAAACAAGAAGTAAAAGAGGAAGACGGCGTAATAGAAAAACCGCTAGATCCAATTTCAGACGCATCCAAGTCTAGACTTTTAGAATACACTATTCAGCTAAATTACAAAGTAGAAAACATTGAAAAGGCTAGAGAAATTTTGCTCAGTGTAATCAAGAAAGAATCTTATATCGCTTCTTCGCAAACAAATCTTTCCACCGGCTATGAAAATATGAATTTGCAAGTGCAAATTCCTGTGAGTGCTATGTATGATACTCTTTTACTTATGGATAAAGTCGGACAGCTTACCTACGAAGATATTCGGACTCAGGATTGGACTGAACACAACGAATTACAAAAGATTAAACTTACTCGAGAAGGGTTACGTATGATTAGACGCTCTAAAGCGGCTAACAAAGGTTCTGCGGAAACTTGGAACTGGAAAGATAGAGAAGAGGCACTTGAGAGGAGTGAAGACTCTGCCGATTCAGCAAAGTTAGAAACTTGGAAAATAAAAGATCATGTTACTTGGGCAAAAGTACATATCAGTATTTCTGGTCGTGAACTTCCAAGTAAAATTCAATTACCAAATTACAAGGACGCTTTTGTGGAAGCGCTGAATTTTTTATTAAGTTTAACGTATTATATTGTATTTATGATTCCCCTTACCTTACTTGGATTCCTACTCTTCAAAGCATATAGATGGTATCGCAATAGATAATAAATAAATTTCAAAATGCAATGGAAGAAATTTGACTTCAAAACTATCTTTCTAAAAATTGAGATATTATGAACAAAGAAGTTACAGATCCTAAGAGTATTCATAAGTTAATCGATTCTCTATATAGAGTTGCTCCTGTTTATATGGAAGTGGATGGAGAAGATATTCCTGTAAAAGTTTTAGATAGCAAACCTGATTCAGTTACGATTCGCACTCCAAAGGTAAATACAAATACCAGAGAGAGAATCCTTACCATGAGAAGCAAAGATAATATATTTGTGACTACATTTATAGAAGTAGGGACTGATGATCTTGGAAATTCTATTTTACAACCTTTAAAAATTCTGATTAAAGATATTTTAGCGCAAGATTCAGGAAATATATTTACAGTATCAAGCATAATTAACCACAATGATATTTTTAAATCTCTAGGAGACGATAGGATAAATCAAATCATAAAAAAAGCACCGAAAGTCAATTTTATGTTTGATTTTTTTGAGGTTTACATCAATGAGCGGATGAATAGTCGTATGCGCTTAATGAATTCTCATGACAAACCAATCTTTGTTCCAAATATTGCCGATCCCAATTCAGTAAAACCAGAATTTGTTCCTTTTAATGATTATCATTATCTAACTAAGTCTAGTAATTTCTTAGATAAATTCAAATCAGAGATATGTATTCCAATTAAGTATAAAAATTTTATTTTAATTGGTTATGCGCATGCCATGCATACTACAAGACTTGATTCAAATTCTTACAATACATTTAAGTTGGTGGCTGCTTCTATCATTAAAGATATTCATAGCTCTGGCGTTTTTGAGGAGTCAAAAGAAAATTGTGCGGTAGTAGAAATCAATTCTACTTCTATTAAATTTTTACATCCACCTACAAGGCTTGCCAGTCGTATGTTTTCTATGGGTGGAAGTATTATATTTGATTTGATTTCCAAGTCAGGTCGTCGTAAGTTTCTAAGAGGGGTTATGAAAGGAATTAAACCAACTCAGAAAGACTTTGCCATTTCTTGTGACCTAACATTTAATAATCCAGAGGAAGCGTCTTCTTTGGAAGAATTTTTACGCAAGTAGTTTTAAGTTACTATCCTCTAAATTTTCGATTGTAATTTTATTCAAGTTGGATGAAATACGATAATCAGTGTAAGGGGTCTTATGAAAATAGGTTTGATTGGATCTGGGAGTTTTGGGACTGCGCTTGGAAGTTTACTCGCCGATAAGGGATACGATGTACTAATGTGGACTCGCTCTAGCGAACAGGCAGAGGGAATTAATAAAAATCATAAAAACCCAAAACATTTGTCTGATTTGGTGCTTCCTGAAAAATTAAAAGCAAACACAAATCTAGAAGAAGTTGTTCGAGATAAAGATCTAATTTTATCAGCTCCACCTTCTCATGTTTTAACAGAAATCATTCATAAAATAAAAGACTTTCTACCACAACATGCCCCGATTGTTTCTGCGACTAAGGGAATTGAAAACGGGACACTTCGTATGGTTTCAGAAATTTTTGAGTCGGAGTTACCGGGGAGATTACAAAAGAATCTGAGTTATTTATCCGGTCCTAGTTTTGCAAAAGAAATTATCGCGCGAGTTCCAACCATTGTAAGTATTGCATCTAAAAATGAAACCACGGCTAAGACTGTGCAAGAGATTTTTAGTTTTACGTATTTTAGAACTTATTGGACTCCTGATGTAGTTGGGGTGGAGCTCGGTGGTTCTTTAAAAAACGTGATTGCAATCGCAGCAGGTGTGGTGGATGGACTCGGACAGGGGCAAAATACAAGAGCAGCAGTTATTACTCGAGGGCTAAATGAAATTACCCGCTTGGGAGTAAAAAAGGGTGCAGATCCAATGACTTTTCTTGGACCATCTGGAATTGGGGACTTAGTTCTAACCTGCTGTGGGGATTTGTCGCGTAACCGCACAGTGGGAATAAAACTAGGTCAGGGAAAAAAACTTTCTGATATACTTTCCGAAATGAATGAAGTTGCAGAGGGAGTAAAGACCACGAAGAGTGCATACGATCTTTCTAAAAAATTAGGAGTATCGATGCCTATTACAGAAGAAATTTATAAAATGTTATACGAAGACAAATCTCCTGCACACGTGATGCGAGATTTAATGGGAAGAGATTTAAAAAGAGAAGGGATACACTAAATGATTTATATAGTTACAGCACTGGCACAGGAAGCAATTCCTTTAATACAACATTTCAAACTCAAAAAAGATCTTTCTCACACGAAGTTTGATATTTACCGAAATGATATGATTAAACTAATTGTAACGGGTACAGGCAAATTAAAATCAGCCGTAGCAACTACCTATTTACTTTTAAAAGAACCACCGAAAAAATCGGATAAGATTTTAAACTTTGGGATTTGCGGGTCTGGACTTGAAAAACATAAAAGTGGACAGATATTTTTAATCAACAAAATTGAGGATGTAAATTCGGGTAAGTCTTATTATCCGGAAATCATATTTAGCCATCTTTTGCCCGAAGCTACTATTGTAACTTATGAAAAGCCAGTTATCAAATCAAAGACGAGTAACTCTGTTTCTGAACTTGTAGATATGGAAGTATCTGGTTTTTATGAGGCGGCAAATACGTTTGTCCAGTCGCATAATATCATTATACTTAAAGTAGTGTCAGATCATTTAGGGGGAGAAAAATTTACTGGTGCATTCATTCAAAGTATTGTAGAAAAAAATATTCCCCATATTATAACGGTTTTAAACCAAGCACGTAAAAGACAATCAGTAACAGCAACGGATTCAGAGGTTTTAGAGCCTGGAGAATATAGAATTTTTGAAGATCTGAGTGAAAATCTCAATCTAAGTACAACACAACGATTTCAGGTATTAGATATGTTAAAAGGCTATAAGGTCAGAAATGGTGGGGACTTTCAGTTTTTAAAATCCTATTCTAAAACTAAAAAAATTTCTTCCAAACAGGACACAAAAAAAGCGTTAGACGAATTGAAACAAAAATTAGATACAAGCTCTGATTAAAGTCGGGTTAATAAGATGAGTGAAGTAAAGGAAGAATTATTTAGTCCAGAAGATTTAATACTGAGGAGAGCTAAATCATTTTTGGAAAATACTATATTTGCGGATAATCCTCTCTTACCCGAATACCGCTCTCTTGTCGAGAGTTACCAAAAACTTATAAGTCAAGATAAAAAACTGATTAAGATAAGTGATGGCTTACAGAATAAAATTAAAAAGGCAAAAAATGAAATTGAGAATCTAAACGAAATTTCTCGCCAAATTAGTATGTCGCTTGATTTTGACATTGTGTTTGCTGGTATTTTCGATTATCTGCGAAGTACTTATGGATTTGAGGGATGTTGTCTAACGCTTGTTAGCCCAGATAAAACAAAATGTAAGAATGAAAAATTTGTAGCTACAGATGTCTTTGAATCACTGGTAGACTCTTATTTAGGAGCCTGTTATTCCCTTAGTACTAGTAAAGGACCTATTGTACAATGTATTTTGAAAAAAGAAATAGAAATCTACCAGTACAAAAACATTTTTGAAGATTCAGAAGACCTACACCCTATTAAAACAGCTTTTTTGATGCCTATTACAATCGGTGGAGAGGTGATTGGTGCATTCAGTTTACTTCACCATTCTAATATTACAATGAAAGGAGAGGAAAAAGAATCACTTAAAAAATTTGCGAATCATATTTCCGTTGTGATTAAAAATTCTAAACTTTACGAGGATTCTGAAAAAGCTAGGATCAAACAACTAGAAGAGTTTAATCTCAATTTGATGATGATTAATAAATCCCTACAAAAATTTGTTCCAAAAGATTTTATACAGTTCTTAAACAAGGATCATATTACAGAGGTTGGGTTGGGGGACTCAGTGCAGCAGGATATGTCTATTTTATTTTCAGACATACGCTCATTTACCTCTATTTCAGAAACCATGTCGCCGAAAGATAATTTTGGATTTTTGAATTCTTATTTAAAAGTAACCGGTCCTGTGATTAGAAAGAACAAAGGTTTTATTGATAAATACATTGGAGATGCGATTATGGCGCTTTTTCCTGAAACTGCAAGTGACGCGGTGGACGCAGGAATTGAAATGTTAGAAGAAGTGCACAAACTCAATGTTAAGCGTAAAGAGTGGGGAAAAATTCCAATTCAAATAGGAATTGGAATTCATACGGGAGCACCGATGCTTGGGGTAATTGGAGAAGAAAAACGTTTTGAATTTACTGTTATTTCTGATGCAGTGAATCTAGCTTCTAGAATTGAGGGACTTACAAAAGCGTATTCTGCTTCGATTTTAATTTCCGAGGATACATTAAATGGACTAACGAATCCGGAAAAATATTTTTACCGGATGGTAGATAAGGTAATGGTGAAGGGTAAAAAAAATCCAGTTATAATCTACGAAGTGTTAAATGGAAATTCACAGAGAATTATAGATTTAAAATTAGCAACCAAAAAAGAATTTGAAGAAGGAATATTACTCTACTTAGAAGAAAAATTTGATGAGTCCTCTGAAATTTTTAAGAAGATACTAAAAACAGATCCAAGAGATACAGCCGTCTCTCTTTACTTGGAGCGAGCAAAATACTACACCGTTCACGGGGTTCCGTTGAACTGGGAAGGTGCTTGGAAACTAGATAGTAAGTAGATTATTGCTTTACAGGTAACATAGTTTTGAAAATTTACAACTATGAAACGTTTGAAAGAGCAATTGATTGAAACATATAATCACTTAAATATACTTCTACACGATGAAGAAACAGAAAACAAAGTTACGACTGCAACCAAGCTGATTGTAGATACCTTAAAAGAAAATCATCCATTTTTAATTTGCGGCAACGGAGGATCAGCCTCTGACTCCATGCATATTGCGGGAGAATTAGTGGGAAGGTTTTTACAAGAAAGAAAAGCGTTAAACGTAATATGTCTATCTTCTAATCCAGCGGTGATTACTGCTTGGGCAAATGATTATTCTTATGAGGATATTTTTGCAAGACAAGTAGAGGCTTATGGCAAATCAGGTGGAATTTTACTTGGCATTTCTACGAGTGGAAATTCTAAGAACGTTATCCGCGCTATTGAAATGGCAAAATCACTTGGTGTAAAAACAATTGGACTGACTGGAAAGGGTGGGGGAAAAATGGCTGGGCTTTGTGATATTTTAATAGAAGTTCCATCCAATCATACACCACGAGTGCAGGAAATGCATATTATGCTCTATCATTATATCTGTGAAAGAATTGAAGAAATGATGATGTAAATTTTATGTTACAAGAAAAAGCAGAATCAATTTCTCACTTGGAACCTAGTTTACTTAATTGGTATGCAGTGTATACTAAACCAAGAACAGAAAAAAAACTAAAAGAAGCACTCACAAAAAAAAAAATTGAGAGTTTTCTTCCTCTGATTTCGGAAAAGAAAAAATGGTCTGACCGTTACAAGGTTGTGGCTACTCCTATGTTTGCTTCCTATCTATTTGTAAAGATTGACTATGGGCAGGATTCCATTCGCGTTTTGCAAGAGCCAGCCTCTGTTCAGTTTGTGCATTACAACGGTAAACCGGCGGTGATCGAAGAAGAAGATATTGAGATGATTCGGAGTTTTCTAGAAGAATACCCTGACAAAATAAAAATAGAGCAAGAAGCAAAACTTCGCAAAGGAAATATCTTAGAAATTAAGCAAGGTCCATTTGCTGGAAGAAAAGTCACGGTCGAAAAAGTCAAAAACGAATACTATGTAGTGGTTCAACTTCCAATGCTCAATCGAACAGTACTTATGGAAGTGAAAAAAGAGGATCTACTCATTTAGTTGACCATATATACACAAGCTAGATTGGTTTCCGATACAGAAAATTTTTTTAGACAGGATTAACAAGATTTACAGGATAAAGAAACCGAAAACCAATCTGTTCTGAGTATATACGAATCGAGTTTAAGTAATACTTACGATACACGACTAATAAGTTCAAGTATAGGTTCATAAATAGGTTTATCTATAGGTCCTTAGGAACCTATATTTGAACTTAAATCTGAACCTATCCGTGGACCTAAAATAGGTGTATCGTTCTTAATAACGTATCCCGAACTTAATGAAAGGTAAAAAGGGCTTGCCAAGAAGATAAAGCTTATATTATGTGTTCATTAGTTGAACAGGTTCGCATTTCATGTGACTCACGCGGCGAAGCTATGTTTAATGCTCTTGTATTCCTACCTGCAATCATGCTCTCCGACGATATACGACATAAAATATTCAAGGCAATCGAAGAAGAGCCTGAAATTAGCCAGAGAGAATTGGCTATCCGTTTAGGAGTTAGTCTGGGTAAAACCAACTTTTGTTTGCAAGCTCTCATGGAGAAAGGTTGGATTAAAGTCCAGAACTTTAAGAATAATAAAAATAAGTTGGCTTACGCCTATTTACTTACTCCAAGTGGGATTGAAGAGAAAGCAAAGGTCACGGTGCGTTACCTTAGGCACAAAATGAATGAATATGAAATACTCAAAAGAGAAATCGAAGAGCTTTCCAAAGAAGCAATGGTAACAGAATCTTTCAATGCTCTTTAGAAAAATTAGGAATCGTAAATAATGGATTTGAATGCAAAGATATATGTCGCGGGACATAAAGGTCTTGTAGGCTCTGCTTTGGTAAGAATTTTAAACCAGGAGGGCTTTCGTAATATCATCGGAAAGACTAGAACAGAAATGGATTTAACCAACCAAGGAATGGTAAATTCTTTTTTTGAAACGGAAACTCCTGAATATGTGTTCCTGGCTGCTGCGAAAGTAGGTGGGATTCATGCAAATAATACATACCCTGCTGAATTTATTTTTTCTAATATCCAAATTCAAAATAATATCATAGACGCCTGTTACCGCTATAAAGTAAAAAAATTAGTCTTCCTTGGTTCTTCTTGTATCTATCCTAAGTTTGCAAAACAACCCATGGACGAAGATCAATTACTTGATGGAAAATTGGAACCGACTAACGAGCCTTATGCGGTAGCAAAGATTGCTGGAATCATCATGTGCCAGAGTTATAATAGACAATATGGAACAAATTTTATCTCTGTTATGCCAACTAATCTTTATGGACCGGGAGACAATTACCACCCTGAGAATTCTCACGTATTACCCGCACTTATTCGAAGGTTTCATGTGGCTAAGATAGATAATGCGCCGGAGGTAGTAGTTTGGGGAACCGGGAAACCTTTAAGAGAATTTTTATTTTCAGACGATATGGCTAGAGCTTGTCTATTTCTCATGAAAAATTATGAAGTTACCGGAGATCCAAAAGGGGGAGAACATGTAAATATCGGTTCTGGAATAGAAGTAAGCATAAAGGAATTAGCCGAAACGATTAAAGAAGTAGTGGGTTATAACGGTAAACTTACATTCGACCTTACTAAGCCAGATGGTACTCCTAGAAAACTTCTCGACGTTTCCAAGTTACATCGGATGGGCTGGAAACACCAAGTGGAATTAAAGGAAGGAATCCGAATTGCATACGATGATTTTTTGGTAAAAGTAGGGGCTAATGGGTAACAACGAAGCTGTTTTGACCGAAGAAAACTGGGATTTAGTTATCAAACCTAAACGGGGTTGGTTTGACTTAGATCTTAAAGATATATGGAGATATAGAGATTTAATTGGTTTATTCGTGAAAAGGGATTTTGTAGTTTTTTATAAACAAACGATCCTCGGACCGCTCTGGTATTTGATTCAGCCTTTATTTACAACGTTTGTGTTTACAATTATATTTGGAAATATCGCAAAGATTTCTACCGATGGAATTCCTCCCTTTCTATTCTATCTAAGTGGGACAGTGGGTTGGAATTATTTTGCAAATTGTTTGAACGGAACTTCCAATACATTTATTAATAACGCGGGGATTTTTGGAAAAGTATATTTCCCTAGACTCATTATCCCAATCTCTACGGTCATCATCAATATGGCTCAATTTTTGATACAGATGAGTTTATTCTTAGTTATGTATTTATTTTATTATCTAACCGGAACAGATATTCATCCGTCTATTTGGGTTTTGGGAATTCCACTTGCTCTTTTACAAATGGCACTTTTAGGATTAGGGATGGGGATATTAATATCTTCGCTCACAACAAAATACAGAGACTTGGTTTTTCTAATGACCTTCGGAGTACAACTTTGGATGTATGCTACTCCTGTAGTATATCCATCTTCGATCATTCCAAAACAATACTTGGCATACTATATGTTAAATCCAATGGCATCAGTGATTGAAACGTTTCGATATGCTTTTTTAAGCCATGGAACTTTAGAGCCTGCTTACATGGCGATAAGTTGGGGCGTTACATTAATAATTTTATTTCTGGGTGTGATTTTATTTCACCGTGTGGAAAAAAGTTTTATGGATACGGTGTGAGTTTGTGATTAAATTTTGAAAATCGAAAATCACTTTGTGTTGAGTATATCTATAAAAAAGAAGTTTGACTAAAAACAATTTTATAATACGCTAATATTAACATGAGTTCCGATTGAGGATTTTTTTTAGCTCCGAAATTTCTTACAATATTATCAGGAAAAAAGAAAAACATATATTTTAGGATAATACAATGACCACTATCGAAAAGTTATATGAAGTAAGCAGGCAATTACCGGATCAATTGCAAACGGAGCTATTGGACTTTGCTGAGTTTTTAATGCAAAGAACACCTAAAGAAAGAAAGAAAACAGTTAATTTAGGTCAGAAAATTAATCAGCGATTTAAAAAGTTTGGATTAGAGGAACTTTCAATTCCCGCTCGAAATATATACAGGAGTCCTCCGGAATTCAAATCATGAAGGATAAGATATATTTATTAGATACGAATATCATATCTGAGCTTATGAAAGTATTGCCCGAGGAAAAAATATTGAAATGGTTTGATTTGAATGAAGAAAATGAATTTTATATTTCTTCTATAACTCAATCAGAAATTTTTTTAGGAATAGAACTTTTATCTGAAGGAAAGAAAAAAAACGAATTGAAAGATGCATTTGAAAATATGCTTATTGATGATTTTACGAATAAGTGTTTAGTATTTGATGAGCAATCTGCCAGAGAATATGCAAAAGTTGTCGTAGGTAGAAATAGAATCGGACGACCGATTAGTGTGGAGGATGCCCAAATTGCATCTATCGCAATTTCTAAAAATCTTACATTAGTAACGAGAAATGAAAAAGATTTTACTGGGATTAACCATCTATCTTTAGTTAATCCTTGGAATCTTTAAAATAGTATGTCACTAAGTTTTCTACTATCTTAGTTTCTCCTTTTTTACTAAAAGATGCAGATGGAGCACCAGTGACTGTATGGGGATTTGAGGAGTGAATATGGCTTTAAAAACGTATAAAATAGCAGTAACTTCCGTTTCCTTTTCCAAAAATATTCAATTGAAAGAGGGACTTAGAAAAACTTATCCTAATAGTAAGTTCAATGAGAATGGTATAATCTTTAAGGGACAGGAACTGATCGATTATTTATCTGACTCGGATGGAGTGATCGTAGGGTTAGAACCAATTACAAAGGAAGTCATAGATGCCCTTCCTAATATCAAAATTTGGTCTAAATACGGAGTGGGTCTAGATAATATAGACACAGAATACTTGAAACAAAAAGGAATTCCAGTCGGCTGGAAGGGGGGAGTCAATAGAAGATCTGTCTCTGAGCTCGCTCTTTGCTTCCTACTAGGTTTGTCTAGAAATATTTTCTTTTCTGGTTATCCATTAAAATCTGGTCGGTGGGAAAAAAATGGCGGATTCGAATTGACAGGTAAAACAGTAGGGATAGTCGGATGTGGGTTTATCGGAGAGGACTTACTCAGACTATTACAGCCATTTCATTG
>JAGOHK010000117.1 GCA_017996175.1 Leptospiraceae bacterium
GATAGGACCCTCGATTTTTATGATGTGAACATCATTTTTTAAAACAACTTTTATTTTCATAACCCTAATCTTTAATTTAAGAGCGTCGGCTCTTTACTTTTTTAAATATTTACCTTCTAAGGCAATCAATCGAAATAAAATACTCATTGCAAAAAGTCATTTCTGAATTGGATTCAAAAATTTCTATTTGGTAATTTAATACTCTTTCCAAAAAAAGTTTTTAGAAAGGGCGTATAAATCGAATACAATCTGAATTCGATTTGTAAATGTAAAGTATTTTTTAAAATGATTGTCTTTTTTTATTACTAATTACAAATGGTGAATAGGTAAACTGAAAGAATGAATTCTATATTCAAAATGTATCTACTTCGATTCATTATTCTATTTAGTTTAGTAATTCCTTACTCTCTAACCATTATTTCCACAGATATTTTTTTTAAGCAAGAAGTTTCTTATAATCAAATAGAAATTAAATCAACTGTTTATAAATCATCTGATTCTCTTTTCTTTGAAAATAGCGACGATGTAGATGAAACTAGCTTACTCACTCTCTTTTTCTTTGCTTTTTTTAGTCACGAAGAGTTAATTTCTAGATTTAATAATCAAACTTTCTTTTTACTTTTTAAAATTCCATTTCAATTGCATAATATTCCACCTCCTTTAGCATAATTTTATTTTTTTCAAGTAAAATCGCTTTACCATAGGAGATATAACAATGCATTTCTTTTTTTATAAATTTAGATTTCGAACACTGATAGATACTATTTTATTTTCCTTTTCTTTCGCTTCGAGTCATGTAATAAATAAAAAATATCCTCATAAGGGTTTCATTTTAGCCGTATTTGAAATAAATGAAACTTATTTATTTTTAGAAAATGAACACGGCTACGCTGGGATTTAGAATAATTTTTTTTAGGAACTAAAGCTATGAGTCTTTTACATGTATTAATTGGATTAGCTCTTTTTTTACCTTTTGCAATTGGATTTCAAATCGGGAAAGATTTTTTCGGATTGGATTTTCCTTTGTTTTTTGGTCTTGTTTTACAGACAGTGCTTGGAAATTTCATTCTTCTTTATGCGAGAGGGGATGAGACCAAAGAGCGAATCAAAGTTTTAATTGGATATTTTTTATTTTTCACGGGTCTTTCGGGTAGTTATTTGGTAGGAAAGAGTATATGGCTCCCTGTCTTTTGGGAAGTTTCTACGATTGGGTCTGTTTTAATTTATTTTGGGCAAGGAATTACTCGAAAAGCTATAAAAAGTATCATTGCACTCTTTCTTGCCAGTAGCATATCTATGTTATTGATTTCCGGCTGGGTATTTTTGCCTGAGACTGCCATTGGTTACTCTCTACTTATGTATGGGCTTTTAATTAAGTCTGCCTTTTCTCTATTTCATATGTGGTATCCCGAAGCACACCAGGGAACCCCTTCTCATGCATCTGCCGCTTATTCTGGAGTTATGCTGAATCTACCTTTGCTATTGTTCGTTCGGCATGTAATGAGTTGGTGGAATGATATTCCCTACAGCCATCTCCTAATTCCGATTGCAGGGGTTGGGGTATTTTTGGGAGGTATGACCTCCTTCTTCAGTAAAGATGTAAAAAAGGCACTAGCCTATAGTACGATTGAGAAGAGTAATTTTCTCTGCCTCTTCTTATTTGTTTCTGCCCTTTGGACTTACGGAGACGTGGATAAAGATGGGGATTATACATCCCTTGGTAGATCCTTTTTAGTTTTATTCTATTTGATGCTTTTACACCACTCTTTTTCTAAGACATTTCAATTCTTGGCGATTGGTTATATTTGTAAAAAAGCAAAGACTACAGCGATAGACTTATGCAAGGGAGTGGGGAGATTATCCGGTCTTTCCAGCATAGAGCTTGGAATTGGAACATTGAGCTTTGCTGCTATTCCCGGCACAATTGGTTTTATCGCAGAGGCGAGTTTGCTTTTCCTAATTTCCAAAACGATTGATCTTTCAAATGTAGGAGATTCTGTTTATTTTCTATTGGCAATAGTCTTTAGCTTGTCTGGTTTAGTAATGGGAGGAGCAGCGCATATTCGTATGTATCTCCCAATGGCACTTTCTATCCCTGATAAAAAATTAGCCCACCAGATCGAATTAGAGAAAGAGCCTGTACCGGCGGGTATTTCTATTTCTCTTCGCTTACTTGGAATCGGTATTTTTTTAATACCTATATTGCTATTCATACCGTTATTCACCATGAATCGTTATACGGGTTGTATTTCTAATTCTGCATACGACTGTATAAATATTCTTTCCGGAAATATGGCAAGTCTTGCTCGTTGGATTCCTCCGTATTTACTTACATGGCTATATAAACTAACGTTTATTTCTATAGCTGTTACATTTATTTTTTTAAGCCTTTTTCTATTTAGATGGTCGCACCAGATTCAAAAAAGAAGAAGTTGGGATTGTGGGAATAACTACGCTGGTTCCGAGCTTTCCATTCCGAGCTCTGTGATATCAGATCCAGTATATAATTCTGTGGGAAGATATTTTATCAATAAACAGGGAGAATTGTATTTTGATAAAGCGGTTAATCGGGCGTTAATCTCTACATTAAGCGTTGGTAAGTATTGGATTGCCAAAGTTGAATCGGGGGAAATCGGATATTATCTCCTATTTTCAGCGATGTCATTTCTAATTTCTCTTTGTCTAATTATCTTCTTAAAAATTCATATATGATAAATAAAAATATTTTAAACTATAATAGGAATTCATTCTTATGGAAGAGATAAACTATATTACCCTCTTTTTAATTTTCACTATCTTCCCGATTTTTGCGGGAGGAATTATTCGTAAAATTCGTGCTAGGGCGCAGGGAAGAAAAGGTCCACCCCTATTGCAAAATTTTTATGACCTAGGTCGATATTTAAAAAAAACACCAGTAGATGGAACTAATTCAGGTTTCTTCGCAGAGGTTTCTCCCATGCTTGTTTGTATTTCAGGAATCATCATGTGGTCAATCGCTGTATATGAATGGATGCCTTTTATTTTAATCCCATTTTTTCTTGCATTGCAGAGAGTAGGGACTACTACTTTTGCTATGGAGTCGGGATCTTCTTTTGGTGGACTTGGAACTTCAAGGGAGATACTACTTTCTATTTCTTCTGAGCCGATTTTACTTTTAAGTATCCTTGTTGCCCAGAGTAAATTACAACTTAGTTTTTCATGGGTGGGGGTAATACTTGGTAGCCTGTTCTTGGGTGCGCTCATGGTTGCAATTCTAGCTGAATTAGCAAGACCACCATTTGATGATCCTAGGACACATCTAGAATTAACAATGGTGCATGAAGCAATGTTGCTGGAGGCTTCTGGAAAAACAATGGGCTTATTTGAATTAGGCTATCAATTAAAAATTTCAACTCTATTTGTGTTGGTCGTAAGAATCGGAATTGAACATTCTAAGTTTGTAGATAAACCCTTCTCTAGACCAATCGAAAATATAATAGCAGTCTTAGGAGCAGTACTTGTTGCTATACTGATTGGTTATTGGGAGTCGATTAGTGTTCGAAGAAAATGGACATGGATACCGGAGATAATGGGTATTACACTCTTATTCATCTTGGTCCTCGGGAGTTTGGTTAAATTATGATGAGGATAAATATGATTATACCCAAATTTCTAATCAGAATTAAAATCAATTCTATAAGTATTGAATATAAATGGTTTTACAAATTAACAAATAATGGGTTTGGGCATAAACCCAATAAGCAGCCGGCAGGTTTATTATTAATCAGATTTCTTATCGGGCGAAGCGAGATTAGAAATCTGGGTTATACGAAAGGACTTTCAATATGACATTAAACTTTTTTGATCTTGTATATTTGCTTCTTGTATTAACGGGAATTGTAATTCTCGTGGAAAATAGGTTAGAGAGAATTTTATATCTAATGGCAGTGCAGGGACTCTTACTTGTCGTTCCTGTATTTCAAGTGCATAGTCTCGGAGATTTACATGCATGGACTTTAGTTGCAATGATTCTGATTTTTAAGACCACTCTTACTCCTTATGTTCTCCAATGGTCAATAAAAAAAGGAAAAATGAGTGTACATACACAACCGAGGTTTGGTTTTCTTGCTACATTCTTTCTTTTTATTATTGGTTTAATCGCATCTCTATTTATTGTAAATGGGTTAGGTGAGTTACCGCAAGGTGTTGATAAAATTGGAGTGATTTATGTATTTCTTTTAATCTACATGGGGCTAATAACATTTATCTCCAGAACACAATGGATTGTTTTGATTTGTGGATTTATAATGATCGAAAATGGAACTTTTTTACTAACTCTGATTTTACAAAAAGGACTTCCATTTGGAATAGAATTCGGCGCATTTATTGATGCTCTTCTCGTTATCGTTGCATCTGCGGCTTTACAGATTAGAGGAGACTCTATTAAACAAATGGGGGATAAATCTGCATGGAACTAAATACTCTCAGTATCATTTCGTTTATCGTTTTTTTATTGGTATTTTTAAATTTACTTTTTGCATTCACTAAAAGTCAGGAAAAGTTAAATTATTGGTCTATATTAATTGTACTTTTATTCATTGTGGTTATGACATCCTGGTGGATGGAAGATTTGGCAATTCAATGGATTTTAATAGAGGCTACCACTCTTTTCGGAGCATTGCTCATTTCTATGAGTAGAAATGAAAAATCAATTGAGGTTGCTTGGAAATTTTTATTGCTTAATTCTTTTGGTCTGGGACTGACATTTATCGGGATAATCATTCTTAGCTTCGGAATTCATTCTCAGGTTACAACAAATGCAAATGATATACTTGCTCAAATTAATTCCCACCAGAATAGTCTGGTAGAAACAGGTATGTGGCTTGCGATATTTGGATATAGCGCAAAATTAGGATTATTCCCAAATCACTTTTGGGTAAGTGATACTTATGCGGAGAGTCCAAGTCAGATTTCTGCTGTGATTTCTTGTTTGTTTCCGGCAACAGTTGCCATAGCGCTTAGATCTTTCGTTAAAATGGACTACCAGTTTACAAGTGATCATTTTAGTTCTTCCAGTGGTCTACTGATTCTAGGGATTGTAACTATGTTGTATAGTCTTTGGACTCTTAATCAGACAAATGATATTAGGCGTATTACGGCTCAGATCGCATTATTTCATAGTGGGGCACTAGCAGTATTTATTTTCTTAAATCCACCTGATGATATTTTTTACTACAGTCTGTCAGCGAGTGTTACAGTAAAAGCGCTATTATTTTCAGCTATGGGTATATTTCGAATAGACGCTGGAACTAGAGATATAACAAACATCAAGTCAGAAGATGGACTGAATCGTTTGTCTACATCTTTATACATTTTAGCAGTCAGCATGGCTTTCGTAATTCCATTCTCGCCTTTTTTTGTGAGTGATTTACTACTAATTAAAGTTGGGTTTATGGCAAATAAATTCTGGATAGTTTTAATTCCGGTACTTGGAATTATTTTTTTTCTCGAAGCGTTAAACAAGCTATTACCCCTACTAAATATTAGGCAAAGAGATTTTTTATCACAACATCAGAAGACTTTACGGGTCAGAATGTTGTTAACATTTTCTATTTTATTTTTAGCCTTAGTAGTGGGGTTATACGGGATTTACCATCTGTCCAATGGAGGTTTTGGAAATGTCCAGTAGTTTATTCGATTCTTATGAATTTGTAACAGGTTTATTTCACAGCAAAAAAAATTCTTGTTTTTATAAATTTTTGCAGAATAACGAATCTGTTAAAATGATTCCCGTGAAAGATGTAAAATTTAAAGATATTGTAAAAGATATTCGTATTCCGATATGGCTAATCCGTCATAGCCTCGGGATCGCTTCCGGAGAAGAAAATTACTCTGAAATAGATATTGAGTCAATTCACAATAGCGGCGAAAGACGAAAATTGGAGTTAGATCATTCAATGATTGGAAATTCTGAAATTCGTGATCTGAATTATAGAGGAATTTCCGTGAATGTGAAATCAGATAGTTATTCTCATGCAGTTGGACCGATACATGCCGGAATTATAGAGCCGGGTCATTTTCGATTTAGTGTTACGGGTGAATACATTCAGCATCTAAATATTCGACTTGGTTTTCAGAAGAGAAATATTCTAGAATTAATTAAAGACAAAACTCCATTAGCCGCAATATCTTTGGCAGAGGCAATTTCGGGAGATACTGCGGTTGCCTATTCTACTGCATTTTCAAGAATTTACGAGGAAGCAGCGGGTATTAAAGTTTCGGATGAGGTAAAACTAATTCGAATGGTACTACTCGAAGTAGAAAGAGTTGCAGTTCATATTGGAGATTTAGGTGCATTAGCCGGAGATATTGGTTATTATCCGCTTCATGGAGTTTGTGCTACGGATAGAGGAGTTCCGCTTGGGGTTATGGAAACACTCACTGGATCTAGGTTTGGGAAAGGGGCAATTTTTCCGGGTGAAGTTCGGTTGAATAAAAATTTAAACTTATCTATTTTAATCTCGCTTGCAGCAAACTTGATTAATTGTTTTCGAAGAGTAGAATACCAATTCATGAGAGCTGTGAATTCTTCTACTATTCGAGAAAGATTGGATGATTGTGGAAAAATAACGAAAATGCAAGTTTTACATAATAGTTTTATAGGAATGCCTGCACGAGCGACGGGGTTACGCATGGATATGCGCTATTCAGAACCTTTGTACCAAACAGCTAAGTATCCGCTTGATTTGAACTTGGAAAGAGAACATCTAAAAGGGGATGCATGGTCTAGGTTTTATCTTCGCTTTTTAGAATTGAAAAATTCCATTACATGGCTTGAAAAAATTTTACCTGAATTAGATATAACGAAAGCAAATACAGGTCGATTGCTAATTCAAAAAATTAATAAATTCAAACCCGGAGTTTATTATCAGAGTATAGAAGCATGGCGTGGTTCAATTTTGGTTGTTTTAGATATTAATGCAAAAGGAGAAATCGAAGAGGCATATTTGCGTGATCCGTCTGTTTTAAATTGGCATGCATTGGAACTAGCAGTGAGGGGAGAGTTAATTGGGGATTTTCCGCTCAATAATAAATCATTTAATTTAAGTTATGTGGGGTTTGATCTATAATGGGAATCTATGAAATAAAAAACTTATTCAAAAAACATACAACGATGGATTTTGATAAAGCCGTTCCGGTAAATCAGAATGCGCGTGGTATCCCAGTTCCTTCCAAATCAAGCACGGTTGGTACATGCAAAAATTGTAAAATTTGTGAGACAAGTTGCCCGACCAAAGCAATAGAAGTTAAGTCAGATACGGAAATAAAGTTTGATTACGGTGCCTGTTTGCAGTGTGGGATTTGTACAAATGTATGTCCTTCTGAAAAGATAGAAAATTCTGGACTTGTTTATGTATTTGCCCTTAACCGTGATGAGTTAAAAATTTCTTATTTGAAAGGAGATTTTATCCCGAAAGAATTTCCGACTCCAACAAATGTAGGGATTTTCCAAAAGCTTACAAAAAAAAGAGGTTTCAATTACAGGGAAGTAGCCGCTGCGGGCAATAATAGCGTTGAATGGGAGTTAGGCGCTAGTTTCAATAATTTTTTTGATTCAGAAGGACAAATGGTTCGAAGTGTTGCATCTCCTAAACATGCTGACGCGGTTCTTTTTTCAGGACCGGTAAGTGAGAATATGCAAGGACCTCTGCAAACAGCTTGGGATTGTATGCCTGAGCCAAAAACATTAATTGCTGCAGGGACTGAAGCAATATCAGGAGGAATTTTTCCAATGGGAAAAAGACCGAAAGAGCCTGATTTATTTATTGGAGGAGATCCCCCAAGACCTGATGTAATGATAAATGCATTTCGATTTTTAATGGGTCAGTGGAAATTTTCGTTTCAATTCGCTTTAAAAGAGCGGATTAATAAATTAAGAGAAAGTAAATAGGAGATTATCCCTAGTGGATAGGGAATAAGGATAAAAAATGAAAGAATTGTTTAGGGAGTTTAAGAATGATTTGCCGGCAAGTATTGTAGTTTTTTTTGTTGCATTGCCATTGTGTTTAGGAATAGCTTTAGCGTCTGGTGCACCTTTATTTGCAGGCGTCATTGCAGGGATATTAGGGGGAATTGTCGTTGGTTCTGCAAGTGGCTCTACATTAGGAGTAAGTGGACCGGCAGCCGGTCTCGCAGTGATCGTGCTAACGGCAATTAGTACATTAGGCTCCTGGGAGATATTCTTGCTTGCAGTGGTTTTAGCTGGCGTATTGCAGATAATCATGGGTTACCTCCGATTAGGAATTATTGCTTATTATTTTCCAGCTTCTGTTATTAAAGGAATGTTGACTGGGATTGGACTCATTATCATTTTAAAACAGATCCCTCATGCGATCGGGTACACTAAGGGGGATATTTCGATTAGCCAACTGTTTGGGAATAGTATTATAGAAACAATTACTCCCGGTGCAATTATTATAACCATTATTTCAATGAGCATTTTAATTTTATGGGATTCTATCTTAATTAAAAAGCACAAGATATTTACGCTTATCCAAGGTCCACTTGTTGCGGTATTGTTTGGAATCTTATTGAATTTACTTTTTAAAGCACAGGTTTTACCTTTTAGTTTAAATGAAAAACAAGTTGTGAGTTTACCAGTTGCAACTAACCTACAAGATTTTTTGGGACAGTTTCGATTTCCTGATTGGAGTGCATTTTTAAATATCAATGTTTATACAACTGCTTTTGTAATAGCAATTATTGCAAGCCTAGAGACTTTGCTTTGCGTAGAGGCTACGGACAAATTAGATCCAGCCAAAAGAATAACCCCTACAAATAGAGAACTCAGAGCCCAGGGAATTGGTAATATTATTTCCGGACTTATTGGTGGACTTCCTATTACACAAGTGATTGTTAGAAGTTCGGCGAATATTTCGTTTGGAGCAAAATCTAAATTATCCGCTATTAGTCATGGGTTTTTACTTTTAATTTCTGCGATAACAATTCCAGCAGTATTAAATTTAATTCCATTAGCAACACTCGCTAGTATTCTATTTATAGTAGGTTATAAATTAGCAAAACCGACTATTTTTAAAGAGCAATATAGAATCGGTCTCGAACAGTTTGTTCCTTTTTTAGCAACGGTGATCGCAATTCTGTTTACAGATCTACTTAGGGGAATCGGGGTAGGTCTTGTCTTTGCTATTTTGTCTATTTTGCGGCATAATTATAGAAACCCCTACTATTTTCATAAAGAAGAATACAATAAAGGGGAGATAATCAAGATTATACTGTCCGAAAATGTAACTTTTTTAAACAAAGCAAATATTTTACAGACTTTAAATCATATACCAAGTAATTCTAAACTAGAAATAGATGGATCAAAATCTTTGAATATCAGTCATGACGTAATTGAAATTATAAGGGATTTTTCTGAAAATGCAAAACTAAAAAATATTGAACTCAAAGTGATAAATATAAATGGAATTAGTTAAAAATCTCTGCTTGATAATCATAAAAAAGAATTTTGTTTAACTTTTTCATTGCATTTGCAGTGAGTTTTTTGGGATCTATTCCACTTGGCTCTTTAAATCTCACTGCACTTCAGATTTATCTTCAAAGACAGTTTTCTTCTGTTGTATACTTTTCATTAGCCGCGAGTATCGTAGAATTATTTTATTCCTATTTTGCAATCGAAGGAGAAATATTTCTTTCAACAAATCCATTTTTAAATCAGATTTTTTCTTTTATTACGATTATAGTTTTTTTATTTTTGGGATTTATCAATTTAACCGCTAAAGCAAAACCGATTTCGAGTGAATCCTTACATGCTTTAAATATTCTTTTTGAACCTAAGAAGTTTTATTTTTTTCGAAAAGGGTTAATACTGAGTATTCTCAATCCGCAGGCAATTCCATTTTGGTTGGTTCTTTCTAATTTTTTAGTCAACCAGGACTTGGTTCAATTTTATTCCACTGCGAATATTATATATTACACGTTAGGTGTTGCTTTCGGTACTTTTTTTTGTTTACTGACGTTTGCTCTATTAGCCGGTAGAATTTTAAAACAAAAACAGATACGAATGGAACTTCTAAATAGAGCTATAGGCATTTTGTTTATTGTGATTGTTTTTTTTCAGATTGGGAAGATGGTGTATTTCTAAATCTTCCATTTTTAATCTCTCGATAAATTCTACATTGAACTAAAACTTAAAGCCATATCCGAAGCTAATATAGAATAGGTGTTGGACAATTTTTTGGGACTGGTATTGTTCTTTCATATAGCTTTTGGCTATATCCGGTACATCTAATTGATCAATTCCTGCGTAAACAGCTTCGTTTTTATATCCATATAGTTTAGAAGGATCAACTGTCCTTCCGTCGTATTGGCTTCTGTTAGGTTGCGACTGGGAACCCTGTGATAGCGGATAATACCATGTATCACTATCATACATATGTAAGTCCGGTCGAAACACATGGTTTAAGCTAACAAAAAAATCTCCAAAGTAAAAATATAAATTATTCGTCCAATCGTAGAAACCTGATTTTTGATCTATATTATTATTTTGGTATTTGTAACCCAAATTAGACATAGGTTTAATTTTAAAAAATTTCTCTTCGAAAAAAGTATGGGAAAGAGTTAACGAAAGGTAATGACCACCATCATAAGTGGAAGCAAAATCAAACGAAGATTGAGTATAAAAAGAGATCGTTGGTGCAATTGATTTTTGAAGAAATGGTAAACCCCAAAAAAGAAAATATTCATCCCAGGAATACTTTGCATTTTTATCGAATTGATAGTAAAACCAAATTCCCCAGGTAATGTCTCCAAATTTCTTATTTTGCATATTGTAGGCAAATGTGGTGAATCCTCCATCTGTTCTTTCCATACCATTTTTTTCTTTATGTGCTTTTACTTTTCTTGGATCAACAAATGAATCAGCCGGATTTGTACATCCTCCCGCATCATCTGAAATACATTTACTATTCACAACATTATTAGAGGGATCATACAATAAATCAATTGGGTTAGAAGTGGGGTCTTCGTAATAAGAATTTAGTTTTGTAAAATATAAATTAGGATCAATCCCAGGAGCACCGGGGCTTGCTTGAAACATTCGCATATCTGAATCTTTATCTTTTCTATCGACTAACGCAAAGTTGCCCCAAAACTCTAAGTAGAGTCCTTTGATAGGAGCATTTAATCTTATATTGGGTTGAAATGCCCAATACTGCGTAGTCCCATCATATTTAGCATTATTTCTTCTACTTAAATATTCTCCCCCATAACTATTTCCCCGCCAGATAAAGTCAGAAACAATTTCGGTAGTGAGTTCTATAGTTGGATATTCGTCCTCCTCCTCACCACCTTCTTTTTTGGTATCTACTGATTTAGCTGGACGAATATCTTTTTGAATAGTACCTTTTCCCTTTACTTTTTCTGAAAGTTCTTTATTTTTCTCTGATAATTCATCAACTTTATCTGTTAGAGTTTGAATTTTTTCTGAGAGTTCAGATAGTGTCGGACCGGATTCTTTTTTATCTAAAATTTTGTAGTTTTCAACTACGATTTCTTTTTTTTTGTCAATGGTTACAGATTTGATTTTATCAACGGGAATAGTTTTTGTTACTCCCTTTGTATCTTTGTACACAATAGTTTTTTTAGTTCTTTCTATTTGTGTTCCTATTATTTTTTTCCCGTCCTTTAAAAAGAAAGTGTCTGCATAACCATAGTTGTAAATGAATATACAGAATAAAATTAGGTTCCATTTCAAATTCATATAACGATCCGATGTTAAAAATTAGATTTGAATACATATTCAGAAGCTTGTATTAAAATCAATTCTATTTTCAGAAAGTTATGTTTATTTTTTATCTAACGCTTGGTTTGCTAACTTGTCTGCCATCTTATTTTTTTCTCTAGGAATATGGATAAATTCTAAAGCGGAAAACGCTGGTTTCAGTAGGTCTACTTCTGCTTTGATTTTTTGAAGTTCAGGTTTTTTTGTTTTATACACACCTTGCATTTGTCTCACCACTAATTCAGAGTCAAGGTGGGCTTTTACTTCTTTTTCGGAAATTTCTTTACACTTTTTCAACCCCAAAAGAAGTGCAGTCCATTCTGCGACATTATTTGTTTCTTTTCCAATAGCTTCAGAAATAGTAAATGCAATATCTGTAAAATTTTTGTCCTTGTAAGCAATTACACCGATGGAGGCTGGTCCCGGATTACCACGAGAAGCCCCATCACAAAATAGGTAAATCAAAACAGAGTGTAAATGAATGGAGAAATCGCCGAGCCCTGTGTCATGACAAGGAGTATGGATAATAAAACGAGTAAGAAGATAATCGGGATTAGCCAAAACTTCTTACGCTCTAGTAAAAATTCAAAAAATTCTTTAATTAAAGATAACATAATAACCTCGTTTAAAAATGTCTTTCGTAATGTTTGATATTCAATTCTTTTTTTGGTCTATCATTCCAATACGTTACTGCTTCTTTTTGAAGATTTTTATCTAAAATATCTTTTCTAAAAAGCCGAAGCAGTAAAGAAATAGGAACAACAGTTAAAATAAAAACTAAAAATAAAATAATACGGGTATTTACAACACCAAGAATATGAGCGAATTTCATCCAACCAGAATAAATCGGATTTATCCATTTATAATTTAGCAAGCGGATTAATAGAAATGCCCCGCCCAGACTTGCTAATACATAGGAGATTTCTATTTTTTCTTTATAAAATAAAAAACCTGCAAGGGCAGAAAGAAATATTCCACCACCTAAGGAAAATGATTTTAGTTCTTTTGTGTTGTCTTTGTTAGTCGAGTTCAAATTCGTTTTTCCAGTCGTTGTCATTTTTTAATTCGGGTTGTTTTGTTTTATCTAGAATGAAATTTTCCATAACGAGATAATCCATATTCGTTCGCATAAAACATCTGTAGGCATCTTCCGGAGTGCATACTATCGGTTCGCCCCTTACGTTAAAAGAAGTGTTTACTACAACACCAATTCCAGTGAGTTTTTTAAATTCAGAAATCAAATCATAATAAGCCGCATGGTCTTCGCGGCTAACGGTCTGAATCCGTGCGGAATAATCTACGTGAGTGATAGAAGGAAGAGTAGAGCGGGGAACATTCAGTTTCTCAATTCCAAAAAGTTTTTCTTGTTCGGGAGTCATTTTGATTCGAATGGAATCTTTTACAGGAGCCACAATCAACATATACGGTGAATCTCCATCGTGCTCGAAGTATTTAGAAACATCTTCTCGGAGAACTGAAGGGGCAAAGGGACGAAACGATTCTCGGAATTTGATTTTTAAATTCATAATCGACTGCATGTTTTGGGATCTAGGATCTCCAATGATAGATCTAGCGCCTAACGCACGGGGACCAAATTCCATTCGACCTTGAAACCAACCGACTACTTTTTCTTCGGACAAAACTTTTGCAGTTCGTTTTGCTACTTCTGCTTTAGGAACTTTTTCGTAAGGAATTTGATTGGTTTTTAAATAAGTTTCGATATACTCTTCGCTGTATTCAGGACCCAAGTAAGATGCCTTTTGCATTTTGGCAAAATTGGTTCCTTTTCGAGGAGCGTTGTTAACATGGTAGTGGGTAATGAGGGCAGCGCCGAGCGCCGATCCTGCATCTCCACTAGCTGGTTGAATCCAAATATCATCAAAGGGACCTTCGCGGAGGATTTTGCCATTAGCCACACAATTGAGGGCAACTCCACCCGAAAGGCAAAGATGTTTCATACCAGTAGTTTTGTGAATATGGTTCGCCATTTTTAAAACTACAATTTCAATTACTTCTTGGATCGAGCGGGCAAGATCCATTTCGCGCTGGGCAAGTTTGGTTTCTGGTTTACGGGCAGGGGCGCCGAATAACGTATCGAATTTTTTATTTGTCATTCGATCCCCACCTACATAATCAAAGTATTCCAAATTGATTTTGTAAGATCCATCTTCTTTTAAGTCGATGAGGTTATCTAGGATTAGCTGCACGAACTTAGGCTCTCCATAAGGAGCAAGTCCCATTACTTTGTATTCACCCGAATTTACTTTGAAGCCAGTGTAATAGGTAATAGCCGAATAGAGTAAACCTAAAGAATGAGGAAATTTTATATCACTTAGAATTTCAATTCGATTGTCACGACCAACACCAAAACTAGTAGTAGTCCATTCTCCCACTCCGTCGACTGTAAGAAAAGCAGCATCTAAAAAAGGAGAAGGAAAAAAAGCAGCGGCAGCGTGAGACTCATGGTGCTCAGGGAAAATCAATTTTCCTTTGAATTCTTTTTTTCCAAGTTGATTTTTGATTTCTTCGCCGGCAAAAAGTTTTTGGCTCATCCAGATAGGAATTGCCTTCATAAAAGTAGGGAGTCCTCTTGGGGCGGCACTGAGTGCTGACTCGATGATTCTTTCAAATTTTAAAAATGGTTTATCGTAAAATGCAACGTAATCTAGATCACTTACTTTTAAGTTGGCAGTTTCCAAACAGTATTCGATAGACCTGTTTGGAAAGTTAGCATCGTGGCGCTTGCGAGTAAATCTTTCTTCTTGCGTAGCCGCAATGACTTCCCCATTTTTTAAAATGGCTGCTGCACTATCGTGGTAAAAACATGAGATTCCAAGAATATTCATACAAGCTTATAATTATAATTGGATATTATTTGTAAATAGATAAGTAATTTAGAAAATGTTTTTTTGTTGCAGTAAATAAACACTATCCTTAGATGAAAAATATAATGTTCGTGTTAGAAAAAAAAACTAGAATTCAATCGAAAAAATTTTTACAACTTTTAATTATTTTTATTTTGGTTGGTCAGATTATATCTTGCTTTAAGAAAAAAAATATTTCTCTTGAAGAATCTGCCCTTGTAGTAGTTGATTTGCAGACAGGTAGAAATCCAGGAAATTTAATTAATACTGATACGATTCCTAAAGCAAGTGAACTCAATATTCCAAAAGAATGGGCGGATGCAGGAGTAAACGCAGAGGATGTAATTAAAGCCATGGAGTTTGGAAGAGACCACGCTCTTCCAAATTCAATCGAAGCAGTGAAATACTTTCGTGACAAAAAGAGACCGATTATCTACATTAGATGGGGTTCGTCTATTCAAAATGCGCTGGATATGGAACCTACCGTTCGAAAATACCATGTTATGATGTTAGGAGTTGATCCGTCTAAATGGGGCTTGGACAATATTGTGGTTGATGCGAGGCTTACTAGTGTTGCACCCGGAATAGAAGTTGTCAAAACTGCGCATGACGCATTTATTTCTTCTAATATAGATTTTGTTTTGAAAAATTTGAATATTAAAACTATTTTTCTAATTGGTGGGCATACCAATGCTTGTTATCTCACAACTGCACAGAGTGCGAAGAAAAAAGGTTACACTATAGTATCCTTAGAAGATGCTACTACTGATGCAGTAGAATCTAGAAGACTCAAAGGAATTGAAAAGGCTAAGTTCGATTATGTGATAAAAACAGAAGAGTTAACCA
>JAGOHK010000118.1 GCA_017996175.1 Leptospiraceae bacterium
AATCAAAAAACTCAAAGAAGAAGATAACGGCGGCTTGCCTCGGATCTACACCTTGCGCGCTTCCGATTATGCTTCCATCTTTTCGAATATCTCCACCACTTTCGATTTTGCCTTTGATACTTCCGTTTACTCGAACACTGTTGTCTGATTCAACCCTACCAACAATCGAACCGTTCTTGCGGATACTTCCATCAGACTCAATCTTTCCCTTGATACTTCCATTGACACGAATGCTCCCGTCTGATTCGAACCTCCCCACGATGCTTCCCTTGATTCGCACACTTCCATCGGACTCAACTCTTCCAAAACTAGAACCTCTATGGCGTAAGTCTCCACCTGCAAAAAGGCTTCCCGAGAAGAGTAAGATAAGTAGCAAAAATATAATTTTTTTCATCGTTTAAATTTCTAGCGGATTACGACCACTAGCTCCTTACGAATAAAAATGCTACCTATCTAAAAAAACGTCAAGTGGAACATTGTCTGAACTATGATTTATATGATTTTTGTGATTGGGATGATTTAGAAGTAAAAGTAGCCCTAGTCCTTATGGAAATAAGAATTCTAACTTTATTAGAATAAAATCACAACCGGAAAATCATTTTCCGCATTCTGAAACCCAATTGGGTTAAAGTTAACTCCAACAACCATTTAGGAGTTACCCAGAATGTTCACATTCATTGATTTCGTCACTTTACTTTCCGCAGTTATCTTATTTATAACTTACCAAAAAAATAAAACTGCTTATACATCTTTCAAATCAAGACCGGCTAAAAAACCTAGAACGACATACACAGGTTATGCGTCTATTGAAACCGATATTATGAATAGAGATGTAAATAGATGTAAAAGCCTATACTTTGGATACTTAGCTTCTTTTGAAGTAACTCCAGAGACTCTTTTTCTGCCTTTTCTATTTGAATCTTTAGAATCGAGCAGAATTCCTATTACGCAAGAGTTAATCGATAGTATCCGTTATATCAATTCAAAACAGTAGAGACGCGATTCATCACGACTTTCAAGAAACACCTTTCTATACACTTTGTTCGTCTTTGCGATACACTTAGTAGCACTCCAAATTGCACCCTAAAGACCACTGCAGAATTCATAAAATATGCAATGTAGAAATAAAGTTAAATAAAGCCTAACATTAGTATCTACGTTCCGCTTTCTTAAACCCTAACGGAAAAAAGACATTCCCAATCAAAAACAAGCCTGGCTCGATTGGAGTAATCCTTAAATCTATATTTTAAAGTAATCAATCTGTTCTTTTAGGTTATGTGCCATACTAGCAATTGTTTCTGAATCCGAATTTAGATCCCCCATACTAGATACATTCGACTGGATGAGACCGCTCATATTATAGATTGCATTTGCTATTTCGCTTAACGCAATTTTTTGTTCTTGCATAGCACTTTGGATTGCATCCGTTCCTGATTTCATTTTATCTGCTTCTGTATTGACGATAGTGTTAATAGCTACTTCTTCGTTCATTTGCGTTTTTAAATCGCTAATTGTTGTATCAATTGTGTTAATTGCTTCTATGATTCGTCCTATGAGTTGAACTGTGTTTTGAATGATTGAGTTGCCTTTTACAATTTCTTCTTCATTTTGTTTTATGATGGAATTGATATTACTAATACTATTACTTGTTTTAGCCGCAAGTTTTGCTACTTCATCGGCAACTACTGCGAAACCTTTTCCTGCTTCTCCAGCTCTTGCGGCTTCGATGGCGGCGTTTAGTGCAAGTAAGTTGATTTGTTTAGAAATTCCATTGATAATTTCCATAACACTTGTAATTTGTTTGGAGCTATTGCTGATATTTTGAATACTTTGATTCATATCGTTTAAAGAAACTTTTCCTAGGTCTGCTTCCTTGGTGATTGCATTTATCTTATTGGAAGCGTTACTCACTTTTGCATTCATACTTTGAATAATATTAGAAAGTTCGTTCATTTTACTGATTAAATGACTTACCGTATTTGTTTGACTGATAGTTTTCTCAGAAACATGTTCTGCACTGGATGTAATTTCTTCAATAGAAGCAGAGATTTCTTCGGCAGTAGAAGCTTCTGATTGGCTATTTTCGGAAATGCTACTGATCGACTTACTCATATTAGTCGCTGAGTTTGCCATTTCTTTGGAAACTTTTTGGTTATTGTCTACAATAGTTCTTAGTTTATCAATAAAGGAATTGAGGCTAATAGAGATTAGTCCAATCTCATCAAAAGTAGGAGTACTAGTTTTTTGAGTAATATTTCCCTGAGACATAGCTTCCACTATTTCTGAATTATTCACAAGGTATCTTAATTTTTTTGCAAAAATTACATACACTAAAAAGCCGGCAAACGATGCTCCAAAGACGATTAAAGCTACCATAAAAAGAGATGTTTTGAATGCAGGTAATTCTATATCACTTAGATTGATGGTCGCTAGAGAAATAATTCCACTCGAATTTGTAGAAATTTCTTTGAGTAAAATTTTATTTGTATTGTTGTAATTATAAAACGAAGGTTGGTCTTTTTCTGATTGTAATATTTTTTCTCCGAAAGGCAATGTTTTGAAATTTGCTAATAATACTTTTGGATCAGGGTGGTTAATAATCATTGCTTCCTTATCTAATAGAAAGGAATATCCCGTTTCTCCGATGGAAACTTTATTTAAAAATTGTTTTGTAAATTTGAAAACCATAATCGGAAATCCAAGAACTCCAATTACTTTTCCTTGATCCGAAATAGGAGCGGTTAACAGGATAACAGCTTCTTTGGTTATGGGAGATGGAAAGGCAGAACTGATATAAAATTCTCCTTTCAAAGATTTTTCCATATTGGAATTGGCACGAGTTTCTTTATTCATTTCAAATCCAATACTAGCACCTTGTGGTAATCCAGAATACAGGATAATAGGGTTATCCCCCACAGATGTAATAAATGTATTTTCGTAAAAATTATTTCCGTTGGAATAAAAATTTGCCAATTTATCATTTAACCAAACTGAATTTTTTTGTTTAATTGCTTCTATAACATCGGGTCTTTTTGCAAATTGAACCATCTCTTCTTTTTTTGAGGAAAGGAATTCATCAATGATAAAGATATTACTTTGGTTGGTTGCCTTCATTTGAGAAAGAGCAAAGTCTTTGGAAGAACGATAATTCATATTGTAAACAAGTAAATTAATAAACAAAGAAAAAATGCAGATAATCAAAATTACGTTCCCGGAGAAATTGTTTACAAGTTTTTTGGTGTGTAATTTTTCATTTGGAATTGTTTTAGCGAATAATCCGTGTTCTCCTAAGTCTGCGAGAAGTTTTTCTGTGATATTGTAATAGGCAAAACCACAAATCAAAGTCACTAGTATAACCGAAGCAATCAAATTATAATACTGAGTAATTGACACATCTGTATGAAAATAAAGTCCTATTAGAATACAAATGAGTGCACCAATATAGGCAATCATTGCCGGGAAGGAATGAATATAGGCTAGATCAGAATAACGATGATATGCCGCACGATACGTTTCCGATTTGACTTCTTTGCCTGATGACAATTCTTCAAAGTAAAGATCAAATGGTTTTAGAAATTTAATATTCTGAAAGACTATGAAAGTAAAACTCGTAGGTACAGTGAAACAACAAAATTTTAAGACTACCATCGTCAACTCTTCCGTAAATTCTCCGAGATAGAATATAAAAAATAAAATAATGGGAACCGTTATGAGATACGCAAACCCTTCCGTATAGAGCCAATATTTAAACTTAAAGTCTTTGTATATTTTAGTATAATCTTTCATTTCATTTGCCTTTTTAGCAATATGTATATTTGCTTTTATTGAAGAGTTTTTATGTATTTACTTTCCTTCAAGTAAATTTCACTTTCATTTCAATAAAGTAAATAGAAAGAAGTTAATAGCAATTTCTTTAACAAATCGAAATTTTATAACAAACAAATTGCTTTCCTAAAGAATAGTGTTAAATAGTTTGGAAGAGAGGATTTAGAATATGTATAAAAATTTGTTTTTTATTTCAATTGGATTATGGATTATCGTTATATTAATTTTAGGAAAGTTCTTTATTTTGGGAAGTACGCATCATTCAAGAGATGGTAGGAAATACGTTGAATTATCCGCAGCGGAGAAGTCTTTTATTCTTTTAGAAATGAGAGGGCTTTTGACTTCTCTCAATGGAGTTCTAGTCGGACTTGATACAAACGACAAAAAGAAAATGATTGAGTCTGCAAGAAGTGCAGGGACAAGCGGACACAACAATGTAGAATCCGGTCATGAGGCAATCATGCTAAAACTTCCCATGGATTTTAAAAAAATGGGAATGGGTCTACACAAGGATTTTGATTCCCTCGCTGAAACAATCGAAGCTGGTGGTTCCGAAAAAGACATTGTAAAAAAACTAGCAATCATATCCGGTCAATGTGTCCAATGCCATGCCGGCTATCGTTTCTCAGCAGAGTAACTAAAAGGGAATTTGTATAAAGGTAGTTCACTTCATTTTGTTAGTTTTCCTACAGAACCTTTCCCGGATTCATAATTCCCTTTGGATCAAAAATCTTTTTAATCTCTCGCATAAGCTGAATTTCCCCTTGAGAACGAGAGAAGGAAAGAAAATCTTTCTTAAGAAGCCCGATTCCGTGTTCGGCACTTATGGAACCATTATGTTTTTGAATCAACGTGAACATATCAGGATCTACCTTTTTACATTCAGTAAAGAATTCTTCGTTAGAAATTTTTTCTGGCTTTAGAATATTCAAGTGTAAGTTTCCATCGCCGATATGACCGAAGAGTGCTATTTCGAATCCAGGATACTTAGTGGCTAATAACGATTCCATGTCAGAGATAAAAACTTCCATACTCCTAAGAGGGAGCGATATATCGTTCTTATGCACAGTATGTAAAATGGAAAGACTCTCGGAAATTCCTTCTCTGTATTTCCAGAAGGTTTGTTTTTGACGAGAATTTTGGGCAATACTTCCATCGTCAATCAGACCTTTCTCAGTGACAGATTCTAGAAATGTGTAGAGTTTGTCGTTATCCGCTTCTTCCGCAATTTCAAATTCTAATAAAACATAGTAAGGACTTTTTGCGGCGAAAGGATCGCCTAAACCAAGATGGTGTTTTACTTTATCCGCACATAAATCAGAAAAAAATTCAAATGCAAGAAGCGGCAGAACAGAATTATGCGTTTCCTTAAACACATTTAGAATGGATTGGTAATCTGGCACCGCAAGTAAAATCACGCTTGTATCTATTGACTTTTTTGCTAATTTCAAAGTTACTTCCGTAATAATTCCAAGCGTACCTTCTGAGCCAATAAATAGGTGTTTTAAATCATAACCAGTATTGTTCTTTAAGATATTTCCATTGAACCGTAAAATTTCTCCCTTACCTGTAACGACAGTCATTCCTAAAACCCAATTACGGATAAGTCCATAGTGCACAACACGTACTCCGCCAGCGTTAGTCGCAATATTACCGGCGATATGAGAAGAACCAGTTGCGGCAAAGTCTACTGGAAAAATAAATCCACGCTCTTCCGCTTCCTTGTGCACATTTTGCGTAATCATTCCACCACCAACTGTGAGAGAAGCAAAGAATGGATCGAAGTCAATTACAGTATCCATTTTAGAAAGAGAGATTACTAGTTCTTTGTCTTTAGCGATTGCTCCACCGGCATATCCTGTTCTACCGCCAGAAGGAACTACTTTAATATCATTTTCGTAAGCATATTTCACGAGTGCGGCGACTTCATCTGTGGTTCTTGGAAAGGTGAGTAAATCATAATTGGGTTTATGAACTTTTGTTCTATCTGCTCCGTAAGAGTCAAATGTCCCTAAGTCCATTTGTCCATCTTCGCGAGAGAATACTTTCTCTTTGCCTAAGATCGAAATAATTTTATCTTTGTGTTCTAGTGTAGTACTCATAAATGCTCCCAGTCGCTATTTAAATGTATTTTTGGTAAGTATGCAAATTGTTGGATCGCCTTCTTTGGATTAACCTCTACGAATTCCAGAAGAGGGCGTAAGTCAATGCGTTTTGGATTTTTAGTAATTCTTAAAGAGTATAACACTTGATTGACTCTATGAATTACGGATAATAATAATTTGCCAAGTAAAATTCGAACTGTAAATCCATTTCCCGCTTTGGATTTTAAAATAAGGGCAATCTTAGAAAACGAAAAGGCGTCAGGATGCGCCAAGTTAAAAATTCCTTTTTTGGGATTTTCCACTGCTCGCTCCAAGAACTCAATCAGATCAGAAACATGAATGAAGGATTTTTTGGAATCAGAATCTTCTGGAAATGGGAGAAGCTTTTTTCTTAGTAGTCTTTGGAGTTTAGAAATAAATCCTTTTGTGTCTTTTCCAAATACAGATCCAATTCGAAAAATCATATAGGTTTCGATTCCTGAAAGTTGTACTAATTTCTCTGCATCTATTTTTGAGATCGCATAATCCGTATTACCCATAAGAGTGCTTGTCTCGACCAACCTTCTTCCCGGCTGATGCCCATAAACCGAAACTGTGCTCGCCAAAATAAAATTTTTTACTCCATATTCTTTAGCAAATATAATTAGTTTATTTGTCCCTAGAACATTTGCCTTCATATAATCTTCAGTTGTATTGGAATGACCCGACACAACTCCAGCAAGATGCAAAATACAATCAACTCGATCCTGAATTACAAAACGATTCTCCGAGTTTAGATCAAATTCATAGAATTTAAAATTTTTGTGGAGACGTACGAATTCCGGGTACTTGGAAATATTTTTTCCAACTGCAATTAGTTTGTGTTTATGCAAAATTTTTGCAATAAACCGTGAGCCAATGACTCCTGAACCGCCTGTAATTAAAATATTCATAATAGAAAGTTCTTGAACTTATTTTGATTCTTCCGAAGTATATATAAAGACTAAAGTGATAGCCAATGTTTATTTAAATTTATATGTCACCCTCGAAAAGGGGTCTCTAGAACTTGAGATTCCCGACAGAATATTTCGGGAATGACAAATAGAAAGCTTCTAATAAAACATCGCGAAAAAACTTTTAGCCCATACAATTACTATGAAAAAAAAGAAGTATCTGAATGAAATCAAAAAAGAGAACTTTGCTCTCGCTCTAACCCTGATTGACCAGGAATTAGCGGAAAATCCAGAGGATCCAGAGCTTCTCTACAACTTTGCAATTTGCTGTTCTAGAACAGGAAACCATAAAAAATGCGTGTCTGTTCTTAAAATCCTACTCGATAAAGTCGGTCGATTTATTGACCGTGATAACGTATACCGATTGATTATTTTTTCGCTCATCCAATTACATGAATACAATGAAGCCCTAGATATCACAGATGAACGTCTCAAAATTAATATCGGTGACTTAAAACTACTCTCTTTCCGCGCACATATTATGGAGAAATTGCACCGCATCGACGAAGCAATTCAAATTCATAAAAATATTTTAAAACTAAAACCAGATTATGTAAATAGTTTGAACTCTGCTGGATACTTGATTGCTACCAAGCCAAATCCTAGTCAGGACGAAATTGCCGAGGCAACTGACTTTTTAAAACAAGCTGTAAAACAAAATCCAGACAGTGCCGCTTATTTAGATTCCTTCGGAGTCCTCCTCCAAAAACGCGGCGAAAAACAAGCCGCCATAAGAGCGTTTAACAAAGCAATAGCCGCTAACCCTGCGCATAGTTCTGTAATTTTAGATCATTTACAGTCACTTTTGTGAAATAAAAAATCATTGACCGTATCACATACTTGTGATACAGTGATTTTATGATTAGTTTAAGAATAAAACCTGAACTCGAAAGCGAACTTAACTTCTTTGCCGAAACAAAAGGTAAAAGTAGAAGTGAAATTATTATTGAATCTATTCTAGAATATATCCAAAATCATTCTACAGAAAAAACGCCTTACGAATTAGGAAAAGATCTTTTTGGTAAATATTCTTCTAATCACAATGACCTTTCTCAAAATAGAAAAAAATATTTAAAAGAAAAAATTACACAAAAAAATGCAAAACGTCGCGCTCATTGATTCAGGTCCGATCGTAGCTTTATTCGATAAGCGGGATAATTTGCATAAGCCCGTAATGAAATTTATGCAATCTTACAAAGGCTCACTTCTCACAACATGGGCTGTTCTAACGGAAGTTCTATACCTGCTCTCATTTTCTATTGAAGCACAGCAAGATGTTCTAGAATGGATTAGTCGAGGTAGTATTTCTCTTAAGGATATTTCAATACAAGATATAAAATACATTAAACAAAGAATGTTAAAGTATTCGAATGTCCCAATGGATTTAGCAGATGCAAGTCTAATGTGCATCTCTGAAAAAGAACGAATCAAACATATCATTAGTGTAGATTCTGATCTTTCTATTTATCGAACTTTGAGCGGAAAGTATTTGACGAACTTATTCAAAGCATAGAAATATTTTCTACTCTTGACAAATGATCCTAAAAAACTAAATTTGAACTAAAGCAATATTAAACAAATAACAAAAGGTCAAATCCAATGGCAAAAGAAAGAATTTTACATCCACCGAAAGAATTTGCAAAAGCGGCAAATTTAGGAATTAAAGAATACCAGAAATTATACAACGAATCAATTAAATCACCACAGACATTCTGGAAAAAACAAGCTGAGCGTCTAACATGGTTTAGCCCACCTAAGAAAATTTTATCGGAAAACTTTGCAGAAGGAAAAGTAAAATGGTTTGAAGGCGGCAAATTAAACGTATCCTACAACTGTTTAGATCGACATTTGAATTCTTCTTTGAAAAATAAAGCCGCACTTATTTGGGAAAGTGATAGTGGAGAAGAATCAAAGACTTTAACTTATCAAGAGTTACACCGCGATGTATGCAAGTTTGCAAATGTATTAAAAGCCCAAGGTGTAAAAAAAGGAGACCGTGTTCTCATTTATCTTCCGATGGTTCCTGAACTTGCGGTTTCTGCGTTAGCCTGCACTCGAATTGGCGCTATTCACTCGATCGTATTCGGAGGATTTTCCCCTGAGTCACTCATTGGTAGAATTGAGGATTGCAAACCAAGTCTAATTGTAACGTCAGACGGCGGCTATCGTGGTGGTAAAGTCATTGATATTAAAAGAAATATCGACCTCGCTTTAGAAAAATCGGAAGTCAAAGTTAAGAACGTAATCGTTGTTAAACGCACTGGAATGGAAGGGAACTTGAATTGGAAAGAAGGGCGCGACCACTGGTGGCATTATCTAATGAAGGATGCGTCTAACGTCTGTGAGCCTTATAAAGCGGATTCCGAAGATCCACTCTTCATTCTCTACACTTCTGGTTCTACAGGAAAACCAAAAGGTGTGATGCATACTACAGCCGGTTATCTGCTCGGAGCAAATCTTACTTTTCACTATGTGTTTGACCATAAGCCGGAAGATACTTTCTGGTGTACGGCAGATATTGGGTGGATAACAGGGCATAGCTACATCTTGTATGGACCTCTCTCGAATGGAGCAACTTCTATTATGTTTGAAGGCGTTCCAACTTATCCAAATCCAGGTCGATTCTGGGAAGTCATCGACAAATACAGCGTAAACGTATTTTACACAGCACCCACTGCCATACGCGCATTAGCCAAAGAAGGAACTTCTCATATAGAAAAACATTCTCTCAAATCTCTCCGTCTCCTCGGAACAGTGGGCGAGCCGATCAACCCAGAAGCATGGGAGTGGTACAACAAAAATATCGGTAAAGGCAAATGCCCGATAGTCGATACTTACTGGCAAACCGAAACAGGGTCTATTCTCATTACCCCACTTCCAGGTGCAATCGCAACTAAGCCAGGCTCGGCAACTCTACCATTCTTTGGAATCAAACCAGTCTTAGTAGACAACGAAGGAAAGAAAATTACAGACAAAGGAGAAGTCAGCGGCAACCTCTGCATCGAATCTCCCTGGCCCTCCATGATGCGCGGAGTGTATGGAGATCCAAAACGTTTTAAAGCTACTTACTTTTCGCAATTCAAAGGAATGTATTTTACTGGTGATGGAGCGCGTAGAGACAAAGACGGCTACTACTGGATAACCGGCAGAGTCGATGATGTGTTAAATGTTTCCGGTCATCGAATTGGAACTGCTGAAATCGAAAGTGCGATGGTTGCTCACAAATCAGTTGCTGAAGCGGCTGTTGTTGGTTATCCGCATGACATCAAGGGTCAAGGAATTTACGTCTATGTGACTGTGAAAAATGGCGTTACCACAAACGATGAACTCAAGAAAGAGCTGATTGCAATGGTAGAAAAAATCATCGGAAAAATTGCTCGTCCTGACATCATCCACTGGGCACCGGGACTGCCTAAGACTCGTTCTGGTAAAATCATGCGTCGCATCCTGCGTAAAATTGCCGCAAATGAATTCGATGGACTTGGCGACATATCTACATTAGCCGATCCTTCGGTTGTTGCGACCATTATTGCGGATAAGAAGAAGTATCATAGTTGATGTAACGTTGTCATTCCCGAGTTCTTCAATCGGGAATCTCAAGTTCTTGAGACCCTCGATTAAAAATTTCGAGGGAGAAAATCAACAGATTAAAAAATGAACTACAAAATAATAGTAACTCTCGGTGAAGACGAATTGTTGGATTACAAAAATCCGGCAATCAAAGAAGCGGATATTCTAGAAATCCGCTTGGATCTTTTAGAAATTTCTTTTATAAATGAGAAATTATCTCTCATTCTAAAAGAATTAGCAAAACCGGTTTTATTGACTTATCGTAATCCAAAAGATTCTAGCGAAGCGTCTAATACTAGTTTAACTTATGGAGATATTTCTGATTTTCTTTTGGAATTTAACTCAGAAAATAATTATCTAGATATAGAATTAGACCAAGAAAAATCTATCTTTGATTCTATTCCAAACTCGAAGTATACAGTCATTTACTCCTATCATAATTTTTCTAGTTCGATTACAAAGGAAGAAATGCTAAATTGGATTTCTAAAAAACAAAAAAAGAATTGTGTCTATAAATTTGCCGTTAGCCCGAAAAGTATTTCTGATCTAGATAAATTTTTAGAAGACTTAAATTTAATATCCAAGATTTACAAAGTAATCGGAATTGCTATGGGAGAAATTGGAGTTTACTCACGATTATTCGGTGACAGGTTTGGGTCACTCGCTACTTACTGTTGTATTGGAAAACCGCGTGCTCCAGGACAGGTGAATGTGACTACTCTACGCAAAATTCGAGCGGATTATTCAAATAAACCATTACCTAAAATTGAAACAAAAATAGCTATTTAGATAGAAATATCCTAATTCAATACTCAAAATTTGAGATAAACAGTCATTTACCGAACACCCAAAGAAAGGAATACAAAATACTACTTGCTATATGTACACGTAATTTAAGACTGGATACATGCAAAACTTAACACCTAACGGTCAAAATCTAGTCAATAGAATCTGCTCAAAATACAATCTGAGTTACAACGCAGTCTTACACATGTTAATCGCTGTGAACAATGGGAGTGGGACTATGGCACAGTTCAATTGTCCCGAACTAGGTGGCGGCGGTCAATGGATGAGAGGTGGCATGACCATGGTCGGTGACATGTTCAACTACGGGTTGAAGAATACAGTCGATAACCTCTGCAACGAACTTTCAAATGCACTCGCTACTACACAAATATTTGAAGTAATTACATCCGGTCCATATTCAACAAACTGGTATCCTTCTGAGTTAGGAAATCCTTCTTCTAGTGGTTCACAGAATAATATCCGTTATGCGGTATTTCCTCAGACTCGTAGACTTGCGATAGACTACAACGGCTCCGTCACCATCTACGATACTCTTGACCATAACATAGGCGGTGTTAGCCAGCAGCAAGGAGGAGATGCTTCTCTTAGTTTCAGCAGTCAATACGGAACTATTTTAGTAAATAGTCTCCCTAAAGTTTCAGGCGCGGGCGGAAACCAACAACAGGTTAATTTCATTAATCCCCCACCTACCAACCAATTCATCGAACAACCACAACCCAATTTCACCCAACAAAATCCAACACCGAACTATCAGGCTCCTATTAATCCAAATTCAGAAGGAGTTCTAGAACTTTTAGAAAAGTTAGGCAAATTACACGAAGCCGGTGTGTTGACCGAAGCTGAGTTTAATGCAAAGAAAACGGAGTTACTTAATAGGCTTTAAGTAAAAATGTCCAAATCCTTTTAGCGTCCATTACAAAATTTCTCGGGCAGTCCAGTTGGCTTATTCAAATTTTTCATATTAGAAATATCTTTCCCTTCTCACAATCCGTTTTCGCACTACGAATAAGCCAACCAGTGCAATTTCATTTTTTTCTTTGAATTAACTTTTCTGAATTCCAAATTCAAGCTCAGCAATTGTAGGCGAAGAAATGAATTTGTTTTTAAAATCCTGCCTAGATCCAAAGATTGTCCAAATTATGAAGGAATAATACAGATGCCCACACTCACATGGCTCACACGAGAGAGCGATTTTAAAAAAGCAAAACAAGCCAATTTTAGAATATTTGGGAACATGCGGTTACTCATATTGTGCCGCGACTCCGAAAAGTTATCGAAGGAGAACAAGGTGGAATTTCCGAAGCGGTTGGTTGGAAAGGCGGTGGTGGATTTTCGTTTTATAGACTTGGTGAAACCATTTTTAATTTGTATGGCGCCATCAATCCCAAGATAAAATTTCCCGCCCTTGCACAATACATTTGGTTTATGGAAACAGGAATGTCGTTATCTAATGGCAATGGGCAAGAACCAGTCCGTTCCCTGAGCGGAGTCGAAGGGAGCGCATTACTAGGTATCCACAACGACACCGCATACTATCTATTATACAACGGAATCTTGGGTGATAAATCTCCCGAAGGTGGAAACGCGCTGACTCGTTCGTTGCTTGCACAACTTCCGCCTTTTGAAGGAAAGAAAATTATATTTGGCGAATCCTGTCGCATTAGCCCCGACAAATTAAAAGACTACCAAGAAAAAACACTCAATAGACTCAGAGACTTTCTAAAAAAAGCAGAATCCATTGGAGCAAAGAAAGCTTTTGCCGAAACTGCCTTACCTGCGGCTAACGGGATCGTTCCACCTTACCACGAATTACCAGAAATGGAAGATGTCCCCTATGTGTGTTTGCGTCTTCCTACTGGTGGAGGAAAAACAATCTTAGCCACGCATTCGATCGAAGTAGCGGCTGATACTTATTTAGAAGAAGAGTTTCCTTTTGTGTTGTGGCTTGTTCCAACGACCACAATCGCGGAGCAAACATTGAGTTGTCTACTGAATCCGAGTTCATTTTAAATGAAACCAACCAAGTTTTTAAAATGGATATGGAGAATGAAAAACTTCGTTACGAAAAAGTAGAAGATGTAGCACAACAAGACTTAGCTTTTACAGGTGAAGACTTAGATATATACCGTTTGTGTAGATGGATTGACGAACAAGTGGATGCTATAGATTTGCCGCAAGTCCAAAGAATGGAATTCATTCGAAGGCTTCTCGATAATTTGTTAAAGGTAAGAAAATTTGAACTAGATAAACTAATTAGAAATAAATTTAGATTATACAAAGCAATCCAAGAAAAAATAAAACTCTATAGCAAAGAAGCGTATCAAAAAAAAATCCAACAATTCTTCTTCGATAGAGATTCTAAAATTTTCACAAACTTGGAAAATGGATTTAAAATAGAGCCCAATTTTTATACTCCAAAATTTTACTATGAAGGAGCATACAAATTTTCCAAACACTACTTTGCTCAAATTGGGGAGTTAAAAAGTAGCGGAGAAGAATTTGATTGTGCAAAAGAAATTGATCGCTTAGAAGAAATCGAATTCTGGTTCAGAAACATCCCACAAACAAAATCTGCTTTCTTTATCCAAACTTCAACCGACAAATTCTATCCCGACTTTGTAGCCAAATTAAAAAATGGTAAAACACTTATCATAGAATACAAAGGCGATTATATCAGTGACACAAAAGATACGGGAGAAAAAATCAATCTTGGAAAATTCTTTGAGGATAAGAGTAGTAATGCGGTATTATTTTTACTTGCCACTAAAAAAGATTCACAAGGTCGAAGTGTGCGCGACCAGATTTTAGAGAAAATAGGAACGAAAGAGTAAAAATAACCTCTTTTCCTACTTGACTGAATGGATTGTACAATAGAGCTTGAATTCAACTTTATTTTTACAAACCGTCACTGGAAAAATTCATGTCAGATAAAACTTTACTAGATGTATTTTCACGCGCTGCTGTTGCATACCCAAAACAGTCTTTCCACACGAAAGACCGGCACAAATACTATCGTTCCACATCCTTCGCGGAAATTTATCGTCGAGCTAAAATAGTCGCACTTGAGTTGATTTCGCTTGGAGTTAATTTGGGGGATAACGTAGCAGTAATCGCAGACAATCGCCAAGAATGGCTCATCACCGATATGGCTATTCAAATCGCGGGCGGAGTTTGTGTTCCTCGCGGGAGTGATTCTAGTGCAAATGAAATTCGGTATATCCTAGAACACTGTGGAGCGAAAATTGTTTTCATCGAACATTTACGACTTTATAAAAAAATTGCAGAAATACTTTCCGAATTAAAGGTAAAAGTTTTTGTTTTAGATCCAGAATTTCCAAAAGATACATTAGTAAAATTCCAAGGGCAAACTTTGGGCGACTTGATAACAAATGCAAAGCCTCTCACTAATGAAACAGAAAATATCCTTTATCAAATTCGTTGTAAAATTAGCGGCAAAGACCCATTTACCATTATCTACACTTCAGGAACTACGGGTAATCCAAAAGGAGTCGTTTTAACACACTCCAATATTTTGTATCAACTGAGTATTGTTCCTAACTTAATTCAATTGGAGCAAACAGATCGTATCCTCTCCATTCTTCCGATTTGGCATATTTTTGAACGACTGATGTTGTATTGTACGATTCACGGTGGGGCTAATCTCTATTACACCAGCACCAAAGATTTAATGGAAGACTTTATTCGAGTGAAACCAACTCTAATGGCTTCTGCCCCACGACTTTGGGAAACCATTTACCAAAGACTAAGAGAACGTGTCGATAAAACAGAAGCTTTGAACAGAGAATTATTCGATTTATCTTATGATATTAAAAAAGGATTACACGAAGCAAATAACACGATTCAGAATACATTTCAGCAGGTAATGGATAACGGGATTTTTTCATTTCTCCCAGAACTTCCGGAAGTATTTGGTGATTTGTTTAAATCACTTGCAACAAAAGCGGCTTTAACTTTTCCCGATATGTATTTAGACCCAATCTTTTTAATGAGAGTTAGGGCGATGTTAGGCGGAGAATTACGAGGAACCATTTCCGGCGGGGGAGCTTTGCCTCGGCACATTGACGAATTTTTTAATGCAATTGGAATTCCTGTTTATGAAGGATACGGAATGACAGAATGTTCACCAGTGATTGCAATGCGCTCTATTTCCAATG
>JAGOHK010000018.1 GCA_017996175.1 Leptospiraceae bacterium
TAGATATTGAATGATATGAACTTAGCTGACTATAAAACTTTTGTCGAACCCGAGGTTCTGATTTTAGAAGTAGAGGGGATACTCAATATTAACTCTACACCTAGAATTTGGGAAGAGACAGATAGAATTTTACACGAAAATAAATTCAAAAAATTAATCGTTCGTGCGAATGGAATTCATAACTGTGAAGGTGTTGGTATTGCTTTACTTTTTCATTATAAAAGAATTGCGAAAAGACACCATGCTGAGTTTGAAATAATTGGACTGGATAAAAAATTTGAAGACCTCTTAAATCTTTTTACGCATGAAAGTGAAATAAAGGCTCTAATAGATTTTCAGGATAATTGGAATACTCCGGAGAAAATTGGATTTCATACACTCAGGGTTTGGGAAGAAGTTAAATTTATTATTAATTTTATTGGGGAATGTGTTGCTCTCTTGGTGTATTCCTTTCGCCATCCCAAAAAAATTAAATGGTTAGAAGTTCTTAAAATTTCGGAACATGCGGGTGTGAATGCACTCCCTATTATCCTCTTGATCGGATTTTTACTTGGGTTAATCATGTCTTTCCAATCTGCAATTCCTATGCAAAGGTTTGGAGCAGAAATTTTTGTAGCGAATCTTGTTTCGATGTCACTCTTTCGGGAGTTAGGACCTCTTATGACTGCGGTAATCATTGCTGGTCGAACTGCGTCCTCGTTTTCTGCGGAGCTTGGCACAATGAAAGTAAGTGAAGAAATTGATGCGATTACGACTATGGGACTTAATCCATTACAATTTTTAGTCATTCCTCGTTTAATTGCAGGAATTATCATCAGTCCAATGTTAACTATTTTTTTTAATTTAGCGGGACTTGTTGGAAGTGCCATTGTGATGATGTCTTTAAAATATCCATTCATTACTTTCGTTAATCAAGTGTTATCCGCAGTGAAAAACAAAGATATGATGGGAGGACTTTTTAAGGCAACTGTATTTGGGGCAGTTATTTCTGCTATCGGTTGTTTTCATGGACTAAACACTAGTACTGGTGCAAGTTCAGTAGGAGAATCTACTACTAAAGCCGTGGTAAATGGAATTATTTCTATAGCCATACTAGATGGAATTTTTTCTGTAATATTTTATTTTCTAGGATTGTAAATTTATTGACTAATTTATTTGCATAGCTCCATTATTGAATAAGTAAATCACCATGCTGAACACAGAAGAGAAAAAACCAATCATAGAAGTAAAACATTTCACTGCTGTGATGGGTGGTGATATTATTATTGATAATATTAGTTTTCAAGTGAATGCGGGAGAAATTTTTGTAATCCTCGGCGGATCAGGATGTGGGAAAAGTACACTTCTAAAACATTTAATTGGACTCATTGAACCTGCCAGTGGTGATATTGAAATCGAAGGGGAAAATATCGCTACCTCGACCGATGAGAATCGAAAAAAAATTCAAAATAAAATTGGCGTAATGTACCAACAAGGTGCCCTTTTTGGTTCTATGAATTTACTGGAAAATGTCAGTTTACCGCTACAGGAATTTACTGATTTTAAACCAGATGCAATTCATTTAATTGCTCAGATGAAATTACAAATGGTTGGTCTTGGTAAATACGCAAAACATTTTCCATCTGAAATTAGCGGAGGAATGAAAAAAAGAGCTGCGATTGCAAGAGCGATGGCACTTGACCCTAAGATTCTTTTTTTAGACGAACCATCTGCCGGTCTTGATCCAATTACTTCAGCAGAATTAGATCATTTGATTAAACGATTATCCCGTAACTTCAATATTACATTTGTAGTTGTAACCCATGAATTAGAAAGTATTTATTCTATTGCTGATAGAGTCATAATGTTAGACAAACGAGTTAAAAAAATTGTGGCTACAGGTAAACCTGCTGATCTAAGGGATAATAGTGATAATCCGTGGGTGCGTCAATTTTTTAGAAGAGAAATTAATTCCGAATAAAGAGGTATATCATGAGACAAAGAATGAATTATTATAAAATAGGACTCTTCGTGATTGGGAGTCTATTTATTGTTACCCTGTTTGTTGTTATATTGGGAGCTGGAAGTTTATTTCAAAAAAATCTCACGGTTGAAACTTATTTTGATGAGTCCATTCAGGGATTAGATGTAGGCTCTATTGTAAAATTCCGAGGTGTGAAAGTAGGAACTGTAAAAGAAATTACATTTGTGCAGGATAAATATAAACTAGACCCTGATAGTTCTACCTTTTCACAGGGACGTTATGTGTTAGTGAAAATGGCAGTGAAAAATTTTTTTAACTTACGATCCAGAGGGGAAATTGATGCAGTAGTAAAACAAATGGTAGGAACTGGACTTAGGATTAAACTAACTTCTCAGGGGCTAACAGGCACTTCCTACTTAGAAATTGATTACCAGAATCCTGACTCCAATCAGGAGATACTAGGTATTAGCTGGGAGCCAACAGATATTTACGTTCCATCTACTCCAAGTACGATTACAAAAATTGGAGCATCGATGGATGAGTTCCTAAAAAAACTAGATGCTGCTGATATTGAAAAAATGGCAAAGAATCTAAATACTTTAATCGTTACTTTAGATGATTCTTTGAAGGCGGCAAAAATCGGAGATATGTCTAATAACGGTAATGCGCTCATGGTGGAACTAAGAGATACAAATAAAGAATTAAAAAAAGTTATATCTAACCCTAAAATGCAAGCTTTACCTGATAAACTAAATGATTCTCTTACTCTCATGTCTCAGAGTATGAATAAACTGAATAATATGTTAACGAATAATAATAAGGATATTTCCGTTGCTGTTGAAAATTTTCGAATTGTTACAGAGGACTTGCGAGAAGTAAGTAATAACGCAAAAAAATACCCGTCCATGTTACTTTTCGGTGAAGCACCCAAATCATCCGAGATGGGGAAAAAATGAAAATACGATTACTCATTTTTAGTTTTGTCTTACTTTCTTTTGTTACTAGTTGCGTAAGTATAACAAAAGAATCCCCTAAAAAACGTTTTTTTTCGATTGAAGCAGATATAAGTAAAATCAAAAAAAATTCTTCTCCTAAGTTTGCCAAACTCAGAGTAAATAAATTAAAAATCACTTCCAATTATGAAGGAAAAGAATTTATCTATCGAAAAGACCTTGATTTCGAAAGTGATTTTTATAATCAGTTTCTTGTCTCTCCCCCTACCAATATCACAGAACAAACTATCAACTGGATAAATGAAAGTAAACTCTCCGAAGTAATTACCAATAGACTAGGTGGCTCTGATTCAAACTTAGTGCTTGAGGGTAATATCAATTTGCTCTATGCAGACTTTACAGGTGGTAAAATATTTTCCATTCTAGAAATAGAATTTTACCTTTCCGATAACACAAAAGACCAAATTCTTTTTAAAAAAGTTTACTCTAAGAAAATTTCCTCTTCCGATAAAGACCCAGTTTCCATCCTAAAAGGTTGGAACCAGGGGCTAACAGAGATATTGCTCAGTTTGGAAACTGACTTGCGTGGGGTTGTAGTTAGTCCTTAATAGAATCTGCCTAAAAAAAATCCCTAATTGAGTAAGCTTTACTATCGTATCTTTTATCTGTGCCTGTGGTGAGCTTGTCGAATCCATTCATCGGTGGTAATCAGTTTATCCAGCTAACATCTCCAAACTCTTATACCCACCGGAGATATTAAACACATTCGTAAAACCGGATTGGAGTAAAATACGAGTAGCCAGATGCCCTCTAAATCCAACCTGACAGTGGACGTAGATTTCTTTGTCTTTAGGAATTTCAGAAAGTCGTTCGCGTAGCTCTGGTAAAGGGATATTAACCGCAATAGGGAGATTCCCTCTTTTATACTCGTTTGGATCGCGGACATCAATTACGTAAATGGATTTATTCGAATTTTGTTTAGAGAGGAATTCTTCTACGCTTACCGTTGGACTAAATCCAGACTTGTGGTTCGCAGAAACGAAACTTGCCATATTGACCGGATCGTTTGCAGAAGAGAAGGGTGGCGCATAACAGAGATCTAACTCTTCTAGGTCTTCTATATGGAGACCACCTACGATGGCAGTTGCAATTACATCGACTCTTTTTTCGACTCCTTCCGTTCCAAAAGCCTGTGCTCCTAAAACTTTTCCTGTTTTATTCGAGAAGGTTAATTTTAAACTGAGTTGTTTTGCTCCGGGGTAGTAACCAGCGTGGTGGTTCGGGTGAACTGTGACAGAGGCTGCATCTAAGTTCTTGGCTTGTTTTTCAGTTAATCCGGTCATAGCAAATGTTTTATCGAATACTTTTACAACGGAAGATCCTATTGAGCCTGTGTATTTTTTCTTTCCACCACATACATTATCACCAGCAATTCTTCCTTGTCGGTTTGCAGGACCTGCAAGTGGTATACGGGTCTTATCCCCTGTTATTCGATTTGTGATTTCAGCCATATCCCCCACAACGTAAATATCTGGATCAGAGGATTGCATAAATTCGTTTACGACTACCCCACCTGTTTTTCCAATTTCTAATCCTGCTTTTTTAATTAGGTCTAACTCAGGTCGAACTCCAATGGAAAATAAAACCATCTCAGCAGATAATTCACTACCTGATTCAAGGATTAGTTTTTTTTCGATAGAATTATAACCCACCGCAGAATCAGATGTAACCACAGAGACAGTTTTTTCTTCAAAGGTTCTTCGGATTGTTTCTCCGAATTCTGGGTCGGCGATAGGCATAACGTGTTTGTATTTTTCTACTAGGCTTACCTTTATTCCTCTTTCTACTAACGCTTCCGCCATTTCGATTCCAATAAATCCTCCTCCTACAACAACTGCTGTTTTTGGTGCGGATTTATCAATGAAGTCGTGAATTTTATCCATATCGTCTATGTCTCGGAGGGTAAAAGAATTTTCCGTAGTAATTCCGGGAATATCGGGTAAAATCGGATTTGCCCCTTGGGATAGGATTAATTTATCGTAGTAGTATTTTTCAGTTCCAGAGGAGGTATTGGCGAGAACAAACTTGTCTGTTCGATTGATTTCGATTGCCTCTGTATGCAATTTAACTAGGATTTTGTATCGGGAAAAAAAGCTTTCTGGACTTTGTAAGATCAAGTTACTTCTAGATTTTATCTCTCCGGAAATATAATAGGGTAGTCCGCAATTTGCAAAAGAGATATACCCACCTCTTTCTAAAATGGTAATTTCTGCTGATTCATCAGACCTTCTTGCGCGTGCTGCTGCCGTTGCTCCACCTGCTACTCCACCGATTATCAATATCTTTTTATTCATATAACCCTCTTTTTTATATACATATACCAGTATGGGTATATGTCAAGTTTTTTTATTCTAATTTTAATGAAAAATACTATTTACTCTTCGAGTAAGGTATTCGTGTAGAGCCTGTACCCGTTCCAATTAATTTCTTGTGGATACTTACTCTTTACTGCTTTTATTGATTCTAGAAATCTAGTTTTTAAATTCATTTGCAGAGGTGCATTTTGGAACAATGTTTTCATAAAAAGAATATTGGCTATGTTGGATTGGCGGCTAATGGAAAATACTCCGGGACCATGATGAATTTTATCTAAGTAATTTAGAGAAATATTGATGTCATCTTTATAAAAAGATGTTTCATATAAATCGGAGTTTGCTAAAAACCATGCACCTTTCCGCTCCTCTAATCGTAACTCAGTCAGAGGATTTTTATCAAATTGTAGTATTGCGTTACTTGATAAATATAATTTTTCACCTGAGATAAAAGACGGGCTAGTATTTCCTGATCGTTCTTTAATTTCTAAATTCTCCAGTCTTTTTAATTCTTTATCGTTTCCAAAAGAAGATGGGAATTTTTGAATTCCGAAGTTTACTTTAAAAAAATCAGACAATTTTTTAACGTCTCTATTTACTAATAGGTTTGGGTTTTGCACAATATAGTAATTATCCTCTTCTTTCAGTTCCATTGGAATTTTTATGTAAAAAGAACTTAGATAAAGATAGGAAAGCTTATTTTTTCTAATTGCAATTTTATTTCGGAATTTTCCTTCTATATAGTCTTTTAGTAATATACTATTTCCCTTCTCTCGAACTTGTTTGTGGTAATTTAAAATATTATTTTTCATTTCTCTATAATCAGAAAATAAAATATCTCCATTTGATTTTCCATTTTCAATCTTGATAGAAAATGTTTGAAGTCCGAAATTGACAACGGCAATGAATTCTTGTCCAACTGGAATCTTTTTTAGAAGAGAAGATGTGAAACTCTCTGCAAGTGGGAGTTTTGAAAAATTGATTGTATTTTTATGAAGACGATCTATTTCTTCGATTTTATCTCTATAAAATGCAAGATCTAAAAAAACTTCTGAATTATTACGGCTAAAGGCTAATCCTTCTAGATAGGTGATAAAATCTAAAAATTCTTGTTTATTAATATTAGCAAACGGTTTATCCAAGTTCTTATTTAAAACCTCATTGATGAGGGGTATAAATTGAGTTACCTCTTTTGATTTTCCTTCTTTATAATACGCAAACCATTCATTATCCGCTTCTAAATAACCATTATTTAAAGATTTTATTTTTTTATCAGGATCTCCTTTTATGGAAAGAGTTTTAAATTTCAAAAACTCAAAACGAGTAAGTAATTTCTGATCATATACAAAATTTTCTAAATCTGGTTCTATTTTATTCAAATACTTTTCGGTATTTTTATAATCCCCGTATGTGAATAATTTTTCTGCCCAAGCAACTTGCATGTAATAATTTTGGATTTTGTGCCCTTCCTCTTTTTGTAAATCTAGGAATGCATCGAAAACATTATTAACTTCAGTATTCACTTGGTAGGGAATTGAATTTAGAAGTAAATTAAATAAGAGTGCGCGATCTGTTTGGTTAATAAGGGAATATACTGATTTGCCGGTAGACGTGTTTTCGGAGATTAATTGGAGTGGATTAAACTCAGTACCTATATTAATTTTTTTCCAGATGGTATAAAGTCTTTGTTTATACTTTAGTAGCGCATCATCATAAGTTTTTCTATCAAAGGATTGAATTTTTTCATCCATATTCTGCCAGTTTTTTGAAATTCCATCTCTATAAATAGATTCGGCTACATCTGATAAGTCGACGGACTCCGACTTTCGTGTAAAATAAGACTGCAATTCAATTTGATTTACTAAATCTAAAGCTAATTGTTTTTCTTCTTTGTCAGATGCCATTTTTACTAATTGTTTAGCGTGAAATTCTGCTTTATCTAAAATGAAATTTTTTAAAAAAATCTTACTCATATCCTCGTGGAATAAAAATAAGTCAGCAAAGGAAACTGATTTTAAAAAATTCTGGTAATTTTTCTCTAAATTTTTTATAGCTCCGTTATTTGTTTGTATATAAAAATTAACTAGTACTTTACTCTTTTCTTTTGTTTCTGAATCTAAATCTGAAGCAGATTTTAAAGTTCTATAATATTTTTTAAAATGATCCCGACAATAGTTATTATTGAAATTAATATAACATTCATGCAAAAGAGATTCGTAGATAATTATTTTATTCGCATTGGATGTATCCTGTTTTTTTAGAAGTCTTTCATAAAATATAAATCGTTTGGTTTTTGGGATTGTTTTAGATTTTATTCTTGCTAAGTTTAATTCAGAATCTAATATTTCTTCCTTGTTTTGTGGATTAACCAAAGTATCCGCCTGTAGAAATAATGAGAGAGCTTGTCTATATTTTTTCTTACGTTCCAATTTTAGGGCAGCTTCTTTAACTATATTATAATCTAACTTGTTTGGGTTTAGAGATATATCCTCCATAGGTATAAGTAATTTGCCATTAGCCTTACGAATTGATTCATAGTCAGTAAGGTTTAGTGGATTAATCGAGTTATCCTCTTTTGCTAAAATAAATGGAACACCGGCAGACTGGATTACATCAAAAGTGGCGATAGTCCTGAAGAGTGATTTTGAGTCAAATTTAGTTTTGTTTAAAACTACAAGGGATAAACTTGTAGTTTTTTCTGCAAATTCTTTTAGATTAATAAATCCTTTTACACTCGGGCTAAATATATTTCCATTTGCATAACGAATTTCTGTATTCAATATATCTGAATCATTCAAGATAGGTCCAAGTTTTTTTGTATGTTTTGTTTCTATAAATCTTCCATTATCTATAATATCCTTTTCATCCTTCTCCTTAGTTGTATTGATTATATTCGTGAATTGAATATTTTTGTGGCTAATTGGATTTACCTGCCTCATCGTAAATGCATAATTAATTTTGACAAGATTAGATAAACTTTGGTTTTGAATTAAAATAGACCCAAAGTCAAAATTTGCGAGCGATTGGTCTGGGATAATAGTGATTTCTCCCGTTTTATTTTTTTCAAGTTCATCTGCAAAGAAGGCAGAGAGAGTGTTTTTTATATCTTCTTTAATTACGAGGGAAGAAAAATTTTCTTTCCCATTTCTGATATGATTGATGATGAGGGAGTCTTGAATTTTAATGAATCGTATCACAGTCTGATTTGGGTAAATGTTTTCTGGTTTTGTGAAGTCCTTGATTTCGAAGAACACTTTTTTTTCTGGAAAAAACTTTTGCACTAAGTCCATTACTCTTTCTATCTCAGAGTTTATTTCTATTCGCGGTGCTAATAAATTCGCTAGTGGTTTACGAGAATTAACCAATGATTTGTACTTTGTATTATTCTCACTATCCTTTCGAATCAACTCTTTTGTATATTGACTTAAACCTTCCAATTTCTCTTCTTCGAAAATTATATGGGTATTTTGAAAATGTTTAAATAGTAAAACATTGTATAACTTTTCTTCCTTAGAGTGAATCTCTTTCCAGTTTCCCAGTTTAAAATTTGTTTCTTGAAAAAGTTCATACAATTCATAAAAAAACTCATCTTCTAAATCAATTAAACTTGAATAACTTTTGAACATATTTTTTTCGGCAGACTCTAACTCTTGGATAACTTGCGTTAGCTCCAATTTTGATTTTGCTTTTGCGAAAAGAAATTTTGCTTTCAAAAGTTTGATTTTTACAAAGTCTTCCACAGCTTGAAATTCTGAGGCTAAGTCTTCCGTTTCCGCAATGGTAGATAAAAATTGTTTGTTATCTCCTAGTCGTAGATAAATGACTGCTAAATTTATCTTTAATCTAAGTCTCTCTGTTTTTAGAAATAAATCTCCCGGTAGTCCAATGTTTTCGACTGGAATTTCGGCAGGATCTTTTAGGAGTGGGATTGCAATACCGTAGTAGTAAAAAGCGGAATCGTATTCTCCTCTGGCATTTAATACTTCTCCTAAATAAAAATAACTAAGCCCTAGTAATGGATCATAAATGTACCATTCTCTATCAAAGTTTTCTTCGCATAATCGGCGTAAATCGCTTTCCTTCTTTGTTTGTTTAGAGTTTTGAACACAACTTTGCACAAATGTATTTTTTTCTGATAGGAGGTCATTGATATTATCTCGAAGGACTAATAGTAATTTGTCGTGACTAGCGCGGCTAGTTTCAATTAGCCTAAAGAGAGTATAACTTTTTCGTTTTAATATTTTTCTTTTTTCCTTGATTTTGTTTGGGGTTTTTATTTTCGCTGATTTGACTAGTTCTAAGAATTCATCGTAATGGGAGAGTGCTTTTTGGTATTTTCCTTGAATGAAGTTATCGTACCCCATTTTATACTTTGCATTTAAACTAATTTCTTCCCCTATGATAAGTTTATTTAAACCAGTCTCTTTTAAAAATTCTTCCCGTGATAAAATTTCTTTTTCGACTTCCTCAAATTCTCCTTCTTCTCTCCGATTTTGGATTTTAATTCCCTGAGCGAGTAGGTAGTGTTCCTCTGGCTCTAATTCTCCAGGGAATCGTCCTGCACCAATCACACGCACCCTGTCCGGTAATAAAAAATTCCAAAACTTTTCAGGGAGAGAAGGAATTTTGAATTTCTCTTTTGCTTTGAATTTTTTGTATTCTACCTCTACTTTAGAAATGTAATAATCAGAGAGATGGTATTTTTCTACTTTTTGGTAACATAAGGCAAGGGAGCTATAGATATTGATATTATTTACATAGCCGGAGTTATAATTTAAAGCGAGTGCTTTTTTATAGGCGTTTATCGCATTAACATAATTACCCGCTTCTCTTTGGGCAAGTCCCTGGAGTGAATAAATAAGAACTAATTTATTATTTACTTCGTATATAGTTTTTTCTTTCTTCTTTTTATTCTGGTTTAGACCGGCTGGATTTTTTCCTACCTCTTCATAGTATTCATTTTCATAGTAAATATTGGCAGTTTTTTCTAGATATTGGCTTGCTTTTTCGTATTCCCCCATGGAAATTAGAGACCTTGCATAGTTGAAATTAAATAGAGCAGTTTGTTTATAGTTTTCGAACTGAATTTGTTCGATGATATTTTCTCCATAATTCTCTACTTTCGCATAATGCTCCTTTGCCTTTGGGTAGTTTTGCAAGAGCAAATAGTTATTAGCCAGATTCAAATTCAAATCAGAAAGAATTTTTTTATTCGGAATATTTCCGAGCATATCCAAAACTTGTTTATAAAGATTTATATTTTCTTCGAAATGTTTTTCGGAAAAATACTTTTCGTAAGTATCAGCGTAAACTTCTCCATCACTATTTTCGTCTGGAGATGGTTTGGTTGATTTGAATATATCTATATATTGGTAGAGCCAGCCTAGTAACTGGTGCGCATCTGCATAAAGTGGGTCTGCAAATATAATCCATTTTAGTTCGTTTTCTGCATTTCTTAAATCTCGTAAAATACTTTCTTTTCGGGCGGTAGTCATTGTACGAGTTTCGCGGTAATGTGTTTCATAAATCAAAGATTTATTAATTAGATAATACGAATATCCGTAAAGAGATGCAAGATATAAAACCGGTCGCGCCCTTGGTCTACTCAATATAAAATGAGCGTCTATAATTTTAAGTGCGTCGTCTGGTTCACCTGGTTTACCCAGGATTGTATCATTTTTTAAATCTCTGAAGTCACCTAAAAATTTTAAGTAATGCATTAGCCTGTTATCCGCTAGAGCGGATAATAAGGTAGTAGACCGTCCGAGTACATTTAGATTTTCTTTTCCTAGTAGATTTAATTTTTCTAAGAGAGTATTCGTTCTGTCCTGTGCTTGCTTTTGTGCATAATTAAAAATAGAATCCACCATTTTTCTTTGGTAGTAAACGGCATAGTCTTTGTACAAATCATCTACGAAAAGATTTTTTTCTTTGAGCAAATACATATTTTCCACATTAAAAAAGTAGTGAAATGCTGCGTCTCGTAGATGAAGTCTATTTTCAGGACTGCTATTTCCTCTGGCTTCATGATCTCTTGCTTTTGCTTCGTAGTAACGAAATGTTTTTTCTATTTCCGATTTGTTTAATTCTACTCCTAACTCAACATCATAGTTTTCCAAAAAAATTCTAAGTTCATCAAAAGAGCCAGCCACGTTACCCATTGCTTCAAAATTTTTAGATTTTAGTAAATGGCTTTTTAGACAGGTTGGATTATTTGTGCAGACGGAAAGTTTTTGACAGAAGGGATTTATATCGCATTCTGGATTTTTTTTTGCAGGCTCTAGAAATGAATCAAGAGTTTCATTGCTTTCTTTAAATTTTTTTCCTTCATAGAGTCCTTTTGATTTAATATAGGTAACTAAATCAAACAGGGATTTTGATTTTTCTTTAAGTTTATTCTCTTTTAAAATTTGATCCGTATATTGAATTTTTTCTAAGTAATTTTTGTCGGCAGAAATATGTTGTTCTAAGTCAGCTATAATATAACGCAAATCTTCTAGACTAGCTGTTTTATCATTCATTAGTTCCATATACCTTTCTGGAATGATACTTGATTTTGGGGCAAATTCTAATTTGGCGAGTTTACGTTTTACTTCTCTTTTCTCAAAATAATCAGGATATTCCCTTAGAATTGTTTCATAGAATATCTTAGCTTGACTGAATTCCTTTGTTTTTTCTTTTTCGCCACCTACTAATTTTAAAATAGAGGCTAATACTTGTTTATCTTTCGTTTGAAATTTAACTTTTTCGTAGAAATCGAGTAATTTTATATCCGATCTTTTTTGCTGACTACGGTAAAGTCTTCTTATCCCCAGAGCATAAGTAAGTGCGTGATTTGGATCATTTTCGAATTTAAGCATTTTACCTAAAAATTCTTTTGCTTCTTTTATTTGACCTTTTTCTAATAGGTACTCTGTTTTATGGTCATCGACTTTAGCCTCATAAATGGAAAATAGTGGATCTTTTTCGAAAAATAATTTGATAGAATCAAGAGCAAGAAAGTAGTGATCCTGTGTTTTTCGAAGGCGAAGTGCAAAGTTCATTTGACTTTCTATATCTGTCTTTTTGGGAATTGGTCCTGATTCGGGAATGAAGTAAATATTAATTGTATTATAGAGAGCGGCGGAATACAAAATACTTCCCTTATTAAAAAAAGAAAATTTTGTATCGAATACAGAAACAGAATCAGTCGTAAGAATTTTTTCTTCTCTGGTGGTTAAATCCAGTTTGATGATTAGGCTATTATCCCCTAGATCTAGATACCCATTTTTATTTGTATCTCTCCGGATAGATGTGAAATAAAGAAATTTTGCATCCGGAGAAAAAGAAGGGGAAAAATTTAGGAAGGAATCTGTTGTTAGCCGCTCTTCTGTATTTGTATCTAAATTGATTCGGTAAATTTCTCCTTCTTTTGTATCTTGAAAAGAAAGGTAAACAATGTTTTTCCCGTCAAAGGAAAATTGGGGAGAGGCTGCCCCATTTTTTGTAATTGGAATCATTTTTTCTGGGTTGGATAAATCTAGTAGGACTAAGTTTTGTAGTCCTGGCGAAAAACGATCACTTGCGAATACGATTCGTTTGCCATCGGGAGCCCAGGCTGGATCTGTATCTGTAAAACTATCTCTTTGTTTTGCATCTGAAAAATTTCGATTGGTGAGAAAAAATTTTTCTTCGACTAGTTCTTTATTTCCGGAAAGGTATTTCTCCATTAGTTTTGCTGGATTTAATTCGAGTAACACTATATCTCCTGCAGAATCATTTTCTTCGGAAACAAAAAGTAATTTTTTTCCATCAGGACTGATTGCTGGTTTGTATTCAGGAGCGGGGTGGGCGGTTATTGGAACGATAATTGCTGATCGTAAATCTCTAAACCATATATCATAATTTCCAGAGTGATCTGTTGTGTAAAAAAGATAACGTCCATCCAGTGTTGTCGAATTATAGAGATTATTCCCTTTTTGAACCGTGAGTGGAAATGGCTTTTCGTCTCCTTTGCCGAAGTAATTGGATGCTATGGATTCATATTCGAAAGGAGCAGGTGTGATTTTTACTTTTTTTTGAAATGCCGCGCACTGATAAAACAGAAAAATGCAAGCTAAAATATTCATCCAATTTCTTTTCACAAGGAACATTGTTTTGAAAATCCTTCCACTTTCAACTGAAACTTTCTCTTTTAGGAATTTTTATTTTCAGTTAAAAACTCCAAAAAAGTTCTAGGTTCTCGACCCAAAAGCCTTTTTGTTTCTTCGTTCGATTTAAGTCGGCTACCTGCTTTCCAAGCTGCATTTAGTTTTAAAAATAGCTCTATTTTCCACTCCGGCATATTCATTTTCTTTAAAAATCCTCTATAATCCGTCGGGTCTATATCTATATAGTTTATCTTTCGACCAAGCGTTTTTGTGAAAAATTCTGCGATTTCTATATTATCATAATCATGTCCTGAAAGATAATATGTATTACCCGCATGTCCTTCTTCTAGTAGTGCTTTTACAGCTACCTCTGCAATATCTACTGTATCTATCATACTCTTTTTGGTATCGCCTTGCGAAAAATAAAAAGTATCCTCATTTTGAATAGACTCTGCACAAAATTCGATATAGTTCTGGTAAAAATGAGAGGGCGCAATCAGAGTAAACGGAATATTAGCCTCTATAAGTAAATTTTTAATTTCTCCGTGCCATCGTAGAAGTGGGAATTCTGACTTAGGGTCAGCGCCCGATACAGAAATGGAGACGATATGAGAAATATTTTTTGTTTTACTCAGAATATTTTTCATCATGTTTACCATATCAATCTCCATTGGTGGAACTAGAAAAATTTTATCCACACCGGATAACGCATTATCTATGGAAGTAATCTCATTATAATCTAAATAGAGAACTTCAGAATGTTCCTGTAATTTCCTATTTAATTTTTTTGTGTCTCGAACTCCTGCTATTGGACGATTCCCTTTTTGAATTAATTTTTCTAAAACATAAGAGCCAATCACTCCCGTCGCGCCTGTCACTAAAATTTTTTCCATAGATTTACAATTTTTAATTCTTATAAAGAAAAAGAAATCAAAAATCAGAATTTAAATCTCTGTCCTCTGTCAAAACGATAGCTACTACCTAATAGCCTCCGGCACTGCCATTGACTGGCTCAGGCAAAAAGTTCTTACCCTCACATCCCAGGGTTGGCAGGATGCGGATAAGCGCTCTAAGCCAGAAGACTTTGAGTGAGCTAGTAAATAGAAATTACAGAAAAATATTGCCCGAAAACTACAACTAACTACTTTCAAATGCAAAAAGTAACTCTGATTTAGAAAAAATTATATCTAGTCCGATTCTCTTTGTTACGGCCGTAAATGATTATGCTATCACGAAAGGACACTGGTTAAAAATTGGCACACTTCCGATAGAAGATCGTCTAAAGGAACTTCCTCCTCAGTATATCCAAGATGCTATACGACGTGATAAGTTTACCATTTATTATCATGATGGAAGAATAGAAGAAGCAACTTTAGAACAATGTCGCGGACTAGAAAGTGTATCTGTCTGGCCGCTTGAAGCAATGGAAGAGCGCCTAAATGATCACTATGCAGGACGATTGAATTATCATGTGGTTAAGATGATGTATCCCGAACTATCACATGCAGAAATTAAAAAACGAATGGCTGAAACCGCCCAAAAACTAGCAAAGAAAAAGATTACCCGTCAAACTAGAAAAATCGCCGCAGCGTAAAGGAAAGTGAGGATATTTTTTGCTTGAAAAAGTCGTTCTGGTATGGGATGTTAAATCATGCTTACACTAGAACCCAAACTCGGAACCTTTTTATTAAATACAACTCAGTCCAATGATTTGCAAGAAGCATTTCATAAGGTTTTCACAGAATATCTCAATTTGAAAGTCAATGCTTTAGAAAAAGCAATTTCTGATTTGGAAAAAAAATACAACGGGAATTACGAACGCTTTTTATTATTTTATAAAGCGAATCATGATGAGATCACGGAAAGTGATTTTTATCTTTGGGATGAAACAATGTCATTATTGGAGCACTACAGGGAAATTAAAAAGACTTGGAATTAAATTTATTTTTATCCGAAGTATTTTCTGCTTCTTCAAATTTAAACTTTGTAAAAAACATTGAGGTAACAACAGAAATATTTTTGACTAAGGGAAGAATATTTCTTCTTGATGGAAGTTTTCTAAAGTTCTATTACAATTCTAAAACTGAAGTCTTATCATTTGCATGGATTAAAGAAGAAAAAAGAATTTGGGGCTTTGATTCTGATTTCGTCAAAGGCTGGCACATGCATCCTTTGGACAATCCAAACTTTCATTTACCTAAAGAATATCATTCCATTTCAGAAATATTTTCTCAGTTCGCAATTGCATATCGGATCATTAATCCATAATTGAACTATCACGCGGTTAAGATGATGTATCCCGAACTATCACATGCAGAAATTAAAAAACGAATGGCTGAAACCGCCCAAAAACTAGCAAAGAAAAAGATTACCCGTCAAACTAGAAAAATCGCCGCAGCGTAATTTCCCCGTTATGTCTGTTGTCAAACGAACAAAAATCTAGACTATGTGCTTTGTCAAAACGACAGCTACTACCTAATAGCCTCCGGTACTGCCATTGACTGGCTCAGGCAAAAAGTTCTTATCCTCACCTCTCAGGGTTGGCAGGATTTGGATAAGCGCTCTAAGCCAGAAGACTTTGAGTAGTAAATGAATTATCAGGCAAGAAAAGAGTCATTGTAGTTGGAATATTGAAGTATATTCTCATCGTCAGTAATTAGCTTGTATTTGGATTCAATAGATTGACATATTAGAATTCTGTCAAATGGGTCTTTGTGTATGTCTGGTAACAATTCTAAATGCTTTAAAATAACTCCTTCAATTGAATTCAGATTGAAATTATGATTTTCGATTTGCGTTTCGATATACTCGAAATAAGGAGAGGGTAAGGGAAGTTTTCCGATTTTTGCTTTAATTATCATTTCCCATAAAGAGGCGGTACTTACAAAGATTTTATTTTCCATATCTTCGATAATTTCTCTATGTTCTGATTTTAGTAAATTACTTCCAGTAATATACCAAAGAAAGATATGAGTATCCAATAAAAAATTCATACAACCCCAAAGCCCTTCAGAATATCATTTGATAATTCATCGAAAAAAGAATCTGGAATTTGAAAATCATTCTTAGCTAAACCAAAAGGTCTTTTTTTAGTTTTTTTTTCTTTATCTTGTATCGGAAGAATGATAATTTCAACTTCTTGCCCAATCCATTTGGTAATTTGAGGGAGTTTTATGATTTCAGAAATTAGCTTTGTTTGAATTCTATATGCTTCCATTTTTTTAACCCACCTTTCCCTTAATTCTTAGCAAAGTAGAGTTTTTTGTAAAGCATATAATTTTATATACTTTTTAGTAAAAGGCTGGAGGATTTATTTAGATAAGCGCTCTAAGCCAGAAGATTTTGAGTGAGTTAGATTTCGTAATTTAATTGCCCTTATTTTCTAATCATAGTAATCACATTAATCATACGAATCACAGTTCAGACAATGGTTTCCTTCGTGATGGGGATACATATAGTTTACCTCCAAAGTTAACTCACGGGATAGCTGGAGAGTTAGGATAAAATTTTTACAGGTAACTCTCCCATTATGTTTACTCTTATCCGTCCTCTCAACCTAAGTGTATCGCCATCATATACAAAGTGTATAGAAATAGTATACAAATTACCTGCAAGGGAAGTGGGGAAAATAAGTAACGTGAGTTCGGTGTAAGGATTTTGAATTTGTCGCCAGGGCTATTCCCGAAATTCCACCCGCTATCGCCACTACCGCCAAGCGATATCGGGAATCTCTAGTTCTAAGTAGCATTTTATAGTTATTGAGACCCCCGACAGAAAATTTCGGGGGTGACAGAGAGTAATCTTCCGTTACATCGAACTGACGTTTCTTGCATCGAATTCACGTTAAGTAGCTAATTTCCATTTGCCGCAAAATCCTGCTTATCTCTATTATTGACTTTGGGCTGACAGTAGCGTTAGCCGCGTGAGCAGCGCCAGCAGCTTAAGCGTTGACTTTCCGTTAAATGAGGTAAACGCTTGTTATGCGAAATAAATTATTTAGTAAATTTATTTTTTTCTTTGCCCTAAAAAAAAAATGTATTTTTTAGTATTATATTGAACATCGTTAAAGCATATCATTTAGGGGCAAAGTTAATGGAAGAGAAGATTAATTTTATAGATAAAAAGTTGGTTCATAAGGTAAAAGACGAAAATGTTCATATTTATAATATGCGCCGAGCTCTCCCGCGTGAGATCAATGTAAGTTTTTTTTGAAACTATTCTTATTCCAAAATTGGAAGCTACTCAGCAAGAATTTGTGAAAGAGTATTATGTGAAAGGAGAAGGGTCTTCTGGAGAAGCCTATATCCTTCGTACTATTCCTTTTTCGATTAGCTTTGAAAAAGCGCAAGAATATCTTAAAACGGCTGAAGTAGAAGAAGAGGAAAGGATATTTCTTCGGAATTTTTATCAGCCTGATTCAACAAATTCAAAATACATTCTTCAGAAATCAGTTATTACGGAAGATGAAGAAAATAGAATATTGAAGATTCTAGATGGAAGGGAACTGCATATTTCCGACCAGGCAAGACGGGGGCTTTCCGAAATCTTCGAAAAAGTAGAAGGTGTGCCTAGAAAAGAAATTTATTTCGCGAATGTTCACATTGATCAGAATCATTCTTATTTCTTTGAGCATCCGCAGGAGCATGTTCCGGGAATGATTCTAATAGAGGTAGCACGACAAATGTCTATGGTTTGTGCTCATGTTTATGGTAAAGTCCCGTTAGATGCAATTTTCATGTTGACCAAACTAGACAATACATTTTCTAATTACACTGAACTGAATTATCCGATCAAGGTTCGAGCAAAACTAGACCAAGTCAAGACTGATACAGAGGGAGCGTGGTCTTTCTATTTTTTAACCTTCACTTTTTATCAGAGGCATAAAGTTACCTGCACTAGTATCGTAGAAGCTATGATTGTGAATCAAGCTGTTTTCAAAAAAATTAGAAGAGACAAGGAAATATACGATCAACTTCCCCGTTTTTGTCCTATTGAAGGTATAGAAAATAATATTTCTCTTCGAGATGGTAAACAACGGTATCTCTCTAGTATCATTGATGTCTCTCACCAAGGCTTTATGTTAAAATTTCCTAATGACGATTTTATTAAAAAAGAAGATGGAACTTTAGATGAAACCAAATCGTTTGAATTCTTTATGTTCTTCGATAAAATCGGATTCATTCACGGGAACTGTGATATGAAGTGGTCGGAGCCCAATGGAGATGGAGGGACTATCGCGGGGTTTCTTATTACAAAAATGAACCCAATTGATACAGAAAATTTGAAAGAAGCAATGAAATTCCATTTTCGCCTGAAGGATGAAAGAGAAATTTTATGAGCAACAATCAATTAAAAACAATCAAGATGGTAGCTTTAGATATCGATGGTGTTCTTCTCGAAGACACCTTTAGTCCTGTAATTTGTCATATGGTAGAAAATGTATGGGGCGGGGAATACACTAAGGAAATTGAAAGAAATGTTTTTTCACAGAAAAGAGAAATCGGTGGAACTTTTTTAATGGAAAAATTTAATTTATATAATCGGTATAAATCTTGGAAAGAACTTTTTTCTGAGGGTTACTTTCCAGCTAGAGACGAATACTTAAAAAGATCAGATGTTCCAAAGGGAAAAGTTGAGGGCTTTGAAATTTTTTTGAAAACGGTAAAAGATTTAGATCTCAAGCTCGTTAGTTATGGTGGACTCGAAAAAGAACATTTTTATATAAGCTTAACTGAATCTGAGCAAAAATACTTTGATGATGACAAATATATTTGCACTAATGATTTCCGACCGGGTGTAGAAGAAATCATAAAAAAAATTTATAACTATGATTATAAAGAAGTACTATTTATAGATGATATTGCTCGTGTAGGTGAAGTAGCAAAAGGAAAAGGAGTTCCTTTCATCGGAATACCATCACATTTTTCTAAAAGTTTTCAAAGAGAAGCAATGCTTGAATTTGGTGTTAAACATATCTATAATTCCATAAAAGATGTTAATGAAGGAATTCTCAGAATGATTGATGAAGAAGCAGCGGCAGGAAATCTATGGTCGGACAAAAAGTAAATGGTGTTTTGATAGATTTTGATGGAGTTATTACTAAGAATTCTTTTGAAATTTTAGCCGATTATTGCGTAAGTTTTATAAAAAAAAAGAGACAAGATGCGTTCGAAATTCCAGAAGTTTTCATCAAAAACTATTTGCAATTTACAACTTGTTTTCCTTTCGAACCTACGATGCAGCTTTTATTCGATTCATTAGGCTTAAAGAAGACTGAATTGAAAAATTTGCAAAAAGAAATAGAAAGTATTAAAGACTATAAAGGAAAAAAAATTACAGTTGAACCAGATTTTTTCCCATTTATTGATTTTTGTAAAAAAAATGGAATTGAGTGTAAAATTGTTTCTCTTGCATCACCAAAAAGATTGAGTATGCTTAAACTTGGACCGGAATATTTTTTCCCATTAGATAATAGACCGAAGGCAAATAAAAATACTTTTAGCATTATTGTTAAGAAATTACGGATTGATCCCAAAAAATGGTTTTATATTGATGATAGTCCTATGGCGCTACATAGCGCGAAACAAATGAACCTAAACACAGTACTTATGAAAAACAAAATTTTTAAGAAAAGAGATGTTGAACCCTTTCGGAATTCTATAGATAATCAAATAAATTCCTTTTCAGAATTTATCAACATGCTAAAATGATGAATTAATAAACATTAAGAGGGGATAACTATGTTTACACTGACCGGATACCAAATTAAGGACGAACTACACCGAGGAGAAAAGAGTGTAGTTTATCGAGCGAATAAGGATGGCAAACCGGTTATTCTGAAATATCTTAATTCCGAATATCCGAGTAATTTCGAGTTAAAAAATTTTAAAAAAGAATATGAAATCCTTACAAAATTTAATTTAAAAAATTCTGTTCAGGCAGATAGGATTGAAACATATAAAAATAGTCTAGTTTTAGTGTTTGAGGATATAGGTGCGTCTTCCATTGCTATGATTCTTAAGGAGAAAAAGCATTTTCAAACAGAAGAATTTTTGGAAGTCGCCATTGCTATCGCTAAAGGTCTTCGTGAATTGGGGGAAAACCAAATTATCCACAAAGACATAAAACCTCATAATATCATTTATAATTCTCTAACGAAAGTCGTTAAGATTATTGATTTTGGTTCCACATCTCTTCTGTCTAGAGAAAATCCCGAAATTAATATGAAAAATAATCTGGAAGGAACGTTAGCTTATATATCACCTGAACAAACAGGTCGAATGAATTGCAACGTAGATTATAGAACAGATTTTTATTCTCTCGGAATTAGTTATTATCAAATGATTGTAGGGGAACTTCCTTTTAATACCCTAGATCCATCTGAAATAGTGCATTCTCATATTGCATTGAATCCAGTTCCACCTGTTGAAAAACGAAAAGATATCCCGTTAATTATTTCTAATATTATTCTAAAGCTTATGAAAAAATCGCCGGAAGATCGTTACCAATCCATGGATGGATTAATTTATGATTTGGAATGGTGCAAAGCGAATCCAGGGGTAAATGGTAGTAATGCCTCGCTGCAGATCGGAACAAAAGATTTTTCTTCCAGATTTAAAATTCCAGAAAAACTGTATGGAAGAGGAAGAGAAAAGGAAGCTATTTTTACAATTTTTCATAATGCCTGTGCGGGTAATTTAGAGTTAGCACTCGTAAATGGTTATTCTGGCATTGGGAAAACCGCGCTCATAAATGAAATGCAAAAGCCTATTGTGGAACAAAAAGGATATTTTATCAAAGGCAAATATGATAAATTCAAAAGAAGTATTCCCTACCGAGCTTTGATTTACTCTTTTAAGGATTTAATGGAACAAATTCTAGCGGAGAGCGAAATTAGAGTATCCCATTGGAAAAAGGAGATTTTAGATTCTCTTGGTAATAATGCGAAAATAATAACAGATGTAATCCCTGAATTAGAAACTCTTATTGGAGAGCAACCCCCTGTGGTTGAGCTTCCTCCTACAGAGTCTCAAAACAGATTTAACTTGGTATTTCAGGAATTCGTAGCTGTTTTTTGCAAGGAAGAGCACCCTCTCGTACTTTTTCTGGATGATTTACAATGGGCTGATCTCCCGAGTTTGCAGTTATTAAAATCCATGCTAACAGGAAATTCTCGTTATATTTTCTTCGTGTTTTCTTATCGTTCTAATGAGGTAAATGCGACTCATCCTTTTGCTACTCTGTTGGAAGATTTGAAAAAAGCAGGAAGAGAGGGAATACCAATTAATCTAGAGCCCTTAAAAGTAGAAGACGTTAACTTATTAGTAGCCGAAACACTTCGTTTAGAAATAGACAGTTGCGCAGATCTTGCAACTGTACTTCATTCTAAAACAAATGGGAATCCATTTTTTATAAATGAGCTTTTTATTTCTTTTTATAAGGAGGGATTGATTCAATTCAAATCAGGAAAATGGAGTTATGAAATTGAAAGAATACGCAAGACTTCCGTTTCTGAAAATGTAATCGATTTAATGATTAGTAAAATCAATAAATTATCTAAAGATAAGATAGATCTTTTAAAACTTGCTGCCTGCGTAGGAAATTGGTTTTGGATAAATGTTTTTGTTGGAATCAAAAAAGATTCGGAATCCGAAACTCGTTCCTCTATCGATTACCTGGCAAACGAAGGTTATTTCCTTGTTGGCGGAAATGAAGTTAAATTTACTCATGATAAGGTATTAGAGTCTGTGTATTCACTTCTTACTGAAGAGGAAAAGGCAAACAACCATTACCTGATTGGGAAACGCTATTTAGAGTTAGCCGATGCAAACGAATATAATTTAGACGACGTAGTTTTCACAATCGTCAACCAATTAAACCAGGGGCTTCCTCATATGATTGAGAAAGAAAAACAAAGGTTGATTGAATTAAATCTCATGGCGGGCGACAAAGCATTAGCCTCCTCGGCCTATGAGACAGGATTGGATTGTTATAGAATTGCTATGCAGTTTCTTCCCAAAGACTATTGGGAAACTTCTTACGAAAAAACTCTCAGCATTTATACAAAAAGAGCTAAGCTTGAATCTTTAACTGGTCATCATGAAGAGGCTGATCAATACTTTTCCATAATACTAGAAAAAACTAAGACAATTTTGGAAAAAGTATTAGTGTATGAAATGCAAATCCCTCTTTATGTTGGTCAAAATAAACTCCGAGAGGCATTGGACATAGGCATTAAAGCTCTCGCACTTTTAGGGATGGAATTTCCCGAAGTCCATGATCCCGGTCCCGAAGTCATGAAAGCTTTCCAACTCCAAGGTGAAAGGCAAATAGAAGAGCTTATCAATCTTCCAAATATGGTGATTGCAGAGAAATTGGCAATGATGCGAATTCTGACTGTGAGTGTTATTCCGGCATATATAACTTTACCCAGTCTTTTTCCTCTAACCGTATTGAAAATGGTAAATCTAACGCTAGAGGATAACAGCCTTGCGAAAGAATCTGGTTTCGCATTTATTCTTTACGGCATTATCATGGGCTCCGGGATTGGAAATTATGATCTTGGCAACAAGCTAGGAAAACTTGGAATTAAAATAATCGAAAAGCTAGACGCAAAAAATATTAAGTGTACTAGTTTTTTCTTTTTTCCCTGTATGAATAATCATTGGAGAGAACATGCTAGATTGGATCTTCCTTACTTTTTAGAAAGCATACAGGCTGGTATGGAATATGGCGACTTTCTGAACGCTGCTTATTCAACGAACCATTTCAACTTTCAGTCTTTACTCATGAGAAAAAATCTTTCGGAAGTAAATTCAAATTTTTCTAAATTTCTGCCCAACTTTGCTAAACTCGGGCAGAACGATCCCAAAAAAATGTTCTCTCTAAATTATGAAATGACTTTAATCTTGCAAGGACAGGGAAAAAGTTTAGTCGAAATCAAGGGAGATATTTTTAATGAAAATGAAATTGTTCCTATTTGGAAAGAAGTTAAAAACGCGACTACGCTTTTTAATTATTATGTGAATAAGCTAACATTAAATTACCTCTTTGGTTCGCCCATAGAAGCTTATGGTTTTGCAAGAGAAGCCGATCCACTTGCGGGAGGTTGTTTTGGTATGATGTTTGTTCCAGAGCATAATCTCTTTGATTCTCTTTCCTGTCTCGCGCTTCTAGAATCCACTGAATCATCAGAAGCGGATAAGACAAAGTATCTGGAACAGATTACTAAAAACCAAGAGAAGATGAAAGTCTGGGCGGAAAATTGTCCTGCTAATTATGGACATAAATATTATATAGTGGAAGCCCTTCTTGCAGAAACCAAGGGAGATATAGTGAAAGTTCTGGAAGAGTTCAATAAAGCAATTAAACTTGCGAAAGAGCATGAATATATTTTAGAAGAAGCATTTGCAAATGAATTTTTTGCAAAGTTCTGGATGAAGACTGGGAATGAATTGTATGCAAATGTACATTTGCAAGAAGCACACTACGCTTACAAACGATGGGGTTGTGAACCAAAAGTAAAACAACTAGAAGAAAAATATCCGCAACTTACTAAAAAACAAAGTCACTACAACACTATAGGTCAGAGTGTTACTATTAGCTCTAGTAGCTCAACGACAAAAACTGGGTCAACAACAGCAGGTGGTAGTTTCCTTGACCTAAACACGGTAGTAAAAGCCTCCCAAACGATTTCTGGAGAAATCCAACTTGGTAAACTCTTAGAAAAGATGATGAAAATTTTATTTGAAAATGCAGGTGCGGAACGAGGCTTTTTCATTTTGAAGGATAAGGGCAAATGGTTTATTCAAGCAGAAGGAAATGCAAATGCAGATACGATTTCAGTATTACAAAAAAAACCTGTAGAAGGTAATCCTGATTTATCTCCTGCCATCGTGAATTATGTTGCGAGAACAAAAGGTATAATATTGTTAAACGACGCAGTCAAGAAAGGGATGTTTGTAAACGATACTTACGTGAAGGAAAAACAACCTAAATCAGTTTTATGCTACCCAATTATTAACCAAGGAAATTTAGTTGGGGTTATTTACTTAGAAAATAATCTCACTACCGATGCGTTTACTCCTGACAGAGTAGAAATACTCAAAGTCCTGTCATCCCAAATAGCAGTGAGTGTTGAAAACTCCTTATTATACGCAAACCTGGAAGAAAAAGTAGAAGAGAGAACAAAAGACTTAAATGAGGCTTTGGTAGAGGTTCGTGGACTCAAAGAACAACAAGACGGGGATTATTTCTTGAATACTCTTCTCATTGAACCACTCGGACAGAACAATGCATTTAGTAAAACTGTGGGAATTGAATTTTTTATAAAACAGAAGAAGAATTTTATTTTTCGAAGGGCGGAATATGAACTCGGCGGAGATATTAATATTTCCGAAAATATCGAACTTCAGGGCAAAAAATACATTGTATTCTTAAACGGGGATGCAATGGGTAAATCTATACAGGGAGCGGGTGGAGTATTGGTATTAGGCACTGTGTTTAAGTCGATTCTCCAGAGAACGATTTCCACTTCGGCGGGTAAGAATGTATATCCGGAAAGATGGCTAAAGAATGCGTTTATCGAAATGCATAAGGCGTTTGAAAGTTTCGATGGTTCAATGCTTATGTCAACTGCATTTGGTTTGATTGACGAAGAGACAGGGACTATGTACTTTATGGCAGCGGAGCATCCTGATATTGTACTCTATCGGGATGGACTTGCCAGTTTTATCGAAAATCCAAACCAGTATAGAAAGCTCGGAACGCAGGGGCAAACAGGAAGTATCTGCGTAGAAGTATTTTCCCTTAGACCAGACGATATTATAATTCTCGGATCAGACGGAAGGGATGATATAATTCTAGGAAAAGAACCAGAGGCAGACGGTGGATACGATATTATCAACCAAGACGAGAAGTTATTTTTGCATCATGTGAAAAACGCAGATGGTGATTTAGAGAAAATATACGAAGAGATAATTAAGACTGGGAAACTCATGGATGATCTTTCTTTATTTAAGATTCATTTCAAGGGTGTAACAGTGGATGAGAACAAACTTGATGATGATTTAAAACTGCTAGAAAATTACAAAGAGTCAGGAAAATACGAAAAATATGCAGAGGTAGGTCAAAGGGTAATATCTAATTATCCTCATTTGACAAACTTTTTATTGGAAATGTCTCATGCATGTAAAGAGCTAGGTCAATATGAAAAGGCGATAGACTTTGGAGAAAGGTTACGTTTGAGAGATGCTAAGAACACGGCGAATCTTTTGAATCTAATTGAATCTTACAAAGGGGTTGGACGAAAAGAGCGAGCCAAAACGATATTAGATGCCTATTTAAAAACTCAACCGGAAAACGAACAATTTTTGAAATTAAAAGATGAACTTAATATGTAAAAGTTGACATTTTCTATCTCTAGAACTTTAAGTTAATTAAAGTTTAAGGTTTGCTAAGGGTGGCTAATTTTGATAACACTAACAGGCTATGAAATAAAAGAAGAGATTTACTCTGGTGAAAAAAGCATAGTTTATCGTGGTCTTAAATCTGGTAAGTCTGTGATCATTAAGGTTTTACATAATGAATACCCCGATCCAATTGAATTAAATGGATTTAAAAGAGAATATACCGTACTACAAAAATTAGTTAGTCCAGGGGCAGTGCGAGTAATAGCCTTAGAGAAATACAAAAATAGTGTTGCGATTGTCTTTGAAGACATAGGTGGAATTGCACTTTCTCGAATTCTTACGGATATACGAAATTTACCGCTAAATGAAGTTCTTGCAGTGATGATCAAATCGGCAAAGGCTTTAGGGGAATTACATAAGGCGGGGCTTGTCCATAAAGATATTAAATCACATAATATTGTTTTGAATCAAAAGACAGGCGATTTACAAATCATCGACTTTGGAAATGCGAGTTTACTAACCAAACAAAATGCATATACTCCGCTAAATAGTTCTCTCGAAGGAACGTTAGCGTACATATCCCCTGAGCAGACTGGTAGAATGAATCGAACAATCGACTATCGAACAGACTACTATTCATTAGGTGTTACGTTTTATCAATTGCTTACAGGAGATTTCCCTTTCACAACTTCTGACCCGATGGAATTAGTCCATGCGCATATTGCCAAAACACCTGTATCCCCGTTTGAGAAAAATAAAACACCAAAAGTAATTTCCGATATTATAATGAAATTACTACAAAAAAATCCAGAAGACAGATACCAAAGCATTGCAGGTCTTCTGTATGATTTGGAATGGTGTGGTTCGGCTTCGCTCACCAACCGTCCATTGAGCACCTCGACACAATCGGCAAGCTCAGTGCAAGCTACTCTCAGTGACCGAACTTCGAACACAGTCCGGCTGGTGAGCGAAGCCGAACCACCGTCTTTACAAATAGGTGCCCACGATTTTTCTGGTAAATTTCAAATACCTGAAAAATTATATGGTAGGACGAAAGAAATCAATCAAATCATTGATACATTCAAAACTGTAACAACGGGTAATACAAAATTGATTTTGATTTCCGGTCGTTCCGGTATCGGCAAATCGGCGTTAATCAATGAAGTAAATAAACCGATTACAGAATACAAAGGCTATTTTGCTTCTGGGAAGTATGATCAATTTAAACGGGCGATTCCATTTCATGCAATTGCACAGGCATTTCAAAGTCTAATTCAACAAGTTTTAACTTCTAGTCAGGAAGAGATAGTTCTTTGGAAAAAAAATCTTTTACAAGCACTTGGTTCCAATGGACAGGTACTAGTAGATATAATTCCAGAGCTAGAAAATTTAATTGGAAAACAACCTGTCGCCGTCGAATTAGGTGCCTCTGAATCAATGAATCGGTTCAACCTAGTATTTCAAAATTTCATTCAAGCATTCTGTACAAAAGAACATCCGATTGCTATTTTTCTCGATGATTTACAATGGGCGGATAATCCGAGTATATCTCTCATTCAAACTATTCTTTCAAATCCAGAGATGAAGTATCTCTACCTTATGTTATCCTTTCGGGATAATGAAGTGTTGCCTACAGATCCATTTTATATGATGTTAGAGGCATTAAAAAAATCTGGATTTACGTACAAAGAGATATTACTCGAACCAATTTCTGTTTCTGATATTACGCATTTAGTTAGTGATACACTCAGTTGTGAACAAACAAAAGCAAAGGAATTAGCGACAATCCTTTTCGAGAAGACGAAAGGCAATCCCTTTTTTGTGAACGCTACTTTTAAGAGTCTCTATGACAAAGACTTGCTTGTATACAAAGATGGAATTTGGTCTTGGGATATTTCCCAGATTCAAAATATCAAAATGTCGGAAAATGTGATTGATCTCATGGTTAGCAAAGTCAAAGAACTCAGTCCAGATCAGATTGAATTATTGAAATTAGCCGCCTGTGTGGGAGATTCCTTTCCACTAGATACTTTCTTTTCCCTAACTGACCAAGAAATTGATGTGGTAAATCAAGAGTTGACTACAATTTCGAATGAAGGATTTTTACTTCTTACCAAAGAGCAAGTTCGTTTTGTGCATGATAAAGTGAGAGAGGCGACTTATTCGTTAATTGGAGAAGAGGAGAGAATTCGATATCATTATAAAATCGGTAGACTATTATTGGAAAATACTACCCTTGAATTATTAGAAGACAGAATTTTCGATATCTTAGAACAACTAAATCTTGGAAAAAGTTTGATTCATTCTTATGAAGAACAGTTGGAGCTAATAGGACTTAATCTCAAGGCAGGAAAAAAAGCAAAGTCTTCCACTGCCTATCAACCTGCTTTCAATTTCCTAAAACAAGGAGCGGAAATTCTACTTGAAAATAAATGGGAAATGCACTATGAGCTTTGTTTAGAGATTTATAAGGAGTTGGCAGAATGTGAATATTTACTAACCCATTTCTCGGAAGCGGACAAATTATTTGCTTACATTTTGGAAAATGCTAAAACTCCCTTGGACAAAATATCGGTTATCCATATTCAGCTAAGGCAAAAAACAAGTGAACAGAAAGGAGAAGAGGCATTTCGAATTGGGTTTGAGGTTTTAGAACAATTTGGATTTAAGTTGCCTGACTTGAATAAACCAGAAACCACCCAGATGCTGTTCATGGAACAACTTGGTGAATACAAACAGTTACTTGCTGAAAGACCGATAGCAAGTTTATTTGATTTGCCAGAGATGTCAGACCCTAAAATGAAAGAAGCAATTTCAATGATTACAAATCTAGGAGATATTGCGATTCTTTTGAAATCAGAAATGCTTCCCCTCATGTCTATTTTAGGAGTAAATCTTTCTTTGAAATATGGGAATACAATTGTATCACCAATTTCCTACGTAATGTGGGGTGTGATTAACAATTTGGGATTTAAAGATTTTAATTCTGGATATGAATTTGGACAATTGAGTATAAAATTGAATCAGGAAAAATTTCCGAGTGATTTAATTCTTGGTAAAATATATGCGTTTTATGGATGGAATATTCATCACTATAAACACCACACAATGAATGACTTAGACTTTGCAAAAAAAGGTTATGAAGTAACAATGGCTAACAGTGATTTGGTGTATGCAACTTATTTTGTGATTATGTTTTTAAAAGTAGCATTTAATATCGGACAGACATTGGATGAGGTAATTGAATACGGGGAAAGGGCAAAAATTTTTGCAAATAAATACGGTCAGATGGTTACATTTGCATTTAGTAATCCGACTCTTATGACTGCACTAGCTTTACAGGGAAAAACAGAAAGTCCTACTTCTTTAAATAATTCAGAATTTAGCGAAGAAGAATATATAAAAAACTTTTCTGCTTTCGGTTCCCCTACATCTTATTTTTATTTACGTAGGTTTCAATTGTTTTATCTGTTTGGGGAGTATGAGAAGTCATTAAAAATACTGCCAGATGTGGAAAAATACTTTCTTCACATGCCAGCGCATATTGCCTATACAGAATTCTTTTTTTATAAGGCGTTATTATTTTTAAGTTTATCTACTTCTTCTAATGAAGAAGAACAAAAACGAAGAGATGAAATATTTGCTGAGGCTTATGGATTATTGAAACTTTGGTCAGAGCACTGCGAAGATAATTTTTTGCATTTACTCTTGTTAGTAGAAGCAGAAAAAGCTCGCGTAGAAGGTAGAGACTTAGAAGCGATGCAACTCTATGAAAAAGCAATTGAGTCTGCAAGAAAATATGAATATATACAAAATGCAGCTATTGCAAATGAACTAGCGTGTAAGTTTTATATGTCGAAAGGCTTAGAGAAAGTAGCCGCAACCTATCTAAAAGATGCTCAGTATCTATACGGATTTTGGGGTGCAACGGCAAAAGTAAAACAAATCATGGAAATCTATTCAACCATTTTCCATAGTCACCATCAATCAGGAACTAGAACACAAACTAGAATTTCTACAACTATTAGTATGGAATCTTCTAATACTGGCGGTTCATCGACGACTGGAGGGAGTTTCCTAGATTTAAACACAGTTATAAAAGCATCGCAAACAATATCAGGAGAAATTCAACTTGGAAAACTTCTTGAGAAGATGATGAAAATTCTTTTTGAAAATGCAGGAGCCGAAAGAGGTTTCTTTATTTTAAAACAAAAAGAAAAATTCTATGTCGAAGCAGAAGGGAATGCAAACACAGAAACAATTTCGGTATTACAAAAAAAACCAGTAGAGGGTAATCCTGATTTGTCTTCCAGCATTGTAAACTATGTTACTAGAACAAAAGGTATTGTGTTACTCAATGATGCTACAAATAAGGGGATGTTTGTAAATGATGTTTATGTGAAACATAGAAATCCAAAGTCAATTCTATGTTATCCGGTTATTAACCAAGGTAATTTAGTTGGGATTGTGTATCTAGAAAATAATTTAACTACTGATGCATTTACACCCGACAGAGTAGAGATACTAAAAATCCTATCTTCTCAAATTGCTGTGAGTGTGGAAAACTCGCTCCTTTACGCTAATCTAGAAGAAAAAGTAGAAGAGAGGACGAAAGATTTAAATCAAGCACTTGTTGAAGTTCGGGGACTAAAAGAACAACAGGATGGAGACTATTTCTTAAATACTCTTCTAATTGAACCACTTGGTCAGAACAATGCATTTAGTAAATATGTAGGAATTGAGTTTTTTATTAAACAAAAAAAGATTTTTCTATTTCGAAGGAATGAATACGAATTAGGCGGAGACATTAATATATCTGAGAACATTGAACTTCAAGGTAAAAAATACATCGTATTCTTAAATGGAGACGCAATGGGTAAATCGATTCAAGGTGCCGGTGGAGTAATTGTGCTCGGTACTGTGTTTAAGTCGATTTTACAGAGAACAATTTCGACTGCTGCGGGTAAGAATGTTTATCCAGAAAGGTGGCTCAAGAACGCTTTTGTCGAAATGCATAAGGCGTTTGAAAGTTTTGATGGTTCTATGCTTATGTCGATCGCATTTGGTTTGATTGATGAGGCGACAGGTACTATGTATTTTATGAATGCAGAGCACCCTGATATGGTTCTTTATAGAGACGGAATTGCTAGTTTTATTGAGAATCCAAACCAATATCGAAAGTTAGGCACACAGGGGCAAACGGGAAGTATCTGCGTAGAAGTGTTTTCCCTTAGACCGGATGATATAATTATTTTGGGTTCTGATGGTCGGGATGATATAATTTTAGGACAAGACCCAGAGACAAACCAAGATATTATCAACAAAGATGAGCATCTATTTTTGGCTCATGTAAAAAAAGCAAAGGGAGACCTGGATCAGATATTTGAAGAGATTAAAAATACAGGTAAACAGATGGATGACATTTCTTTACTCAGGATTCATTACAAGGGAGTAACTGTTGACCGAGAGAAATTGGATAAAGATTTAAAATTATTAGAAGACTACAAAGAAATTGGAAAATTTGATAAGTATACCGAGATTGGCTCTAAGGTAATTTCCGAGTATCCGCAATTAACCAATGTTCTCTATGAAACGTCTTATGCTTTTAAAGAATTGAAACAATTTGAAAAAGCAATTGATTTAGGAGAAAGGTTACGCCTCCGAGATGCTAATAATATTGCAAACCTTTTAAACCTTGTTGAATCTTATAATGGAGTTGGTGAAAAGGATAGCGCCAAATCAATCTTAGACGCATGTATAAAGGTAAGACCAGAAGATGTTCGATTTTTGAAATTAAAAGAGGAGTTGGGTTAAGATGAGTTATACGCATAGAGTAGTATCCGGTGTAGATGTGATAGAATTGGAGGATGCAATAGATTTGTATTCTACTCCCCCGATTAAAAAATTTTTGAAGACACTAATAAAAGATGAAAACAAAAAAATTGTGATTTCTTTAGAAAAAGTAAATTTTTTGGATTCGTCCGGTCTTGGAATGCTTGTAAATCTTTTTTTTGAATGTAGGGAGAGGAAAATACGAATTAAACTCGCAAAAGTAAGTCTAGCGGCAATGAATATTCTGCGCCAATCGAAAACGGAAGGCAATTTCGAAATTGTTTCCAGTGTAGAATATGCAATTGAATCATTCTAAGGAGTTAATATGGGTTATACGCATAAAAAAGTGGTCGGTGTTGATGTAATTGAATTAGATGATTCAGTGGATTTGTATTCTGTACCTGAAATAAAAAAGTTTTGCAAAGAGTTACTCAGAAAAGAGAGCAAACGAATTGTGATCAGTATGGAAAAATTAAAATTCATTGATTCTTCTGGACTTGGAATGTTAGTCAATATTTCCCATGAATGCAAACAAGGAAATGTCGGATTAAAACTAGCTAGCATTAGCCCCGAAGTCGAAAAAATTTTTAGCCTAACCAAAATGCAAAATAATTTTGAAATCTTTGGAACAATCAATGAAGCTATTCGATCATTTGGGTGAAGCCAAGAATTCTCATGTTAGAATAATTTTCTTCTATCGAATTTGGGCTCTAAAAAATCTACTTGCATGCAATCAAATCTTACAACCTTAGTAAAGCATGACTCCAGCTTTTATAGTTTTACTTTGCCTTTTGGTTTATTTTTTAGGATTTCGATTTTATTCAAAATACCTTTCCCAGAAAGTTTTCGGACTAAGAGAAAAAGAATTTCTCACACCAGCACACAAATACAATGATGGTGTGGACTATGTTCCCACAAAGCCAAGTGTACTTTTTGGGCATCATTTTGCATCTATTGCTGGACTAGCTCCAATACTTGGACCAGCAGTTGCAGTAATTTGGGGGTGGCTTCCCGCCATGGTTTGGGTGGTGCTCGGTGGAGTATTTATGGGATGTGTCCATGATTTTGGTGCACTTATTGTTTCGGTTCGACATGAGGGAAAATCCATTGGGCAAGTTGCCGAAGACTTACTTGGTCATCGGGCACGTTCGCTTTTTCATATTATCATTTTCTTTTTAGTTTCACTGGCTATGGGAGTATTCGTATTAGTCATTGCGGGACTCTATTCGGCTCCTGCAAAGCCAGTGGTAGTAAAATCCTCTACTATAATCGAACAACCTGTTACTGCAAAAGAAGTCAAAGAAGGACACGACAGCGGCGAATTACAAAAAAAAGAACCTGCAAAAATTCAACTTAGAAGTAATTTTCCAGAATCAGTTACACCCACTTTAGCTCTAATGGTTTTAGCGGTAATAGTTGGTTATCTGCATTATAAAAAATCATTCGCGTTAGGTCCGCTCACCGTTCTGAGTTTTGTTATCACACTCCTTGTAATTTATTTTAGTATGGATGATACATTCCTAGACTATATAGGTTTAAATGATATAGATAGAGCACCTTCAACTGATAGTTGGAAATTGATTCTACTTGCCTACGCCTTCTTAGCCTCAGTAACTCCCGTTTGGTTGTTACTCCAAAGTCGTGATTATATAAATTCGTTTTTGTTGTACTTGGGGATAATTCTAATTTACCTTGGATATTTTGTAGGAAGTATCACTGGAAATTTTCCTAGTTTTAATGCAGAGGCGATTAGAACAGATGAGATCGGAATGGATATTTTACCATTTGTATTTATCACGATTGCCTGTGGGGCAATTTCCGGATTTCATGCTTTAGTGAGTTCGGGTACAACGGCAAAACAAATCAATGTCGAAAAAGACGCTCGTGTGATTGGTTATGGTGGAATGATTGGAGAATCTCTGCTTGGGCTAACGGCTGTTATAGCCTGTACTGTAGGATTTAGCTCTATGGAGGAATGGAACTCTTATTATAAATCCTGGTCTGGTTTGCAGGGACTCAATGTACAAGTAGGAGCTTATATTTATGGAACAAGTCGATTTCTGAATCAAGTTGGAATTCCGGAAAAATTTGGACAGGGATTTATTGCGCTGATTGTAATTAGTTTTGCATTAACTTCCTTAGATTCTGCAACTAGGCTCCTACGTTATAATATTGAAGAAATTGTACATTCTATTGGCTCAAAATCATTGAACCTAATACTCGCTAATCGATATTCTTCGAGTCTTTTAGCCTGCGCTTCTATTGCTTTCTTTGCGTTTTTAAAAATCAATGTAAACGGACAAATGAAACCGGCAGGACTTGCCCTATGGAAGGTATTTGGAACTACCAATCAATTGCTTGCCGGTTTATCGTTGTTAGTCGTATTTATCTATTTATTAAAATCCAAACGTCCTACATTGAGTATTTTACTTCCTATGGGTTTTGTACTTTCTGTAACTCTTTGGGCAATGGTGGGAAATTTTTTAGAATTTATTTCTGGGGCTACACCTAATTATTTACTTGCTTGTGTGGGGGGAATTCTAATCGTGCTTACAGTCTGGCTTTTGGCAGAGGGGTTTTTGGTTTGGAAAAGAATAAGAAAAACTTATTGAAATTCGCTAATTGCATCCTCTACAGTATCATACAATTTAAAGCTTTTATCCAGTTTTGTTAGCACAAACATTCTCTTAGCCTCTGCACTTAGTTCGGCAAATTTGAGTGGGATTCCTTTTTGTTGGCATTCAAAAAATAAATTAGTGAGCATCCCAAGTCCAGAGGAGTCCATAAAATGAACTTTTTTTAGCACAAATATAATTTTTGCATTTTCATTTCGAGTTAGATTCTTACAGAATTTTTTCAGTTCGGGAACAGAGTATAAATCCATTGAATCTTCAATATTTACTATGTCAATTCCGCCAACTACTTTATGGGAATAAGTCATTCTCGAGTCCTCTTCATAAAATTTTAAAAAACTACTATCTTAGTCCCACTTTGCAATAATTTAAAAAAAGGTAAATCTTTTTATCTTAGAGACTCGATAGCAGACTCTAAGGAATCATAAATTTCATAATTTTGAGTTAATTTGGTGATAGAAAAAATTCGCTTTGCCTCAGAGCTTAAACTCGCTAGCTTAATTCCTACACCTTTTTGTTTGCACTCAAAAAAAAGATTCACTAACATTCCGAGCCCTGAGGAGTCAATAAAGGTAACACTTTCCATCGTTATAATTATTTTTTTGTCAGGGGATTTTACTAAAGATTTCGCAAATTTTTTAATCAAAGGTGTAGAATATAAATCAATAGAACCTTCCAATGTCAGTATATCAATCCCATTTACTTGTTTATGCGAGTAACTCATTTAAAACCTCTTGTTTCGATTTAGTCAATCTTTATCACCCTAGCCTTATTTGTATACACGCATTTTTATTTCTATTGAGTCTTTGGCGTAAATGGATTTTAGTTCTGGAATGAAACTGGCTCGTGAAAGATAAAAATTATGTTCCATTTTCGATTTTTCTATTGAAATTAATTCAATTTCTGCTTTTTGTGTAAATTACCCTTTAGGATAAATAATCCTATTATGTCACATTATGGCTGAAGATTTTACACATTTACACTTACATACGACTTATTCCATGCTGGATGGTGCAATTCGCATCCCAGAGCTGATGAAATATGTCAAATCCCAAGGGATGTCATCAGTTGCGATCACAGACCATGGGAATATGTTTGGGGCGATTGAGTTTTACAAGGAAGCCATCAAACAGGGCGTAAAGCCCATCATAGGCTGTGAATTCTACGTCTCTGCTAACCGTTCGGAAGAGAAAGAAATGGAGAGCATCCCCGACGGAAACGCCTACCATATCATTTTGCTCGCGAAAAACCAAGTAGGCTACAAGAACATAATCAAACTTGCCAGCCGGTCGTATACGGAAGGTTTTTACAAAAAAGCTCGAATTGATTATGACTTACTCGAACGTCACAGCGAAGGGCTGATTTGTCTTACCGCTTGCCTTGCGGGTGAGGTGCAGCGCAAAATCATCGAAGGAAATCAAACTGCCGCCCTTGCCCTTGCCAATAAGCTAAATGAAATTTTCCGCAAAGAAGATTTTTACTTAGAAATCCAAAACCATGGAATCAAAGAACAAGACATTTGTGCGAAGGCTGCCTATGAATTTTATAAAAAAGCGGGAATTCCACTAGTTGTCACGAACGACTCACACTTCCTCACCAAAGATGACCAAAGTGCACAGGACATTTTACTTCGAATTGGGATGCAAAAAAAAATCGACGATGAAATGCGTTTTGGTTTCAACCAAGAATTTTATGTAAAAAATCCAACCGAGATGGCGAAACTTTTTCCTGAAATTCCAGAAGCTATGCGAAATACTCTTGAGATTCGGGACAAATGCGATTTGAATTTCAAGTTTGGAAATAATCTACTTCCTGATTTTAAAGTTCCAGAGGGTTATGATACAGATTCCTTTTTGGTGAAGTTAGTTAATGATGGAATCAAAAAAAAATATCCAGTTGTCACAAAAGAAATCCAAGACCGTGTAGACTTTGAATTAAATACAATTCGCAATATGCATTTTGCTGGATACTTTTTAATCGTGCAGGATTACATTGATTTTGCGCGTCGGACTGGAATTCCAGTTGGACCTGGGCGGGGATCTGCTGCTGGCTCGATTGTCTCCTACGCAATGGGGATAACCAATATTGACCCCCTTCGTTATAATTTACTCTTTGAAAGATTTTTAAATCCAGACCGAAAAGATATGCCCGACGTAGATACTGACTTCTGTGTAGAAAAAAGAGAACAAGTCATCAACTATATCAAAGAAAAATACGGCAAAGAAAAAGTAGGGCAGATTATCACATTTGGAAGTCTTGCTGCTAAGGCTGCCTTAAAAGACGTGGCGCGAGTACTCAATATTAGCTTCGCCGAGTCCAATGAAATTTCTAAAGCATTCCCTTCTAAGCTTGGAATTTCTATTGCAGAAGCAGTTGATTTATCTAATGACCTAAAACAACTCAAAGAAAAAAATGACACCAATCGTAAATTATTTTACATCGCCGAAAAACTAGAGGGTAACTACCGTCAGCCGGGGCGTCATGCTGCCGGTGTGGTAATTTCTCCTTATCCGCTTGAGGAAATTGTTCCGCTTTCAACAGTCGCCGAAAAAGGAAAAGCAGGGCGTTCGATTGTAACCCAGTATGACAAAGACCAACTAGAAAGTGTGGGTCTTATTAAGATGGATATTTTAGGTCTCAAAAACTTAACTACTTTGGATTATGCGGTTCACTTGGTTGAAAAACGTCATGGAATTAAAATTGTTCCTGACGAACTTCCGATTGACGATCCAAAGACTTATTCTCTTTTGAAAAAGGCGAACACACTTGGGATATTCCAGTTAGAGTCGAATGGAATTACCGACCTCGTTGCTAAGTCACAGGTAAATACCTTTGAAGAAATTGTTGCCCTCATTGCCTTATACCGTCCGGGTCCAATGGACTCTGGGATGTTGCAAGATTATTTAGATAGAAAGAGCGGCAAACAAAAAGTAACCTATCCACATGCATCCTGTGAGCCGATTTTGAAAGAGACTTTCGGAGTTGCAGTTTACCAAGAGCAGGTGATGAGTATTTCTCGCGTCGTGGGTGGGTTTACAATGGGAGAATCAGACGTTCTCCGTAAGGCGATGGCTAAGAAAAAGTTAGATCTCATGGCGGACTTAAAGGTGAAATTTGTCGCTGGTGCAAAAGCGCAAAACATCGACGGAAAACTAGCATCAGACTTATTCGACTTACTCGAAAAATTTGGTGGGTATGGTTTTAACAAATCTCACTCTGTCGCCTACGCGCTAGTAACCTACCAGACAGCCTACTTCAAAGCGAATTATCCAACTGAATACATGACAGCCCTTCTTGCGTCTGACGGTAATGATACAAGTGCAATTGTAAAATTCGTAAACAACGCCCGCGAGATGGGGATAAAGATACTTAACCCAGATGTATCTGAATCAGAGGCAAGTTTTAGTATACCTGCGGATAACACCATACGTTTTGGAATTTCTGCTTTGAAAGGTGTAGGCTCGATTGCGGCTAATAGCATAATCGAGTCTCGGAAAAAAGCAGGTGGATTTAAAACGTTAAGCGACTTCCTGCAAAATATTGATACCCATTGTGTAAACAAACGTGTTCTAGAAGCACTTATCCAGGTCGGAGCATTTGACTCCTTTGGTTATACTCGTAAATGTCTTTTTGAATCGGTAGACGCAATCTCTAACTATGCATCGAAAGAGCAAGCCCGCAAACTAGAAGGACAGGGAAATCTATTCATGGGTGGAAGCTCGGAGAGTTTTTCTTTGAATCTTCCTAAGAATTCAGAAGAGTGGGAACTAGATGAAAAGTTAAAACGAGAAAAATTAGTCTCCGGTTTATTTCTTTCGGGTCACCCTCTAGACAAATACCGTGCAAAATTATCTACCTTATCCTCTCTCACCATTGAAAAAATCGACGGAGTTTCATCTGGCGCAAAAGTAGAATTATGCGGAATCATAACATTACCCGAAGTAAAGTATACCAAAAAAAATGAAGAGTTCGTAAATTTCAAACTAGAAGACTTTACAGGCGACATCGACTGCACAATCTTCCCCCGCACGTACCAAAAATGCAAAGAGATGATAAAAGAAGACCAGGCAGTATTCATCAAAGGCATTTTACAAAAAGTAGAAATTGGAGAAGCAGAGCTTAGAGGACAAATCATAGTAAACGATGTAGAAATCTTAAATGAAGATAACCTCGTAGCTAAACTCGAAAAATCTCTGCATATCAAAATCAATCCAAAGGATTTCGGTGACAACCAAGTGGTTAACAACCTGTATTCCATACTCACTGCATTTAAAGGAAACTCTTCTGTGTTCTTCCATCTCACCGGCGACCCTAAAATGAAAAAAGTAATTCGAGCGCATAATCACTATTCTGTGGAACCAACCCGCGAACTACTTTCTCGTCTGTCACAACTTCTCGGAAACGACAGTGTGTTTTACACAATCGGCGACGAGATTCTGAAATACTCAGCGTAGGTATTTTAAAGATTACCACCGATGAACACCGAGAGCACCGATAGAAGATTATTGAATGCATAGTTCGGCAAGCTATAAAAGAACCAGTCATCTAGCTGTCATTCCCGAATTCTTTTATCGGGAATCTTTAGTTCTAAATAGGCTCTTACATTATTTGAGATCCCCGATAGGGAATTTCGGGGATGACAATGAGAGAATCCTTCTATTAAACAGATTTTAATTAAACATATATGAAAGCCAATAATCGTATTCTATCCCTCGATGTATTTCGGGGGATTACTATTTTTGCAATGCTCATTGTAAATAATCCTGGAAGTTGGGGGCATATTTATCCTGTATTTAAACATGCGAAATGGCACGGGTTTATGGGAGCAGATTGGATTTTTCCTTTTTTTATTTTTATTATTGGGTTTGCAATTCCTATTTCTATCTCCCATCAACGTTCTAAGGGCAAATCGTTATTTGTCGTCTTGGGGAGAATTCTAAAACGAAGTATTTTTCTTTTTTTACTTGGAATTTTTCTAAATGCCTTTCCTGATTTTAATTGGGGTAATGTAAGAATTCCAGGAGTATTACAGCGAATAGCCCTTGTATATTTATTTTCTGCTGTTCTGTTTTTATTTTTAAAGCAAAAATGGATTTTAGTTTTATCAGGATTTTTTTTGTTCATTCATTGGATCGTTCTTACCAAAATTCCAGTTCCATCTATCGGTGAGCCTAGTCTTGAGATGGGAAAAAATTTAGCAGGGTGGATTGATTCTTTTGTAATGCCAAATCATCTTTGGGTTCATTCTAAAACTTGGGATCCTGAGGGAATTTTAGGAACGTTAAGTGCTATTTCTTCTTGTTTATTTGGAGTTTATTACGGACAAATATTTTTAGTAGAAAAGAAATTTACTGACTACCAATTCTATTTTGGAATCTTTCTTGGGTTACTTCTTGTAAGCCTTGGATTCGCGTGGGGCATTACTTTTCCAATCAACAAAAGTCTCTGGACTGGGTCTTTTGTTTTGTTTAATTCTGGACTTGCTATTATTTCATTTCTTACTTTGTATGTCTTACTTGATACTAAAGAGAGGGAAAATTGCCATACTTCGGTCTCGCAAGATTTGAAATACTTGACCTATCGAGGAGTTTTTTACAAATGTTTTGAAATTATGGGTGTAAATGCTTTGGCTATTTTTTTCTTATCGAGTCTTTTTTCAAAAATTCTAAACATTCCTTTTTTACTAGCGGCAAATGGTAAACAAATTGGTTTAAAGACCTATCTGTACAACCAGTATTTTATAGCGTATTTTTCTCTTCACAATGCGTCTTTCGTTTGGGCTTTAGTTTACACACTCTTTTGGTTATCCATCTTTACTTTTTATGAAAAGGGAAGTTACTTTCGTATGAGCTTGCGAAGGATATTTAATATCCGTCAAAGTATTTCTCGGATTTCCGATAAGGGTTAAATATTTTTTTGTGAAATAGAATACAAAATCCAAGAAAACAAACCAAGACAAATAAAAGCAAATACTGCTAACATAGAAATAATATAGGGGCGAATCGTATTTATCCGCATTGCATTAGGGGAATAGACCAAATTGATTTTTTTACTTCCAGGTAAACAAAGTTTCTCTAAGTTAATGGAATCATATATATTTAGAGCAATTTCATCTCCCTCAGCGATTTCTATTTTAACAGGAAAGAGTGATGTTGCAGTTTTTACGAAATTATCTAATTCATAACCAAAAATCATTATTCCGTCTATCATTGGCTTACCTCTATTATCCGCTAAACTTGTGATAGATACTAAATAGTAATGTTCGTTAAAATAAATAATCTGATTTATATTTCCTTCTTTTTTACTTTGTAAATCGTAGAAATACGAAATATTTTTTTCGTCTGGCATTTGTTTTGCGCCTGATCCGTCACTCCACTTTGTGATAAATGCTTTTTCTGGGCTTAAATAAATCGCAAAAAAATCGAATTGTTTTTCTAAGCTGGGATCTTGTTGAAAATTTATATATGCCTTATCTATCTTTTTTGTTTTGACTAAATCCCAAACGTCAGGCCAATAAGCATAACTTCTGATTTCAGTGAGGTGGAGATTCCATCTTTCTTGCAAAGATGCTTCTATTCCTCTCGCGTAATCTTTTTTTCTTTCTATTTCTAATTGTTCGGAAAGAAGGTTTCCTATAAATTTTTCAATGGTTATAGATGTTGTCAATAAACAGAACGCAAATAAAAAAAAATAGGTTCTGTATTGATTTTCTTCTAATTTAATTCGAATGGCTGTTACAAATGCGCTAGTATTCATACATGTCTTTATTTAAAATATATAAAAAGTTTATAGTCGTAAAAACTTTTACTGACCAATGGAACTATTCCAGCAATTTAGTCTAAGTCAAGGGATAAATCAATGAATCGTAAAAAATTTTTAAGCCTAAGCGCTGCTATTTTTTCCAGTCTTTTTATAGGGGAAAAGTGTAATTCTATTTTTGGATTACCAAATAACGAATTCAAGGGAAAGTTTACCGGGGATAATTTTGCAAATGCTCATAAACATTTATGGAAGATAGATGAAAAGGATTTTATTGATTTAAAACCAGAAGCAGAATTTGATTTAATTGTCGTCGGAGGTGGGTTGTCAGGATTATCCGCAGCCTACTGTTCGACTGCCGAAAGAGTATTAGTTTTAGATCAGGCTTCTAGTTTTGGTGGAAATGCCAAGTCACAAGTTTGGGGTGATTTGCGTTATTCGATAGGCTCAGCTTATATAACCGAACTTGATTCTACTGACCCCATTCAAAAATTTTATCTTTCTCTTGGTTTAGATAAACATTGGAAGAAAGTTGGCGAAGAAGAAGAACTCTATTTTTCTTCTAAGGGTGTTTATAGAAAATTACAAAAGATAAATGATGTTCAACTGCAAAGACTTCCGGGAATTATGCAGAAGTATACCGGAGAATTATTTCCTGAATTGCCATACAAAGGTAATTCTAAAATGAATAGGTCTATTTTTAAATCGCTAGATGACTCGTCCCTGTTGGATATTTTGAGAAAAGAATTTAATTCCGAACTTTCCTCTGATCTACTCGCTTATTTGCAAACCTACGCGCGGGCTTCTTTTGCTTCTCGCGCAGAGGAGCTTTCTGGATACGCTATGTTGAATTTTTTAAGTCCAGAATTTGAAACGAGTATTTACTGTTATCCGGGTGGCAATAGTTTTATGGCGCGTACAATGGAAGAAAAACTAAAAGAGCGAAATTACACACTTAAAAATTTGAATCCAGTCATCTATGTAAAAAATGTTTCCGGTGGAGTTGAAGTTGCATCATTCGATTTGGCTAATCATCGTTATGCGAAATACAAAGCCAAAAAAGTAATCGTCGCTTCTCAGAAGTTTGTTGCCAAACGAATCGTAAAAGATATTTCTATAGACCAAAAAAATGCAATGGACTCGCTCAAGTATAAAACCTATTTTGTTGCAAATATTTTACTGAAAAATCGTCCTAAAGAAAGTTGGTATGACTCCTACTTATTAAATTCTGGAGATAGTTGGGCAAGTGATATAGTACTGGCTGATTATCCAATTGGAGCAGATAAAAGAAATAAATATTCTGTACTAACAGTTTACATGCCATATACCGCCGATACAAAACGTTCGGAGGTTTTATCTAAGTCAGCAAGTCCTGATCTGGAGAAAAAATACTTTGAAGATATCCAGTCTCTAATTCGAACTGAGCTTTCTCCTTTACAAGATAAATATGGATTTACCGAGAAAGATATCTACGACATCAATTTGACTCGATGGGGTCATGCGCTTGTATTTTCAGGAAAAGGTATGTTTTCTCGGGATATATTTGAAAAAGCTTCTGTTCCTGTGGATAATATTCATTTTGCGAATCAAGATAGAATTGGTACTCCTTCGGTTGAATCAGCATTTACCGCTTCGTTTCTTGCATTAAAAGAAGCCGGGATGTTGGAGAAAAATTTTACCACCGATGAACACCGATAAAAGAACGATGGTTTTGATTATTGTGTTGAATGATATAGTAAACGACGCTTATTATGAAACAGAAAGAAATATAATAAAGCAAAGTAACATCGTTTCGTTATCGGTGCCTTCGGTGTTTATCGGTGGTAAAAAATCATGACAAAAGAAGAAGCTCGCATATTTCAAAAAAAAAGAATTTTAGAAATTGAAAATCGTTTAGAGAAAGAAAAAAGCATTCGAAAGAATCTGCTTTCCTTTATTAATGCGAACCACTCCATCATTGGCTACCGAGCAGATAAATGGGAAGTGAATCTAGATGTTATTTGGGAAAGTTCAAATCTAGAAAAAGAATTTTATTTTCCGAAAGTGGTTTCGAAAGAGAAAAGAGAAATGGAATTTATTCACCCTTTGAGTTGGATAAACGGCTCCTATGGTTTACTTGAACCAGTAGGTGTTAAAACTATTTTGCCCGAAAAAGTGGATATAATATTATTGCCAGCGCTTGGATTTAATGATCAGGGCTATCGCTTAGGTCGTGGTGCAGGTTATTATGATCGAATACTCACGAGAGTTGAGCCTAAAAAAATAGTAGGAATTGGCTTTTCTGAACTTTTTTCGATTGATTTTCCATCCACTGATTATGATATTCGAGTGGGTGCGCTTGTTACTGATTTAGCTGTTTTATTTTTTTAGACAATCTGGAATTAGTTACCGATAATTTACACAAGCCAAGGCTAGAAGGATTTTTATTTTTAATGGAACAAACAGAGATAATTCAATCAGAAGAAGTCATTCAGTTTTTGTCTTTTTCCGTTTCCAATGAAATTTTTGGTATAGAACTCGTTCACGTACACGAGATACTACGTCCTGTTTTTATTACCAGAATTCCTAACGTTGAAGATTATATTTTAGGCGTTGTAAATCTTCGCGGGGAAATTATTCCAATTGTAGATCTCAAGAAAAAATTTGATCAGGGTTTTGTTGAGATAAATAAGAATACTCGTATTGTTGTACTCGAGCACAATTCGAAACGGTTTGGCTTAGTTGTCGAGGAAGTAAAACAAGTCATAAAGATTGTAAAAAGTTCCGTGAGTGCCATCAATAACCATATGTCGTCCTCTTTTAATAATATGATTGATTACGTGGGTAGAAGCGGCGAAACAATTGTATTGATTGTAGAATTAAAAAAACTAATCAATTTTGAATAATCAGGAGAAGAAAAATTGTCCGGCATTTTAGGTGAATACACAGAAATTTTTCTCGAAGAATCGGAAGACCAAATTGAAGAGTTAAATGCAAATTTACTTCGACTGGAAACCGATCACAATAATCCAGAAATCATAAATGATATTTTTCGTGCGGCGCATTCTTTAAAAAGTTCTGCCGCCTTTGTAGGATTATACAATTTATCTGATCTTGCTCATAAAATGGAAAACCTTCTTCAAAAAATTCGAGAAGGCAAACTTTCTATCAATGTTAATCTGGTAAATCTTTTATTCGAATGTTTTGATTTGATTAAAGAGGTAATAGATGCAGTTGGTCGTGGCGAAAAGATGGACAACTCTTATTCGGATATGATTGCCAAACTTGAATCTTACGAAAAATCGCAAGCAGGACAATCGGGAAATCCAACCGCTACAAGGCAACCCATTCAAAGTAAAGAGGAGCAAGTTTCTGTTATCCCTGAGCCAGTGAACGAGACGTCTTCGCCAACTTCAAATGAACCTATTGCTCCTCTTATTTTGGAAGAGGATGAAATAAGAGAGTTAGAAGAAGAATTAAAAATAAGAAATGCAAAAGCATTCGATGTAAGAGTTGCCTTAAAAAAAGATACTCCAATGAAAGGTTTGCGGTTTACGCTGATTCTCCAGAACTTAAAGTTAAATGCTGTTATCTATAAGTGTAATCCTGATGTAGAAGCTCTCGAAAGAGGAATTGACCAGAGTTTTATTAATTTTATTTTAATTACCCAGCTATCGAATGAGGAAATTCACAAACTTATCATGGTGGATATGGTGGATTACATTGATATTTCGCTTAGAAATGTTCAGTCCTCGTCCATGCGTGCCTCAGAAAAACCAGAAAATAAAATTACTCAGGAAGCCAAAAAAGAAAGATCTGCTGTTCAAGAAAAAGAATCAGATAAAGCCCTCACAAAAAGCATAAAAGTTTCTTCTGAAAAATTAGACCAGCTTATGAATAATGTGGGAGAGCTTGTAATTACTAATTCTGGCTTCCAAAAAATTTATGATGATTTGGTTCGTAATTTCGGTGATGATACGATTTTCTCTGAATTAAAAAGTAAAATTGATCAGATTAATCGAATTTCTAAAGACTTACAATCTGGAATTATGAACACCCGTATGGTTCCAATTGGTTCTGTATTCAATCGTTTTTCTAGATTAGTCAGAGACTTGTCCATGGAAACTGGGAAAAAAGTTCATCTCAATCTCATGGGCGAGAATACTGAACTTGATAAAAAAGTAGTGGATATGATTGGTGAGCCGATGCTTCACTTAATCCGTAACTCAATCGATCATGGAATTGAAAGTCCAGAGGAACGCAAAAAAGCAGGAAAGTCAGAATACGGAACTGTGGAACTCAACGCCTATCAGGGTGGAAATAATATCATGGTTGAGATTAAAGATGATGGAAAAGGTCTCAACAAAAGTAGAATTCTTAAAAAAGCAATTGAGAATAATTTAATATCTGCCTCGGATGCTCAAAACCTTGCAGACAATGAAGTTTACCAATTTATCTTTGCTGCGGGATTTTCTACTGCGGCTGAGGTGACTGACATTTCTGGTCGTGGTGTTGGAATGAACGTTGTAAATAAACTCATTCAGGATTTTAAGGGTAAGATTTTAATCAATACCACTGAAGGTTTTGGAACTTCGTTTACTCTTTGTTTTCCGCAGGCGTTAGCCATTATCCCCTCGATTCTTGTTTCTATGGAAGAAGAAATTTACGCATTTCCTTTATCTGAAGTTTTTGAAACTATTCGAATTAAAAAAGACCAGATTAATACACTAGAAGGTCATGAGATCATAAACTTGCGTGGGGAAGTACTTCCGATTTACCGCTTGAATAAAATTATTGGTCTTGCGGATAAATTAGATTTAGAAGAGGCACCTGTAGTAATTGTAAATTACAATTCTAGAAAATTAGGTTTCATTGTAGATGAGCTTATAGGAAAACATGAAACTGTAATTAAAACACTCGAAAAAAATTATAAAAATATCAAAGGTCTCACTGGTGCATCTATTATGGGGGACGGGACGATTATTTTAGTTTTGGATATAGGTGGATTAATTGATATTACTACATCTAATATTTTAAATACTTCTAATTTAACTGGAAAAGAAATGATGCGGCTAAATACGAGTAGATCCATAGATGTAAATACATCTAACGTAGTATTTAAAACTCAGAGTTCAACTAATATTTTTAACAATAGTTTACTTGGCTTACAGTTGGTGGATAAATCGAAAAAGAAAAAAGATAAATCCGAACGCAAAAAAAATATGATTGAGCAAGAGCAAGTAATCAAAATTTCAGAACAAGAACCAGTTATGGAAGAGACAAAGCAAACCCCAAAAGTTGAAGAGCCTAAAAAGGAAAATCCATATTTAATTGTGGAAAAAGTAGAACCTGAGAAAACATATACTCAGCCTGAAGAACCAAAAGTTTCTAATAGCGTGGATATTGAAAATTTAGCAGGTTCTTCCGAAGACGATCATGTAAAGGCAAGAGAGTTACTCAAGGGTTTTTCTGACCAAACAAAGAAACGAGTAGAGTCTTTAATTCCGGATAGACCAATTAATGAAATGCTGAGCAAGGAAGAAATTCGAAAACTGGAATCTGTTGTAAACACTGGAATGATGAATGCAGGTCTTGTACTTTCTCAGCTAGTGGGTTCTAACGTAGAATTATTTATGCCGGAGATTATGCTCACAGATAAAGACGAGTTAGTCAGTGTAATTCGAGATGCAAATGAACATTTTTTCGGAATGAAAGTTCGCATGAACGGTGATTTGAATGGAAATTTACTTATGATATTCTCAGAAGATAAAGGAAAGGAATTAGCGAGTAAACTTTTAAAAGAAAATGAAGCTTCTGATTTAGCCAAGAAACTTTCTGACGATTCTTTGTCTGTACTTATGGAAATATCAAATATCGTTTGTTCAAGTGTAATGAATTCTCTCTCCAATAAAGCAAAAGCTCAGATTATGCCATCCGTGCCAGAATTAGTTTCAGGAAATTTTAAAGAAGTTTTAGATATAGTAAAACCAGAAAAAACCAAATTTTTGAGTATGAACACTGAGTTCATTTATGAAGGTGATAATTTGATTGGAAATTTATTATTTTTACCAGACTTCGATGAGCTAGTAAAATTAATTTCTAGACTATCTTAATGACTTTGCTGTTATAGAAAAAGAAATTAATGAAAAATAATAAGGCTATTGTAAGAATGTTAGGAAAAGTTTATGAATTTAACGATTCAAAAGCCAACGACATTATGCTCACCGCTAGGTGTAAACCTCACTTGATTGTTTGGCTCACCTTGGGTATGCTGAGCCAAACGAATTGAGGACTTTCAGTTGAGTAATATAGAGTTTAGCCGAAAAATTAGAGCAATAGTTATAGATGATTCTGCTTTAGTTCGAAATATTTTGACTGACTTATTGCAATCAGATGGTACTATAGAAGTGATTGCTACTGGAAAAACTGGATTAGAATGTGTTCAGTTGGCAGAGAAATACCAACCGGATGTAATTACACTAGACATTGAAATGCCCGTGATGGATGGGCTGACTGCATTAGAGAATTTAAGCAAAAAAAATATTAGAGTTGCAGTTATAATGCTTTCTGTATTAACTCAACATGGAGCAAAAGCAACGTTCCAAGCACTTGAACTTGGCGCTATAGATTTCGTTCCCAAACCTTCTAGCTCTATGAAAATGGATCTACAAGAAATCGGGACGATACTAAAGTCTAGAATACTTGGTTATTTTGATCATGAAGTAAAGCGAAAAACCCCAAGAGTAAAAATAAAAGTTGGAAATTTTCCAGAGAATAGAAAAGTTCCTATTCGGGCTGTTGGTATTGGTACTTCTACAGGAGGACCAAATGCATTGCATAGTTTATTTAAGCAAATACCGGCTGATTTTCAACATCCTATTTTTGTAGTACAGCATATGCCAGCAGGTTTTACAAAAGCGTTTGCGGAAAGATTGGATGAGTTTAGTAAGATTCGAGTAAAAGAAGCGGAAAATGGAGAAAATGTTGTTTCAGGTACTGCCTATATTGCACCCGGAAATTTTCACATGAAGATTCTAAGGAAAGATCAAAATATTTCCATTGAATTAGAGCAAGGACCTTTAGTGAATGGACATAGACCATCGGTTGATGTTACATTTGACAGTTTAAGGGCTTGTTACGGTAATGCATTAGTGGGAGTAATTATGACGGGTATGGGGAAGGATGGAGCTGATTCTATTAAAAGAGTCAAGGAAGTAGGTGGAGTTACTTTGGCACAAGATGAAAAAACATCAGTGATTTATGGAATGAACAGACAAGCTATTGAAGGTGGTGGTATTGACCAAGTTCTTCCATTAGCAGAAATTGTTCCTAATATTATACGTATTATTAAAGAAAGAGGAAATTAAAATGGCCAAGATTTTGGTTGTGGATGACGCGAAATTTATGCGAACCCTAGTTAAGGATGCTTTGACGGCAGTCGGTCATACTATTGTAGGAGAAGCGGAGAATGGTAATATTGCGGTAGAACAATATAAGCTGCTACGTCCGGATTTAGTTACAATGGATATTACGATGAGAGAGAAAGATGGAATCGTTGCGACAGGAGAAATTATAAAAATGGATCCTAAAGCAAAGGTAATCATGGTAACAGCTCTCGGACAAGAAGATTTATTAGCAAAAGCTATTAAAATGGGAGTTAAGGACTTTGTAGTAAAGCCATTCCCGCCAGAAAGACTACAACAGGCAGCAGCGAAAGCACTTGGGATTTAAGTTTTGAATCAATGGAAGTTACGGATGCACAAGAAGAAAAAGACTCTCTTCCATTTACAATCCGATGGAATAATCCCGACGGCGGTTATTCCGAAGGTCCCCTTTCTCTATTATGGAGTTTAATTGAAAGTTATAAGGTAGATATATTTGATGTATCTCTTTCCAAAATAACGGAAGACTTTATTCAATTTATAAAACTTTCCAAAACAATTTCTATAGAACTCAGTACAGAATTTATTAAAATGGCGGCTAACTTGGTGTATCTCAAGTCCAAGTCGCTTTTACCTAACCCTGGATTTGAAGAATTTGAGTCTGAAGCAAAATTACCAAAAGAACTCGTTGAAAAATTATTAGAGCATAAAAAATTTCAATTAGCCGGAAGAAAGTTAGGCGAAATAGATGAAATTAGTGCAGGAGTTTTTAAGAGAGAGTCGAATCAAATATTAATTGATTTCCCTACAGATGAAAATTGGTTAGATTTAGATTTACTCGATTTAATATCAGCCTTTAATAACATACTTGAAACAAGAGCGGTTAATGAAGAGATACCTAATCTACTGATTGCAGATCAGGATTATTCAATTGATAAAAAAATTAAAACAATTGAAGAGTTATTGGAACAAAGAAAGGAAATTGATTTTTCGGATATATTCGATTCTACAGAGCCAGATACGTATGATATAGTTTTTTCTTTTCTTGCGCTTTTAGAGATTGTAAAGTTAAAAAAAGTTGCCATTAAGCAACATAAAATGTTTGGAAATATCAGAATATTTTTGGTCAGTTGATATTGGAAAATAATCAAAATACAAGAGAATACAATAAGGGTTTAATTGAGGCTTTAATTTTTCTTTCAGGTGAGCCTGTAAAGTTAGCGAGTCTTGCTGATTCAATTAAATTGGAAAAATCATTCGTGCGTGAATTGTTAGAAGAACTTATCTTAGACTATTCCGAGAAAAACGGAGGATTTTTATTAAAAGAAATCGCTGGCGGATACCAGTTCTTAACCAATGAAGTCTATTATAAAGTATTGGGAAGTATTTTTAAAGAGAAAAAACGAGAAACACTTTCTCGCGGAACACTCGACACATTAGCCATTATCTCCTACAAACAACCGATCACATTACCAGAGATTGACGAAATACGCGGAGTATCCTCTCGTAATATGGTTTCTACGTTAATAGCAAAAAAATTAGTCAAAGCTGTTGGACAAAAAGAAGTTCCAGGAAGACCTACACTTTATGGAACAACGAATGAGTTTTTAATTCACTTCGGTCTGAATAAACTTTCTGATTTACCTATGCCAGTTGAGGTAAAAGAATTGAAGTTTGATGACTTGGAGGATTTGAAACCACAAAAGGAAGAGGAAGAAATATTTAATGAATGAAGATTTATCCCATCTAAGAACACGAATTGATGAACTCGACATTGAAATTGTGAATAAAATCCAAGAGAGAGCGTCTATCGCAAGTAAAATCGGAGAAGTCAAACGCGCAAATGGAGAAGAAATATTTCGCCCTGATAGAGAAAAGGAAGTTTACAAGAAGGTAACAACGAATAACCACGGACCCCTTTCTGATTTAGCTTTAATCTCAATTTATAGAGAGATCATGTCAGGCTCAATCGCGATTGAGAAGGCATTAGACGTAGGATACCTTGGACCGGAAGGATCTTTTTCTAACCAAGCCACTCGGGAAAGATTTGGTGCTTCCATTAAATCAACTCCGTTTACCTCGATTCCAGAAGTATTTAGAGCTGTAGAATCTAGAAGATGTGATTATGGAGTGGTTCCAATTGAGAATTCTACAGAGGGTCTTGTCAATTCTACTTTAGATATGCTTTTGACATCAGACCTTTATATATACTCAGAAATTTACATGAGAATCTCAATGCACTTGCTAGGATTTGAATCTGATTTATCTAAAATCAAAACGTTATACGGAATACGAATTGCAAATTCTCAGTGTAAAAATTGGATAACGGCTAATTTACCAAATGTAGAAATAATAGAAACATCCTCAACTGCTAAGGCTGCGATGATGGTCGCAGAAAAAAAAGAAGGAGTAGCGATTGCTTCTAAAATTGCGGCGGATATTTATGGACTAAATGTAATTCGTGAGTCAATTGAGGATTTGCCGAATAATACTACAAGATTTTTAATTATTGGAAAATCACAATGTCTACCAACAGGGCATGACAAAACATCTATTGTTTTTTCCGTAGCGGATAAACCTGGTTCGCTTTATACTGCGCTCAAACCTTTTTTTGAGAATAATATCAATTTGACGAAAGTTGAGTCCAGACCAACACGAAGGAATTCATGGGAATACAATTTTTTTATAGATTTCCATGGACACGAGAAAGACGAAGTGATTGGAAGTGTTTTGGGGAAGCTAAAAGAGAGAGCTACCTATCTTAGAATTTTGGGGTCATACCCTGCGACTGAGCCATTGGTGTGAATTCTCCATTTAATAAAGTTTTAATTTATGGATTGGGGCTAATGGGTGCTTCCCTCTCTTTAGCAATTCGAAATAAAAAACTTGGTTGTGAAATCACAGGCGTTGTAAGATCAGAAAAAAGCAGGGATGAAGGTTTATCACAAAAAATTGCAAATAAAATTCTTTTAGAATCTGAATTTCTAAAATCGAATTCATGGAATGAGTATGACTTCATTGTATTTTCTCTACCCGTAGATTTAACTTGCGACAAAATAGATTTAATTCCAGCGGATTACCGTGGTTATATCACAGATCTCGGTTCAACAAAACAATCCATCATACAAAAAGTAGAATCCAAGTTTATAAAAGAGCATAATTACTATTCGTCGCATCCTATGGCGGGGTCAGAACAAGCAGGATTGAGTTATGCAAAAGTTGATTTATATGAAAATCGGCTATGTATCCTTACAAAGTCGAAAGGTGTATCCAAACACGCCATAGATAAAATCACTCAATTTTGGAAAATGATTGGATCTATCACAATTGAAATGAATGCGAAGGAACACGATGAAGTTCTTTCTTATTTGTCGCATACTCCTCATATACTTTCTTCTATTCTTGTGAACTGGGCATATAATAATAAAAAAGTAAAATTTTATACTGATAAATCTCCCATTCCGCTTACCGGTGGTGGATTTCGTGATATGTCTAGGATTGCCGGCTCTAATCCTGATATGTGGAATGCAATTATTAATACCAATAAAGAATCCATTCACGATTCACTCCTTGAATTTAGAAAAGAAATTGATCGATTATTATTAACCCTCGAGTCACCATCTGAGAATACTGACCATGAATTCTGGAAAAATTATTTTATAGAATCCAAGAAATCTAGAAGCCAAATCTTAAAGTTAGATTAATAAAAACACTTGCGAAATCTCTCCACACCTAAAAACTGACACCATACATCTCGGGGCCTATAGCTCAGTTGGTTAGAGCGGCAGACTCATAATCTGCGGGTCGAAGGTTCGAGTCCTTCTGGGCCCATTAGCATTTTTCTTACAAAAATAATCCACTGAAAGACCCTACAAAACCTGATATTTCAGTGTGCTGCTTGCTGTCTAAATTGCGGTTAATCAATAGTCAACGATGCTTAGTATAATTATTCCTACTGAATATAATGAGCCTAATTCTTTTTTTCATAGAACATTACAGCCATTTTCCGCATCTAGTGATTTAGAAATTATATATGTTAGTAAATCAGACGCATATACTAGAGCAGAAAGGTTAAATATTGGATTTCAAAAATCGAAAGGGGATCTTATTTTGTTTCATCATCCTCGGAGTTTTATTGAAGAAAAAGGGATTCAATATTTAATAGACCTGAGTAATAAAAAAAATCGTAAATTAATTTGGGGCGGTTTTACTCACAAATTTGACTTAGAACATTTTTTATTGAGGTTTACTTCTTGGTATTCCAATCAAATCAGGGCTAAGTTAAAAGGAATTTTTTATTTAGATCATTGTATCTTTTTCGATAGAATGTTGTGGAAAGAAAATTTACCTCATGTAGAAATTTTTGAAGATACAATTTTGAGTTATCAACTACTGTCTTTCGCAAAACCGGTATTACTCCCTTATATCAGTGAGACCTCTTCGATTCGTTTCCAACAAAAAGGAATTTGGATGCAAAGTATTCTGAACCAGCTCCTGAAAATTGGTTTTCATTTAAAAATAAATCCTTCTTTTATGAATCAAATTTATGAAAAAAACCTTTGGTTAAATAATAAATATTAATTTAACGTAAGTTCGCTGTAATGAGATATTACTCTCTGTCACCCCCATTATGGTGCGACCCAAGGAGCAACATTGAGTTTCGTTTTCTGTCGGGGGTATCAAGAATTATAAAATGCTACTTAGAACTAGAGATTCCCGATAGAAAATTTTGGGAATTACATATTGAACGACTCTTTAGTGTTACTTAAATCCTTACATCGAGTTCAGGTTAAATAAAATGAAAAAAAAGGGGTGACTCTTTGTTATAATGGGTAGATAAAACAAAATAAGTAAAGATACAATTCACAAAAATCATAATTGTATCTTTACGTAAAAAACTATCCTGTAAAATGTTTCAAACAATCTTTGTATCTTTAAAATTTTTAAACAAAAATTATTACCAAATTTTAGTTCTATTCGGCTTTTTTCTTATTGGATGTAATTTACCTGAAAAAAATAGAGCGGCTAATCGAAATAAGGCGAAGGCGTATCGACAGAAGGCTTTTTTTGCCGAGTTATCTTTTCCAAAAACAAAGACGGTAAATGAGGAAATAACCTTTTCGCAAGAGAATTCGAATTCAGAAAATCCCACAGTAAAAGATTTACTCGAACAGTTGAATCTAAAAAAAGACTTGTATTGTAGTAATAAAATAAACGACCTAGACGATTTCCCGGTTGATCCAGCAAATCTTTGTTGTGATTTAAACTTTATGAATATTGATCCGAAAAAGGGCAAAGTTCATTACGGGTTCGATATTCCTTTAGTCGCAGGAACTCCACTCAAATGCCCCGATAAAGAAGATTGTTTAGTTGTAAGAGCTTATCCTGAATGGATTACTTCCAATGGATTCCCGAAACAAACCATTTACGGAGAATCGTTGTTAGTCTACTTCAAAAAGGCGGGATACTTCGGATTTTACGCTCATTTAAAAAGAGCTTTAGGTAGACAGGGAAGAATATTTACTTACAGAGAAGTTATGGCTTATTCAGGGAATACCGGGAGTATGTCTACGGGACCACATTTGCATTTTACTTTATTTAGAAATCAAGATTGTTCCAATGGAGTATTTGACGAAAAAATGAAATTAGCCGTTCTAGATACGATTGAAGAAATTAAAGTTTTTGAAGCGAGAGAGAAAGGCATTTATCCTTCTGAGTTAGATTTAGGAGAAAGGAGTGCAACTGAAATATTAAAACGCTGCAAAGTAAATCTAAGCCAAGAGGCTAACCGTGCTTGTATCGCTAGAAATTTTCCGAGAGATTTTATTGACCCTTTAGAAGTGACCTCAGATGAAACCATCCAAAAACTAGTTCTAGAAATTAATCCTAAGAGAATGAAAGATCGAGATATTTTAAAGTTATTTACCTACCACGAGAAAGTCCGCCGTGGTTCGGGGATTCATGATGAAATTAAAAAAAATACGGACACTATACCGACTAACGTTTACGATTTACAGGATTTACTTAGGGGAATCAATTCAAATATTTTAGGAGAGGAGTTTTAGGTTTAAAACAAAGGACCTTCTAGTTGTATATTAGCTTGGTTTATAGAGCTAGAATTTCCAATCACTTCAATTTCTTTGGATTCCTGTTCTAAATTAAAAACTACTTTAAAAAAATTTCCATTATAAGACCTAGAAAGTTCTAGGAGTATAATCTTATTATCCTCGGTGATAAGGAGCGGAAATTCAAAGTTAGACGCAATGGATTGAATCGTTTGTCTGAGTGGAAGATTGATTTTTTTAATTGGTTTCCAGGTTAGCTTATATAAAACGTCGTCTTCATTCTGTTTTTTTTCTGTATAAATTCCGCTGTTCTCTTCAAATAAATAAGAATTTTCAGTTAAGAAAAATTCGTGAGGAATATAACGATGGTGTAAAGTTCGAATTTCAGGATAGGGAAAATTTTTCAGAGGGTAAAGATAATAAAACAAAATTCCAATGGTAAGTAAAAAAGCGGGAATCTGAATTTTATTTGGTTTAATGAATAAAAGAAATAAACCTACAGTGCCAATGATTGGATTTTGTGCTTTGAGTAAGGAATAAGAGGGGAAGTCATCTTCCCAGAGATGAAAGGTTTCAAAACCAAAAACTAGGAAAAAAAAATAAGGAGATAAAACGACACTTAGGAGTGGAGCGTGAATGAGGAAAGGTTTCTTGCTGAATACTAAAACAGAAATAAGAAAAACAATCTGAATTAGAATTGTATACCAACTAAAATAAATTGATTTGAATTCAAAAAATTTAGTATGGGAAAAACTACTGAGATAAAATGTAGCATAGAATAGAATGGAAAAAAAAATAAATAAGGGAAACTTTTTAATTTTTTCAATCAGTCGAATATTTTGAAACGTTACAATACTCCAAAACAAGCAGGAAAATATGCTTAAATTAATTGAAAATGTAATTGCTTCGACTATCATATTTACCCTAAATTTGTTTAATGACCATATTATTTTGGCTTTAAAAAAAACTAACTACTATTATGGTGTGATTCATGGACTTGATTGAAGTAAAAATTTCTGATATTACTCTTACAAATGTTGGATTTGCTGTCTTTCTAAAACCTAAAGAAGAAATGAATGATTCCAAAGTGGTTCCCATTTTCATAGGTCCTCTGGAAACACATGCGATAACAAGCGTTCTAGATGGAATTACTCCCCCTAGACCAATGACTCATGATTTAATTATGATGTTTATTCCCGTACTCGGCGCACAGATTATAAAAGTTACCATTGATGAGATTGTAGACAATACATTTTATGCAAAAATTTCTGTTCGTAAAGATGAGGAGATATTTTTAATCGATGCCCGCCCGTCTGATTCAATTGCAATTGCGCTTCGTGCAGAAGCTCCCATTTTTATTACCCAAAATGTTCTAGATGAAGCGGGTGTAGTCATGCGAGGTGGAGAAATTCCATCTGAGCCAAACCTCCAAGAAATATCAATTCCCGATCAGCCGCCTAAGACTCAATTGCAAATATTAGAGGAGTCTCTTGCAAACGCAATTAAAGCAGAGGACTATGAGTCAGCAGCTAGGATTCGGGATCAGATTAAGAATATTATTAAAAGCTCTTAGAAGTTGACTATGAAAAAGCTTCTATTGATTTTTCTTGTTTTGTTTTCTTTTTCGTGTCGCAAGGAATTTTCCGCTCCGTATATGGATGTGGAGCTAAAAGATTGGAATGGCAAAGAAAGAAAAATTCGAGACTACAAAGGCAAAGTATTAATCCTAGATTTTTGGGCAAGTTGGTGTGAGCCTTGTCGAAAAGCCGCGCCCGTCATTGAACTTCTGCACGAAAAAGGAAATCCGGATAATTT
>JAGOHK010000119.1 GCA_017996175.1 Leptospiraceae bacterium
TTCCATCTCCTACTTTAGTCGCTTTCGCAACCTTCGGAAACTTCCAACAAGCTCTTCGATGCCCTGAATGTTTTTCCACAATATTTCCGAGCCCTTTAAAGTCAAACCACTTTTGTATTTTTTGTCCAAAAAAATTTAATTTTTTTGAGTTTTTTTAATCACATAAACATCAACTCCTAGTAGGAAATTCTAGAGGAATGCTTAATTTCTATAAAATATTACAATAACTTAAAAATACGAAGCCATTGCGGATAACTATAATTTACCTATTACGGATAACGTCAAATCAAGGTGAACGAGATGTAAACAACATGAGTTCGATGTAATAATTCTTAAGAATACTAAAGAGCAATTCAAATTCTCATTCCCGAAATTGCACATTTTCGCTTCCCTCACACAACCGCTAAAGTTTGAAACGGCTTAATGATATTATCCGTTATCGCGCAAGGCAAATGCCATTAAGTTAAAAATTCTCCCAAAAATTCTGAATTAGAAACGTCTTCTTTCTTATTCACGATAAACGTGTAAGCATAAAACTGGGAAGACTTCCAATGGGAAGGAATTTCCAATTCTATTTTTTCTTTAAGACATGAATTTTCAGAATAAATCGCAGAATATCTTTCGTGTTTAGGTAACAAAGCAAGATAAACTTTTTCCTCGCCACTCAAATCATACTGATTCTTCCAATGGAGAGAAAATATTCCTTCGCTACTTCTAGCGCTTACTACCTGTATACCCTTCAAAATACCATTACTTAAAACCAGTCCGGGGTAATTGATGATTAGCCCATTTTCGGTTCTAGATATAGCAGAATGATTGTATTTAAAAAATGCATTTTTGTCGGTCATCGAACTAGTAAAAGCGTGAAAGCCTATTCGAGTTACCATTTGTACTTTTCTATATAAACCACCGAGGACACGAAATTTCTCCCGGGCTAAAAGCTGTGCTTCCGTTGGAGGCTTTTTAGTCGGCGTCCTTTTGCCTCGAATAACTAATTTATTTTTCCATTTATAAAAATTCAAATCTCCAATGCTACCGGAGAAATTTTCCAAAACTCCACTTTGTAATTTTGCCATAATATAATCCTATCATAATAACGTTATATTAAGTATCGGATAACGAGTTACTTAATTTGAATCTATGAGCCACGTTAAACGACTCTTCGAGCCAAATTTGGCTCGAAGAGTCGTTCTAGAGTAGACGAAGAGCAGTTCTAGGTAAAAGGGCTTTGTGAGGGTAATAAGGTGTTGGTTCGAGGGATGTCCAGTGCCTAATCCCCTGAGTCTATTTGTATTGCAGGTGGTAATAGGATTTATTATAGAAAAATTACCGCTCTATCGAATCTAATAAACCTTGACATCGTTTAAAGTAGAACTAGGATTTGACCTATGAGTGTGAAAATGATTTCTATGAAAGAATTATATAAGGTACAATAAATGACTAAAAACGCATACATACTAGGCGGGGCACAAACCGATTTTGCAAAGGATTATACAAACCTGAATAAAAGTATAACCGATCTATTTAAAGAAATTACCCAACTTGGTCTCTCTTCTACAAAAATTGAATTATCAGAAATCGAGAAACTCCGCGATGAAAACAGAATCGAAATTTTCGTAGGAAATTTTGCGAGTGAATTATTTATCAAACAAGGTCACTTAGGTCCATTTTTAACAGAGGTTAACGACGCGTTTATCGGTATTCCCGCTGGACGTTACGAAGCCGCATGCGCCTCCTCCACTCTTGCAGTAAGTGTTGCCAATAGCCGCATCAAGGCAGGCGAGATTGATCTTGCGATTGTAGTCGGTGCCGAAATCATGCGAAATGTCACTCCTCTTGTGGCAAATGATTATTTGGCTACATGTGCAGACTATGCGACAGAAGGAAAAGATGTTCGCTTTTTTTATCCCAGAATGTTTGGATTCTTAACCGATGAGGCTTTGAAGCGTTATCCGGAAGTAGGAGATGAAAGGCTAAAGGCAAACTTTATGGAAATTAGTTTAAAGAACCGCGCTAATGCAAAGAATAATCCAAATGCACAGACTAGAACAGAAAACTTTGACAAACAAACACTAGAAACACTCAATCGAAAGTATAAAAATTCTTTCGGAGGACAAACACGATTTTCCGATTGTTCTCAAATCAGCGATGGAGCCAGTATTTTATTTATCGCAAGTGAAGAGTATGCCCGTAAATACTTATCTAAAACAGGCAAACAACTAAAAGACATAGCTGAAATTTCTGGAATAGGATTTAGAGTTGCGGAATTAAAATTCGGCGACAAAGTAAAAAAGTCCGCGAACGACAAATATATATTACCCTGGGCAAGACAAACCATACACGACGCATTTTCAAAAGCTAAGATAACAATAGACGATATAAATGTAATCGAACTCCACGATTGTTTTAGTATCAATGAATATGTGAGCATCGGAAATTTTGGAATCACAGAGCCGGGAAAAGAATACACAGCTGTAGAAGATGGGCTCACAAAGATGGGCGGGAAAATACCGATTAACCCCTCTGGTGGACTGATTGGAAGCGGACATCCTGTCGGTGCCTCTGGTGCAAGAATGCTTTTAGATATTTTCAAACAAGTGACAAACCAAGCTGGCGACTACCAAGTAGAAGGCGCAAAACGCGGAGCAACCTTTAATGTAGGTGGAAGTTGTACGACAACGATGAGCCTTGTATTATCCAATGCAGCTCTGAATAACTAAGGCAAGTCTATGTCAGCCAACATCGCAGGAATTGGAGTTTACCGACCAACAACCAAAGTCTCTTCGCAAGACTTAGCGAGTTTAGGACAAAATATTACCGGAGCACCGGATAATCGGTATTTTGCTTCCGAATCCGAAACGTCTGTATATATGAGCGTAGAGTCAGCAAAATCCGCTCTTGCAAATGCAAAACTTTCTCCTACTGAGATTGACTTTGTTTTATTTTTTTCTGGAATTCCAGACTACGAAGTTCCGAAAGACGGAAACCTAGTTATAAAAGAACTAGGTGCAACAAATGCAAATGTATGGACTCTAGATACAGCTTGTGCGAGTTTTATTTCTCAAGTAAGACTTGCAGAACAATTTTTATTCACGGAACAATATAAAACTATCCTACTAATCAACACAATGAACTGGGTAAACCGCGCTATCAACAAAGAAAGCGGTTATTCTTTAATTGGCGATGGATCAGCATCTATCCTTCTTACAAGGAAAAATTCTGATAACGATAAATTTGTATTATCCCCTGTAATCGAGAAAACAGAACCGGACTACTTTGATTTTTTAGAATTGAAATCTCCTTTCGTCACAAAGCAAAATGAACTCATCCATTTTTCACACGATCCCAAACACGCAAAGTTCTTTTTGAAAACGGCAACTGTTCCTGCACAAAGGCTGCTAGAAAAAGAAAATCTAACAGGGGATAATATTGATTGGTTCGTCGCCCACCAAACAGGAATTCCTATGCTAGAGCGTTGGTGTAAGTCGCTGAGTATTGACTCTAAAAAAAATCTAAACACCTACCACGAAACAGCCAATATGTCTTCCGTAAATATTCCGTATATTCTACATAAATACATTTACGAAGAACCAAAAATTCAATCTGGCGACAAAATGCTATTATTCGCAGTCGGAGCCGGACTACACGTTGCGGCGATGGTATTTGAATACTAAAATAAAAGATAATAACTGATTACCACCCGCCAAGGCTATGAACACCGATAAAAAAACGATAAAAAATGATATAGATTCGAACCAAATTACGAATATTGAATACCTATCGTATCTGTTATCGGTGCCCTCGGTGTTCATCGGTGGTAATCTTTAAAGGTTAAAGGATAACACAATGAACCAAGAATCTATCGCAAAAACACTAATCGCAAGTCCCTACCTAGAAGGAATATTTACACCTTTGAAAGAAGAAAGAACAGAATACGATTTGAAGACAGAGGGAGAAATTCCATCTGACTTAAATGGGAGTTTGATTTTTAATGCGTCAAATCCAGCTTATAAACCAAAAAGTTTTTACAGTTGGTTTGATGGAGACGGAATGGTTCATTCTACTTCGATTGAAAATGGGAAAGCCAAATACATAAATAAATTCGTAAAGACGAAAGGATTTTTAGAAGAACAAAAAAAAGGAAAACCGATTTGGGATGGAATCATCGGAAAAATAGACGAGACAAAAGAGCATGGAAATATGAAAGACTCGTCGAATACTGCCATTGTGCGGTATAATGATATTTTGCTCTCAGTTTGGTATTTAAGCGGAAGAGCTTACAGGCTCGACCCAAATACAATGGAAACTATGGGCGAATACGACTTTGGTGGTAATCTAAAAGACTATATGGCAGCCCACACGAAGCTTGACCCAAGAACAGGCGAACTAGTTTTCTTTAATTATAATCTATACAAACCACCTTACATGAATTATGGAGTCATTGGAAAAGATAACAAAGTGCATTTCACGCCGATTCATATCAAAGAATCTAGCTATTGCCATGACATCGCGATTACTAAGAATTATTCCATATTAATTGATTTGCCATTATCCTGGAAAATGGACTCCGATTCTGGCAAAAAACAAAGACGTTTTTTAGAATTCAACCAAAACCGCCCTGCTCGCTTTGGAGTAATTCCACGGCTCGGCACAGACAAAGATATTCGATGGTTTGAGGCAAATCCCTGTTATATGTTTCATGTAGTAAATTCCTACGAGGAGAATAACAAAATTATCCTCTACGGTTGTCGTATTGACAATCCAATGCCAGAAAAACCAAATTCCCGCGCACCGAAGGAAGGAACACTTTCCTTCGCGCCTGTATTTCACAAATGGGAATTTGACCTAACTACAGGCAACACAAAAGAAGAGCAACTAGATGAGGTTTACGCTGAGTTTCCCCGAATCAATGATGAATTCGCAGGAGAAAAATACCGTTATAGTTATCATGGCAGGTTTACTCCGGGAGTAATTTTGCAAGACGCATTTATCAAATACGACCGTGAAACAAACACCAAAAAAATATTCGAAATGCCAACAGGTCTTTACGCAAACGAACCAGTCTATGTAAAATCGGAAAAGTCAAACGCAGAAGACGGGGGATATCTATTGTCATACATTAGCACAGAAAAGTTAAAAGGACAAGTTTGGATATTCAGCGCAAGTTCCATAGAAAAAGGACCAATCGGTAAAATTCATTTACCAGAGCGGCTACCCCCCGTTTTCCACGGAACATGGATAAACCGTTCAAATTAAATAATTTTCGATGAATATTGAAACTAGAAAATGTAAGCAGTGCAAGTATGAGTTGGAAAATAACCTACCAATTTCATATGACCAATTCACTAAAGATTTTGAAATAGAAAACGTTAGTGGAGATACCTTAACTGGATATGGGTCAGCAATTTGTAAAATTTGTAGGTTCAAAGTGAATTTTATTCATGAATGTCTGATATACGAAAAATTATATCTGATTTCAAAAGAATAAAATTCTAACCAACTGTATGTTCGAATATTACTTCTTTAAAAATTCCTGTATATTCAGAGGTAGCTTCACCACCGTTTATCATTACTGTTATAGCCTTGCCTGCTTCAATCTTTTGCTCAGCTATATATTTTAAAAAAGGTCCGTCTGTATGAAAACTATTTCCGAATCCAGCTAAAACAAAAACCTTGTCTGCTTTTTTTTCTGCTAAAAGATTAGCAACGATCTGAATTAATTTTTCTCGTTTACCATATGCATAAGTAACTGGTGAAATTTCTTTTGGAGTGATGATTCCATTTTTAATTTCTACTTCAATTCCAAACAAACGATCACCATCAATTGGTAGAGTACCGCTCATTCCCTTTACAAAAAAATGTGCACTTGCAGAAATAATATAAGACTGTATTCCGACAGCTTTCAGTTCTTCTAAAATTCGAATCGAAGAAGAAAAATAATAATTTTTTAATACACTTTGAAAATGTTCTTTCGCCAACTCTAGAATTACCTCTTCTTTATTTCCAGCAAAGATTTGAGGCAAAAAGATATAAGCCGCTCTTTTATCGACAGCTTCCATCTCTCTGTATTTTCTCCAAAATGCATCTACTCCTTCTTTGCCTTTAAACTCCCTTGCATACCCTTTTAGAATTCCCAGTTCCACAAGTCCTTTAAACACTTCTTCCCCATTTTCCCTTAACCCTTCGGAACAATCCCCTTTCATAACTGTCCCATCAAAATCCCAAAAGGCAAGAAAACAACATTTCTCTAAATGGGCGTCTATTTGAGAATTTACAATTTTCTGCTTTAAGGCTACAATTTCAGAAAGAATCTCTTTTGCCTGTATCTCTTCTAATTCCATATAGAAAGCAAAATGAATCTGTTTAAAAATATCAAACCATTTTCTTGTATGGGTCGAAACCCATGCTCAATGCTGTACAAATAAGGTAACTTTGGCGGTCACTGAGCGGAGTCGAAGTGACATCTTATAGTAAAAGTGGGCATTTCGAGGAAACTCAATATTTCTCCCTAGGGTCGAAATATAATGCTCAATGTCCGACTTTTCGTAATCTTTCCTTAACTTGACCGCATTGACCAATACTCCCTTATATAAAAATAAGAATCTGCCCATTTTACTTACATTTCTTTTTTTTTACTTGCAAGTCATAAATAGACATATCTCATGACGGCTTATTTTTTAAATATTACGCATATAAAAAATACATTCCCGTAAGAATGCTTAATTTTAAAGCGTATATAATTCTGTTCAATAGGTATAATTTTTGCAACAAAAAGGTAGGATATTGCTATGATAGAGCTAAAATATGGAACTAGAAAAGTAATTTCATTTAGGGGTGCTAAGAAGGTTGTCGGTGGTCTTTCTGACCAGAACAAAATTGCTGTTTTGCTGTACATAAGCAAGGAATTTTCAAATGTTGGTCGTGAAGAAGACCTATTTGATACTTTAATTACTCTTTGTAAGGAAATTTTTGAATGTGACAACACAACACTGCGACTTTGGGATGGAGAATTGTTGGTTCCTATCAAATACATTAAAGAAACCACTCCACCGCGTCGAAACCTAACTCCTACCGAGGGTTACTCGGGACAAGCCTTTGAATCCAAAAAGTCTCTCCTAATACCGAATTTAAAGCAGAACCCTCACTTTTTAGATGAAGGAGAAACTACTAAGTGCGTAATTTGCGTACCAATTACCTATAAGGATGATGTTTTAGGCACAATTTCCGTAGAATCGGATACCGAATTCTTTTATAAAGAAGATGATCTGGAAATTCTTGAGGCATTAGGCTCTCAATTGGCTCTTGCTCTGACCGGCGTAAGACTAATTGAGGGTCTGATGACCGCTCGAGCGAGAGAAGCTGCCATTCTTTCACAGTTAGAATGGGACTTGAAAATGGGTCGTAATGTGCAGAGCCAGATTTTGCAACACCACCTGCACCCGTGGAATGGAATGTATTTCGGCACTCATTATGAGCCAATGGTCGAAGTTAGCGGCGATTACTTTGATGTAGTAAAACAAGGCAATACGATGACTGCAATCATAGTAGATGTTTCTGGTCATGGAATTCCAGCAGCCCTTGTTACTATGGCAATTCATTTTCATTTCAACCGCTATGTTATCCAAGGATTAGGTCTTGCGGAAATCATGGAACAAATGGGAGAAGCCCTAAAACCACAACTTCCAGAGTCTACCTATTTCACGGCTTTCATTCTTAGAATTTATCATGATTATACTTATGCTTATATCAATGGGGGGCATCAGAAACTCCTTCATTTCAAAAATGACAATTCAATCGAAGAACTGGACACCAAAGGAGTTCCACTCGGAATTCTGGATGTAAAAAAAACCGACTATGAGGAAAAACATGGGAAAATAGAACCCGGCGAGTACCTGCTAATGTTCACGGATGGATTTACAGAACAGAAAAATGGTTTTGGTGAAGAGTATGGTCACTCTAGATTTCAAGAATCTTTTACTCGGGCTAGAGATAAAATGCAAAAAGACAAAACCAATGTATTCGCAAAAGATATAGTCAAAGCTATTCTTGACGATTGGAAAGAATTCAAAGCAAATCAAAACAACGGTGATGATTTAGCTTTACTACTTTTACAGTGTAACACTACAATTAAGGATGCACTTCCTTTGGTAAGGATGGCTAAAGTATCTGCCCATCAAAAAAATAATGACGACGCCTACTCACTTGCACTCCAAGCTTACAAGATTGATCCTTCTATAAAAGACAATCTTTTGTTCTTAGGAAAAATGTACTACAATGATGGGAAGTATGCAGAAAGTGTAAAATTTATAGATGAATACATTAGAACCAGCGGAGAGGATACCGCCATTATCCACTATCTCTACGGCAAAGCGCTATTTAACTCTGAAAGATTACCGGAAGCTAAAAGAGCATTGAAGAAGTCTTTATCTTGCGACCATACTTTTGCAAAAGCAAGTTTACTTCTTGCAAAATGCTATTTAAAAGAAAATGCAATCCCGAAAGCGATCAAAACATTGCAACAAGGAATCAAAAGTACTCCGAGTAATGATGCCCTAAAAGTCTCCCTAAAAAAATTAGAAGGAATTAATATCATCAGAACCATCACGGATGATATTCCTGAGTCATCAATTTAAAATTTAGTTCAAGGACCATACTATGATGAAAATTTATTTATTAATTTTTTGTTTCACTCTGTCAGTTTTCTCGCAGGAAATGCCAACAGATGAAATAAAAGCACCTCTAGAAGACTCAATACAAACCTTTCAAGCAGAGTTGAAGATTCTAAAAGAGGCAAATCAAGTAGTAAAACAAGAATCCGACAAACTCAGAAGTGAAATGAATCTTCTGTGGGTTTGTATTGCAGCCTTCCTTGTTTTTTTCATGCAGGCGGGATTTGCACTTGTGGAAGCTGGATTTACAAGAGCCAAAAACACCGTAAATATTTTAATGAAAAATCTTTCTGATTTTACGATCGGCTCTATCTGTTATTGGTTGTTTGGATTTTCTCTCATGTTTGGACCACTTCTGATACAAGAATTTGGAATTGGCAAAATTTCCTTTCTCGAAACAAGCCTCTTACTAGAAGACGGAAAACCTGCTCCCGCGAAGTTTGGATTTTTCTTATTTCAATTGGTTTTTGCTGCAACAGCTACTACCATAGTATCCGGTGCAATGGCGGAGCGAACAAAATTTACCGCTTACCTTTTGTTCTCTTTTCTGATGACTGGATTTATCTATCCTATCTTTGGAAGTTTTGTATGGTCGAATTTATTTGATGCGAATAATACTGGTTTTCTTGCCAAAATGGGATTCATTGATTTTGCAGGATCTACCGTTGTTCACTCGATTGGTGGCTGGGCAGGACTTGCCGGAACGATGGTTCTGAAACCGAGACTTGGCAGATACCAGCCGGGGGGGATAATCATCCCTATCCTCGGACATAATATGACAATAGCGGCAATGGGTGTATTTATTCTATGGTTAGGATGGTTTGGATTTAACCCTGGGAGTACCGGTATGATTGACGGTGGATCTTTTGCGATCATCGCCATTACCACAAATATGTCTGCCGCGGCAGGAGCTATATCTGCTATGACTTTAAGCTGGATACTTTTTAAGAAGCCAGATATTGGTATTACACTCAACGGAGGTTTAGCAGGATTAGTCGCTATTACAGCAGGTTGCAATAATGTAGGAATCACCTCTTCTGTTATAATAGGTTTAATTAGCGGGTTACTCGTAGTTGGCGGCGTTTTATTACTTGATAAAGTTGGAATAGACGATCCAGTTGGGGCAGTAAGCGTACATGGCTTTAACGGGGCATGGGGTACTTTAGCTGTAGGACTTTTTGCAGATGCAAATTTCGGTGGTGGCCCAAATGGGCTTTTCTTCGGTGGCGGTTTATCTCTATTAGGCACACAGACAATCGGTGTACTTTTAGCATTTTTATGGGCATTTATACTTAGTTATGCGGTATTCTTCCTTATCCATAAAACAATAGGACTTAGAGTCAGTGAGGATGAAGAAATCATAGGGCTTGATTTATTAGAACACGGAAACGAAGCTTATCCTGATTACAAGTCTTAATAGGAAAACTTTACTCCATAAGAAATAAAGTTAGAACCACAAGCAGGATCGGGAGGACATAACAATCCGAAAACTCCCGACCTGTGATGGATGCGAACAAATATGCGCGGATTATAAGAAGTATCCCATACACGATAATCTAATTCTACCATGACGTAGTTCAAAAAATTTCTAGACTCAATTGCCTGGAATTGAAATAAACCTGTGTCCAGATAGAATCCTTTACGTTTATTTTCCATTGTCGGATTTTGGCTTGTAAGGGAAACCCCTTCTCCGAAAGCAAAACTCATCGGTAAATAGAAAAGATTAGAAATCCGAGCTAACATTAAAATATCCGATTCCCAGTGATTCATAATCCCAAAATGTTTGCCGAATAAAGCCTCCGCTTCAAAGTCTAAAAATCGTATCTTATACAAGAGCGGATAATTTAAACCAAGAACACCTATATAAGAATCACGATAATCTGTTTTCTGTGAAAATAAAATAGGTAACAAGTCGGTTTCGGTGTATTTGCCACCATAGAATAAAAAATTTACTTTGTTGTCTCTCTTAACTGATTCCGAAAAAATAGGAACAAATAAAAAGAAAAATATATACAAACTCCTTCGTAACATTACTCTACTGATTCTGAATCTTTTATTATATGAAAAAATTTAGTTTGTACTTTATAAAAACTATCCTTTAAAAATAACTCGTAGTCCTTACAATATTCCTCTTTTTTTGTTTCAAGTACCTGCCTGATTTCTCCCGGATTTTCATAGAGACAATAACGTTGCAGATGGTCTGGTTTACGATAAGAATTTAAAAGAGTCCCAACGTTAGTCGCAATAAATCCAGTATAAAGTGGTAATACCCCCCAATAACCGGTTTTTCCCTCGGAGGAAATGCTAGTATTGTCTAGAAGAGTTTGTTGGTTTTTTTCAATATAAAAAATGAAATCTACTTTTGCAGAATTAGTCAAAAAAACACCGAGCGTTAAGGTAAGCAGTGATTTGCCTACATTCGTAAAATAATCAGAAGAGACATTTTTTATCTGCGTCTCCAAATAAATATGTTTTACTTTTTCCTTTGATTCATTTAATTCTAAATCCGAATCCAATAGACAGACTCCAAAATTCGACTCCTTCATTGAGTCACAAATAATTTTTACCAAAACTAAATCAGTCGAATAAAAACGAAATAACATGGGCTCAGGTTTTGATTCCGAAAAAACTTCAGGCTGCGTAATTTTAAATGCACAATTTACCATTAAGAATAAAAAAATTAAGAAAATTATTTTCATACGAATTCCTAGTAAAGAATTCACTTTGTATTCGAGAGGGCAAAAGTAAATTCAATTTTAATTTGTTTTTGCCTAGAAATCTATTTGTAGGTTTGATTTTTGGTATATACTGAGATTCCCTGATAATTTATGTCAAACAAGACGATCATACAATATCCAAAAGGTGCAATGATTGCAATGGCTCACACACCTAACCCCGGTCATGTATATATTTTAAAGTCTGGAGAAATTACTATCGAATCTGTTTTTCGATTTAATTCAAAGAATTTAAACCGTTACCTACCTGGGGATACGTTTGGTTATGTCTCTGCCATTACCAGAAATCATCATAGCAATACGTTAATAGCTGCGACAGATTGTATTGTAATTCGTCTTTCTCTAGAGAATTTTTTTGAATACCTAAAACAAAATAAATCAGTTTTTTTAAAAATTTTATCGTATAACGCAGACAAGTTAAGAGCATTCATAGATCATATTGATCCATCTACAAAGGAAACAGAGGCAAATAAAGATTATCCAGAAAAATTAATTCAGAATGCAAAGTTTTATATGCAGCACGATCAGCAAAAATTAGCTTACTTTTCTATTAAAAAATATCTAGAAGGAAATTTTGATAGAGAGAAAGATCCAGAAAAATTAAACGAAGCAGAAATTTTTTTGAAAAAAGAAAATCCCCGGTACGTTCTCCCGAATTATCCAAACTACTCAGATGAATCTACTTTCGTATTAAAAAAGGGAGATATTATATTTGTAGAAAATGAACCAGAGGATGATTTTTTTTACATTGTGCTACAAGGCGCTGTAAAGATTAGTAAACTTGTAGATGGACATGAATTTATTTTAGGTATTTTAGGTAAGGGAGAAATTTTTGGGGAAATGGCAATCTTGCATAGTAGAGCGCGAAACGCAACCGCAGTTTGTTTTGAGGATTGTGTTATACAAAGATTAACCGCTGATACCATACTTGAAAAAGTAGATGAACATATTCTAATGAAAATTTTTCATGTAATAACAAGAAGACTATGGTATGCATTTCATAGAGTTTATATGCTTAAAGTCAGTGATCCAAACGTAAAACTTTATATTCAATTACAAATGCTAATTGCCGATGAAATAGCGAAAACAGAACCTGAAAAAATAAAAGATAAATTTATTTTTCGTTTTTCCTTGCAGGAGTTACAAAGAATGGTAGATGTTATGGATATTAATAGTGAAAGAATAAATGAATTTCTTTCAGATCCAAATTTTTCCTTTTCAAATGGACTTGTAGTTGTGAAAGATAGATTTATATTAGATGCAAAAGTTGACACAGTAAAAAAAAGACATTCAAGACTAATTAAAGAAATATTAATTTGAGAAAATCACCATGGATCCAAAGAGCATTTTAACAGACCCAAAACTTTCAGCACTTTCCGAATCGGGAAGCAAATCCAAAGAAGAATCAGCGGCTTATATTCATATACCTAACTATTCGAAAATTACAAATCTATTAAAACGAATTCTAGATATGGCACGTGATAGGCATAACCAGATCAAAAACTTACATGGTTCAGATAGTGAAATTCAATCTCTTCTCAGTTTAGATTTTCTTTACAATCTTATCCAAAAAGAAACCTCACTAAAGGACACGGAAAAAACTCCTGCTGCAGTAAATGGTGCCCTCAAACAAATGTTAGATGTTTTCACAAATGGGAAAGAAAAATACGGTTACCTCTACCCTATTTTAATCAATGAGAATAATAAAATTATCCCCAAAATTATGTTATTTGCACCACAGAAAGAAAAGCTAACACCGATTCGCCCCTATAGGGAAAATTGTTTTAACTTTTCGCAAAAAATAATCGATCAAATGCTTAGTACTAGAGCTAAGAATACAAAGCGAACAGATGACAATACCGATACATCTTTACTTCGTTTAAGTAAAAATGGAAGTGAATGGTTGTTTCCGAAACTTCTATCGGTTGAAAGTGAGTTAATTGGGGTTCTAAAAAAAGGATTTCAGCCTTATAGTTATATTCCTCTGGATGATTTTATTGAAGACTTCACGAGTTATGGTTTAAAAACGAATAAGTTAGTCCAAATTTTGCCTGACTATCATATAATACAGGAGAAAATCGAATTCACGGATAATGGAGAGTATGCGAAAATTCCAGAGGTAATTTTTCATTACAAATCCCAAGTAGAAAGTCTGGAAAAGTTCGTTTTAAAGTATATGGGTGGAATGGCAGAAAAACTTAAATTTCATATCTACAAAGGAAACCTAACAACTTACAAAGAAAAGTATAACACGAGTTACCCCGATGATCCTGAATTAATCAAAGAAAGAATGGAAACTCTATTCGATTTAATTGCGAACTTTCCTGGGTTAGTTGCCCAAGATGAAGGCATTAAAAAAATCTTAGAGACCTGCGAAGAATCTACACAAATCTGTAAAAAATTATATTCTAAAATGGATGATCTGGTTCGGTACAAAGAAAAATATTTATCCTCTGTTTTTCTAGAAAATACCCAGAAAAGAATCGAGGATCATACCAAAGAAAAACTAACGTTAGTTGTCTTAGATGTAAACGCAACTTTGAATAAATCCAATATTAAAGACAAACAGCTATTATTCGAACTGGAAAAAGAATTAAAACAACTCATTCAAACAAAGTACGGTTACTTTGAATCTATGAATAATGAAGGGAAGGAGTTTTTCTATATTACCCACCCGGGTTATATGACCTGTGTAATTCACAATCTAACTCGTTTGACAATGGAAAATAAATCCTACCAAAAACAACTAGATATTTCCAAACTTATTATGGAGAAATTGCAGGAAACAAATAGAACTGATATTGATTCTATGGTGACAGAGGAAGAAAAAGAAAATCTTCTTAAAAAAATTGAAGACTTAAGAAACCAAGACACCAAAAGAAGACAAAGAATAGAATTTAAAAATAGTTACAATCTTATCACCGGTGTAGTTGGTTTCACTTTATCACTCATCTATTTCTTTGTTCTTTATAATACTTATAACGATATATTATTTGCTTTACTTAGTATTCCAGTTAGTTTAGTTGTTGGATTATTTTTTGCAATTTTATTTAGAAGAAAACCTTTCATCACAAGATCAGAAAAAGGAGAAACTGACTCTGATTCCGATGAAAATAATTCTACGAGTGATACAGAAAAAACAAACCTAGTATTGAAGGCATCTGAGTCTTATATATTCAAACCAAAATTTAATTCTATTGAAGAAAGAATTCATGATAGAGCAAGTTTGAAAGAAACAATTAAGGAAAATTTAGAAATCATTAAAGCTAATTCACAAGTATTTGCAAAAGAAAAGAATAACGACAAAATTGTATCAACCATTGAAAATGCTATGCTGTTCTACTCAGCAATCATTACAATTCCATCGGATATTGTCCCGAAAGGGAAGCCAACTATGATTATCCTCAACCGCGGTGATTTAAAAAATCCTCATATCAGAACTCAGATTGCAGAGTATTTTAAATTCCAATCTGCCGCAGGTAGGAATAATGGATTATCTTCTTATTATAATTTTCTCTACCAATCAGTTGAAAGAGATTATTTTAAGTATATCAAGGGAAATAATATTTCTAAATTGAAAAA
>JAGOHK010000120.1 GCA_017996175.1 Leptospiraceae bacterium
AATTAATTAAAGGTGTTGTGAAAAATTGGGATTTACTCGATACAATAATAAAGTCCTATTCAAAAAACTGGGAATTCGAGCGCATTTCAGTGGTTAATCGCTGTATATTGCGTTTGTCCATTTATAGCTTGATTAACCAAAGGGATATTCCCCCCAAGGTTGTAATCAACGAAGCGATAGAGCTTACGAGGGAGTTTGAATCTGAAACTGCCGTAACCTTTATCAATGGAATTCTAGATGCAGTGTATAAGGACGAATTAGCCAAGCTCAGCGGAGATTAGGTATGGAACCAATTAAGAAGAATAGACTCAAGTTTGAATCAGTAGAACCTGAAACCAATCCAAACGTAACCCAATACGAAACAGATGAATATTCCACTATGCGTGTACGGCGGGAGACTTCTACGAATTATCTTCCTTGGGCACTATTCTTTCTTTTACTAGTTCTTGTAATTGCTGGAACTTCTTGGTTTTATTTTTTTGGAAATAAATCTGGGATTGGTGGTTTTTTAAAAAGTGATTTAGCCACGGATAAGTCAGGCTCCCTAGATAGGATACTAGAAAGACCTTATCTTCCATCTAGCTCAATGAATCCGAGACTTGCTGAATGTATCACTCTCTACCAAGAAAGATACCAGAAAAAAGCAGAAACTAAATGCGAAGAATTTCTAAATCGCCCCGAATCGGATGAAGACAAATCAATTGCTCTTACTGTTCTTGGAATCATTTATGATGAGAAGGGACGATATGCACAGGCTATTGATTATCTCAAAAAAGCAGTTGCTTATGATTCCAAAAACATTTACGCCTACTATGACTTAGCCGTCGCTTACAAACATGAAGGTAGAATTTCGGATGCAAGAACAACTATCCAAAGAGCAAAACAAATTGCGCCTAACGATTCCAAAGTAGCCCTTCTCGCCGGAAATCTTCTCTATGACTCAAACGATCCGAAAGCAGCAATGGAAACCTATAAAGATGGGCTTTCGAATACACCAAACGATCCTTATCTGACTTATAATCTAGCGCTCACTCAATACAAACAAGGAATGATTCCAGAGGCAATTGACAATTTCCGTAAAGCTATCCAAAGTGCTGGTGGGGGACAAATTGCAGAGTTCTCTCACGGTCATCTAGGATCTATTTTCTATCATAGAGAAGACTTAAACGGGGCAGAACACCATTTTAGAGAAGCAGTTACCATTAAACCAAATGACTCTCGTTATCTTTACAACTTAGGAATTATTCTTTTAAAGAAAAAAAATACAGAGGAAGCGGTTTCCTATTTTCAAAAAGCGTTAGATGCAGGAGCTACTGATCCGCAGATTTATCGTTATATTGCAGAGTCTTTCTCTGATTTAAAAATGTACGACAATGCAATTGCATCTTTAGAAAAAGCAATGCGACTTCGACCAGACGATGTAGATACATTGAATCAGCTAGCAGACTTATACTACAATCATGGAAATCTAAGTCAGGCGGAAGAGACTTTCCGTAAGATAATTCGAATTACCCCCGGTGACTCCAATACAGAAAATGCTCGTGTGAATTTAGGGATTATCTTAGATGATATGGAGAGATACGGAGAAGCGATTACTGAGTTCGAAAAGGCATTAGAATTAAATCCCAAGAACGAAAACGCTTATTACAACTTAGGTATCGCTTATAAAAATGCAGGGCAACCTACTAAGGCACTCGAAAGCTGGCGTAAGGCTAATGCACTTAATCCGTCAGAATCGAAACATAAAGAAGCAATAGCAGACTATTACCAAGAAAATAATTACTTGGATGAAGCTGCAACAGAATATGAAGAAATTGCTAAGACAAATCAATTCAATTATAAAGTCAGATTGAAGCTGGCAGATACCTATTTCAAAAGAAAACAATTTGATTTAGCCGAAAAAAACCTCATCTTTGTGTTAAATCATTCCAAAAGCGGGGATGAAATAAAGCTCGCCCATAGAAAACTCGCCCTAGTTTACTCAGAGGGAGATTCTAAAAATAAAACCAAAGCAAAAGACGAAGCCTATCGTGGCTCCCATATTGACCCAGACGACATGGAAAGTAGACTGGTCCTAGCCAAAGTTTTGATTGATTCAAAATCTCTCATGGATCGAGAAAAAGCAATCGACGAGTTAACTGCCATCGTTCGATCCGATATAAAACCGAAACTAGCAGCAAAAGCGTATAATTATCTGGGAATTTGCTACTATGAAAATCGGGAGTTTAAAAAGGCTTTACGTGAGTTCCAAAACGCAATCGACTTAGATCCAAATTTAACTGAAGCTTATGACAATAAACGAGCTGCCCGGGCAGAGTATGAGACAAGTATTCAGAGTAGACAAACTCCCTATTAAAGAACTTGACGAATTTAGGGATGTGGCAAAGAGTGATGAGTGAGTTGCAAATTGCACTCACTAAAGTTAATTTCTGCATGATAAAACCTACTAAAAAAACAGATTTTATATCTGACACAATTTTTACTAAAATTACTCTTGTTCTAGTTTTGGCTTTCACAAGCCTATTTTCTATTTCAGCAGCTGATCCAGAAAAGGATGAATTAAAAGAGAATCTCTTAGGCTCCGAAAAGAAACAAAAGGAAGCCCTACTCTCTCTAAAATCAGCTAGCAGGCAAGATTTATTTCCTATCGTCTCTTCTATCTTGCGAAAAACGAATTCCGAAGGCGAGCTACAAGGCTTAATACTCGATGTCTATTTTTCCTTTGGCGCTGATTTGGAAAAATACAACCCTAATTTTCTAGAAGACTTAGAATGGGTATTTGATAATACCAAAAATGAAGCCAATATAATCAAAATTCTGCACTACGCAGCAACCTACAAAGAGAAAAGACTAATTTACAATATCCTCGATTTCATAAAGTACCGAGATGTTACAGTTAGAGAATATACGTTTAAAGCATTGGATAGTTTTAAAGATGATAGAGCACTTCCTTTCATTTTAGAACTTGGTAGCTCCGATCAACCAATTAATCGTTACTACTATTTGGAATCTCTTAATTATATCAATGACGAACGGGCGAGTATGCACGTAACAAAGTTATTAATGGATCCAAGTCCAGCCATTCGAAGTGAATGTGTAATCGTAATTGAAAAACTAGGGCTTAAAGAAAAACTGAACTCGGTTCTAGCTATGGCAACTAACGACTCAAACTATGAGGTAAGAAAGACCGCCGTTGTATCACTTAAAAATCAAAAGTCTAAGTTTCCGACAACTGTATTTCAAAAGACTATTTTTGATTCCAACAAAGAAGTTCGAGATGTAACGGTAGATGCAATCAATACAATTAAAGACCCTTCTTATGCAAGATTCATTTCCGCTGCTATGGAAAAAGAAACCCTTTCTCCTTTAAGGCTAAAAATGGTAGAAAGCCTGCTCATCCTGAACAACCATGGAGGTGGATTAGGATTATCCGCTGCTCTATTAAAAGACCAGGACAGCCAAGTAAGATCTAAATCCGCTTTCGCAATTGGAAGACTAAAGGCAACCACTGCTATTCGTGATTTGGTTTCTTCTTTGAAAGAAGAAAAAGTAGTAGATGTGAAAATTGAAGTAACCCGTTCTCTGGGTGTTCTAAAAGAAAAGTCAGCCGTTCCAGTGATCCTAAGTAAACTTCAAACAAACGAAGCAAACGAACTCAGATCAGAATTTTTAGCAGCACTCAATCAAATTGATGACCCGCGAGTAATGCCTGTTATCTTTGATTTAATTGATTTAGAAAACGCAGAATCTATAAAGACTGGAATGAAGCAGTTACTTAGAACTATGCTCTATCGTTATCATGGTGGCGGAAAAGATTATAAAACCATCGCTCTTTCAGAAAAAGTATCTGTTAACTAACTTTCTAAAAAAAGTTTAGCGCGTAGCTAATTCTTTTTCTCGTAGATGTCATCGACTTTCATATTGAGCTTAAATAAGGCTTTCTCTGCAATGATGAGCTTCCAGATTACAGTTCTAAGCAAACTAAATAAAAATCCGGGGCTAATATGCACTATCTTCATTAGTATATCTTTGTCTATTTTTACTACTTTGGCTTTCTCGGAAGCTGTAATCATAGTTTGAGACCTTGGAGAATCGCTTACAATCGATGTTTCTCCAAAAAAATCTCCTTTCTCGTAGGTAGTGATTTTCATATTTTTACGATGGTATTTTTTAATGACTGCAATCGTTCCTTCATATATAAAATACATTGCCCCATCACTCTTCTCCCCTTCCGCATAAATCCTATCACCTTTAAGTAAAATACGACTATGTAAATTATGTACGTAATTAAAAACGTTAATATTATCAATACGACTTTCGTTTAGTCTAGTCGCCATTGCTGGATCGAGCTCTGGAAGTGCTTTGATAATTTTATCAATAGATGCTTCAGCGCGAATGAGACGAGCAATTGTTGCCTTTAAAATCGAGAACATTAGTCCGGGACTATCTTTAGTCTTCTGAATAAACTTCTCTTTACTGAATAACAGCAATTTGCCGGACTCTGACTTAACGCTAATTGTAGCAGTTCTAGGCTGGCTGGAAATCAAAGAAAGTTCACCAAAAAAATCTCCCGATTTTAAAACATTTACTTCTTCTACAGATTCTCCACGGTTCTTTAAAACAGCAAACTCACCATCTAGAATAAAATACATCGTTTCGTTTGATGCATCGCCTTCTTTGATTATGAAATCTCCTTTTTTATAAACCTTTAAATCAGTGGTTGTTTGCGGGTCTTTTACTATTTTGGATTTTAAATTGAAGGTTGCCTTTTCTGTATTGATTAATTTCCAAATCGTATTCTTCAAATTATTAAATAAAAATTCGGGATGTAGGTTTACAATTTTTAAAAATGCAACTTTATCTAATTGGACTAGTTTTACATCGTCAGATTTTGTAATCGCAGAATGAGTATATGGAGTATCACTAATAAAAGATGTTTCTCCGAAGAAATGACCTAACTCTAGAGTTGCAACTTCTACATTTTTTCCATGATGCTCTTTCAAAAGAGAAATATTTCCCCTGAGAATAAAATACATATAAGGATTAGAATCTTTCGCTTCAGAATAAATTTTTAAACCTTTCCCTAAATTCAAAATAGGAAGTGAATGAATGTAATTCAGAGCTTTAATATTTACAAGTTTTACATGATTTTGATTTAGTTTCACAATCAAATCAGGTTTCATATTTGGAATAACTTTTATCGTATTCTCTAAATTTACGTCGGCACGTAAAAATCGAGCTATAGCCGCTTTCAAAATTGAGAACATTAAAACTGGATTGGATACTGTTTGTTGGATGAATTTTTTTTTGCTAAATAGAAGTAACTTCGCAGCGTCCGATTCAACTATTACCGTTGCAGTTCTAGGTTGATTCGAAATAAGCGCAATTTCGCCGAAAAAATCCCCTGTCTTTAACTGGTTGATTTGTACAGGAGTTTCACCTTGCTTCTTAAACACATTACATGAACCATTTAAAATAAAATACATGGTCTCATCGGAGGCAGCGCCCTCTGCAATTAAGACATCCCCTTTTTTATAATCCTGAACATCTGTATCTTGTAGAAACTCGTTTGTAAAAAGCTTATTCAGCATAATATCCTTAGATTTAAGTTAAACTACAATACAGTGTATCAAAATCAATCAATAATTCTGCTCACCTAGGATAAAAATAATACAGGGTCTACCTGTAATTTTTTGGACGAACGCCAGGGCGATTAACGTCGACAATAACTCAATAACATTCACTATCTTTAAATCTCTCTGTATACTCAGATTAGATTGGTTTTCGGATTTTTAATCCAGTAAATCTTGGTTTACCTGTCTAAAAAAAATTTCTTTACTGAAAACAAATCTAGCTTGAGTATATCTCCTTGCCTCTGTGGCAATGCTTTTAATCGAGAACTAACGCATATCGCTTTTGGGGTAAAATGCCGAAAATATAAGGAAGGAATCATTATTTTATTAATTAAGAACCGTTCGGTAAATGCAAGTTGCATTTGTATATAATCCTTGACAACGATAGGTAAGTAATAATAATTTCCGAAAACTATGGAATATACGGGAGCAATTTTTGACTGGATTATTTAGACAATTAGAACTGAGAACTTTCTTTGAAACCAGTTTTAAGAAACTAAAGGAAAGAGATTTAGGAATTCATCTTGCAGGATTCCAAAAAAAATTTAAGAATATCCCTTTATTCCAATCTTTTATTCAATTTTTTACAAGTTTCACTTTGATCTTACGGCTCGTTAGCCGCTCCTCTGCAATTGTAAATCAAAATATGAAACAGATTGTAGATCAAACTCATATTCTCAATCAAGATCTATTTACGATCAGGAAGATAATGGACGATTACCTCGCCAAAATGCAGCAGTTCAATGAGGAAATGCAAAATGTGACAAGCGAAGTGAAAGAAATTCATTTTCAAACTCGAATCATGGCTGACAAAAATAATAATATTCGAGAATCCTCCGACAATATCCATAAGAAAGTGCAAAGTGGCGTTCGAACTATGGAAGCAGGTGTTTATTTAATTGCAGAGTTAGTAGAACAAAATAAAGAATTAAACGAAACCATTCGAGATCTCTGGTCTAAGTATAGTTTCTTAGTTGCGCATTCGAAAGACCTCGTTAAAATTTCTGAAAGCACTCGGATGCTTGCACTGAATGCAGAAATCGAATCTGCCCATGCTGGAGAATATGGAAAAGGATTTGCAATTGTTGCACAAGAGATGGGAAGACTCGCACAAAAAAATTCTTCTATTTCAAGAGAAATTGCAAGAGGAATAGTAGAAATGCAAGAGCAAGCAAAATTAACAGAGATAAATGTTTCTTCGTCTGTCGAACTTGCCGAAAACTCTGAACGGGAAATTCAATCCGCCAATCAAACTTACGTAGATGTAAGCACTTCGATTACAAAAGTTTTAAAAGATTCAAATGACTTTTTAGAATCTTTCTCAAATCTTGAGCTTAGTATGAAATTAATTACGGAAAACTTAAATAGCACAAACTCCTTATTATCCGATTCGAATAGAAGTGTAAATCAAATTTCTTCGGCACTAGATTCCCAAATGAAAACAGTAACAGAAATTGATTCTAGAACATTATCCACATTTACCGCTAGTCGAATTTTAAATTCCTTAATTTCTCAGTTTGCGATTCCAGGTTTCAAAGAAGTAACTCCCAAAGTCAAATCAGTAGAAAAGTTAATAGAATCCATTCTAAATATTAGAGGAATTTTAATCACCGGACTTTTTGTAGAGTCAAAAGGACTTGAGGAAAATTTCTATCATGAAAAAAAAGAAATGCAATCCGAAATCAATACCCAAATTGATTTGCTACAAACCTTTATCTCTACTCCTTCGGATAAGTCTAAAATAAATGAATTCCAAACTTGGTGGAATGAATTTCAGACTATGAGTGAAAACTGTACGGCTAAAATAAAAAACAATGAGTTAAATTCAGCTAGAGAAATTTATGCTTCTCTCAAAGATAAAATTAGTCCTGCCCTAACCATTCTTTTAGGTTTCGTTATACAAGAAATTATAGACCTAAACGATAAATCCTAATCTCAAAAAAAAGCATTGCTGATTATCTAGATTAATTAGAATGAGGGTATGTTAATCACCCGCCTCTGTAGAGAATTTAATAAACAGTCACTCAAATACGCAATTGCAGGTGGATTTGCAGTTGCGCTTCACGGAGCAGTCCGCGGAACTGTCGACGTAGATATAGTTCTAGATTTGGACGAAAAAAATTTAACTCTATGTGAAGAAATTTTAAAATCAATGGGCTTCGTAAGTAAAATTCCAGTAGATGCAAACTTGATTCTAAAGAACCGCGAAGTATTCATCCAAGAAAAAAATCTAATTGCCTGGTCGTTTTACAATCCGAGTAACCCAAGTGAAATTATCGACATTCTAATTCACAAAGATCTAGCCGATATGAATTCTACTACAATGAAACACGCCGATATTGAACTCAGCGTAATCGCCAAACAAGATCTTATTGATATGAAGCGGGAAAGTGGCAGACCACAAGACATCGAAGACATTAGGGCACTAGAGAGTTTAAATTGAGACCTGTTCAATACTTTTCAGAAGAATATTTAAGTTTATGTAAAAACTTTACTACTGAACAAATTGTTTCATTTGTTGAAGATTTTCGATCTTTATTCGGGGAAGAGGCTAATCGAAATAAACTGTTAGAGCAGGAAAGAATTTTTCTAGAACTTCAAAAAACCATTCAACCAGTGGGTAATATAAATTAACCTATTTTCTTTGATTAGTTTTTAAAAAGAAATTCCGGCGTAGATGTTTATAGAACCATAACCTTTGTCAGCACCTGAATGACTAGTAAATGCCTGATAAAAAATAATATCTCTTACCGTCGGAATGCGACTACTGTCAACTAGCCCCCGAGTATCTGCATAAAAATAAATATCCCGTTTTCGATTAATTTCTTTAGCGAAGCCAAAATCAAAGCCAAAAAGTAAACCTATATCTAGATCCCATCGCCAACCAAATCCATAATTAAAGTAATAATTATGCGCAGTACTAATTGTGTATGTTATAGCCTGATCATAAACTTTATTTTCATAGTTTCGCTCTTCTAAACTATAAAGCGCATCACCATAGAATATGGTTTTTTTTGAAAAATCTGGAAGTTTCCCAACTGCGGCTAATAAGTAGAATGCGCCGGAAAACGGAAAATAATTTGTAAAAATTTTGCCAGTCCATGGGCTAAACTCTGTATATTCTTGGCAAGGTGCGAAAGACATACATGTTAAAGGAGTTTGCACTGAATTAAAAAATCGAATCGTATCCACATATTGAACAATTGCGCCTACTTTCCAATTACCAGTGATGCCGTAATCCAACGAAGCTACTTTTGCCCCAAAGAAACCAACCCCACCAAATAAATTATATCCAAGGCTAATCGATATTTTCCTCTTCTCTCGATTATCTTTTAAAGTTTGAGAATTTAAACTAAATGAGAGTAATAGGAATAGAAGGAAACCGCATTTGTTCAATTTCATTTTTACAAGAAAACATGAGAGAAAGTAGAGTCAATCTAAATGTAGTTGTTTTGTCTTTTTGTTTTAAATGCTTTTTTGTTTTTTTGCTATACTCTGACGTGGTAGCTTCGTGCAAAGTCCTGTGAAACCCGCTTGAGCGAGAGGGAAACTCGTAATCGTAATTTATTTTTGGTAGGAACTGCGTTACTTAACCCCGACTCCGATAAGATTTCCCATAATCCTAGAAGGTCGATTTCTAACAAAAAGACAAACAACCAGCAGCGAGATTTTCCAAACGCGAGAGCCAGTTCCCCAAGCTCTAACCAATCCGCGTTATTTACACGAAAACTCACACGCTTTAAATCCAGCCCTTCATCCTGGTACTCGGTCTTGATTTTTCTTGGAGGATGAATCATCCCAGAATGAGTAAGAGTCCGATACATCCAAAGAAGATTTCGCAGATACACCACAAGGCTATTTCCGTGCTCTTTGGTTTTCTTTTTTAGACCATCGACTAAATGAGCTGGCACAAGAAGGGTAGAAATAGTTTTATCTACGAATCTTTGTCGATCAAAAGGAAAAGTTCTTTTGTTTTGAAAAGTTATCATACCTATACTAGGTCCAAAAACTTTCACTTGGTGCGAAAAAAACTTAAAATTTTTTACGTTAGTTAAAAAATTTAATTAAGCCGAATTACGGTGAGATAACTCTTTTAGTATTGAACAAAGTTTATTAACAAATTCATTCTCGAAATCTACTCGCCCAAAACATTATAAACAAACTTACCTTCGAGCAAAGTAGCAATGACCTTTACTTTATGAATTTCATAAGGAGAAATTTCAAAAAGATTTTTATCTAAAATGACCAGATCCGCATACTTACCTTTTTTTAAAGAGCCAGTGATAGTTTCTCTTCGTTGCAGGTAAGCGCCGTTAATCGTATAAGCTTCTAGCATATTTTTAAGGTCGAGAGCCTGTTTTTCATTTAGAGGCAAATATTTATTATCCTGTCCAATATCTCTGCGGGTAATGGCAACTTGGATTTCTTCTAATGGATTTAATATATCAACAGGCCAGTCAGTGCCGGCAGCAATGCGTGTTCCATTTTCCGATAAAGACTTAAAGGGGAACATAGAAAAATACCTCTCCTTACCCAAATTCTCTAGATTCGATTGGTTCCAATCTGCATTCGATGCCCAGAAGGGTTGGATATTGGCAGTAATATTCATTTCCCTAAAACGGGGTATATCTTTAGGTGAGATGAGATATAGATGGACTAAGTGATGCCGTAATTGTTTTTCTAGCGTGATTCGATGAATATTTTCTAGGGAATTAAGTCCTTCTCGGACAGCCCTGTCTCCAATGGCGTGTATATGCATTTGAAATCCTGCCTTGGCTAAATCCATTACATAAGAATTCAACAACTCAGGGGAAAATGTCAATATACCTCGATTGGATTTATCATTTTCATAAGGCTCAAAAAGGGCTGCTGTTCTGGCTTCCGTAACCCCATCCATAAAAATTTTAATTTGATCTGCTTTCACTCGTCCTTCGATACTGCCATCAAATTTAGCAATTAAATCCTGAATTTGAGTTTGGCCTTTTTGGGGATCAAGGTAAAGTGCCAGTGTAACCCGCGCATTGAGTCTTCCTAAAAACTCAGCCAATCGGTAGAGCAAATCATACTTATCCGCTAGGATAGTTCTTGCATCAATAAAAGAAGTAATTCCAAACTGATTGGCGAGACTTACTCCATCTTCTAAACCTTTCAGAGCATCGAGCGTTGAAGGATCGAACGCATAAGGACGAATTAACTCCATCGCTCCATCACGAAGAGTTCCCGTTGGATTTCCACTTACATCCCGCTCAATACGACCATCGTTTGGGTCGGGAGTATCTTTTGTAATATTAGCAATTTCTAATGCTTTTGAATTCACCCAGTAGGAATGACCGTCATTACATACAAACCCAACCGGCTTATCGGAAATTACACTATCAATGATTTCTTTAGATGGATTTCCATTTGGAAATAAGCTTAGCTTCCAACCAAATCCGGTAATCCATTTTTTGCTTGTTTGGGTCTTAGTGCATTCCTTGATTTTTTCCTTGTATTCTTCTATACTTTTAAGACTATTTAAATTGCAGAGCCCAAGCGCAAAACCACCTTCTAGAACATGTACATGCGAATCATGAAAGCCGGGCAATACCATTTTACCTTTCAAGTCAATTAAACGAGTAGATTTCTTTTTTCGTTGAAGAACTAAATCGTTAGTCCCTAGCTCCGAAATTTTTCCATCTTCAATAAGAATTGCCTCTACCCATGGGGAATCGGTTTCTACGGTATAGATTTTACCATTGATAAAGGCGATGTCTTCTGATTTTCTAAAAAATAAAAAAACAACGCTAATCAGAATCAATACTGTAAAAACAAAAAAAATTCTTCGTTTCAATATTCCCTACTTCGTTTCTGTTTCTTTATCCTTACTATCTACAATGAGTGCAACCGCAGCGTCACCCGTAACATTGACTACAGTGCGGAACATATCGAGTATCCGCTCTACGGCAAAGATAAGCGCTATACCTTCTGTTGCAATTCCAATCGCATTTAGCACGATCACAAGCATTACAATTCCAGCTCCTGGCACACCAGCAGTTCCGATAGACGCAAGAGTTGCGGTTAATATGATATTTAACTGTTGCTGCATCGTTAGATCATAACCGAAAACTTGTGCGATAAATACAGCAGATACTGATTGATAAAGTCCAGTCCCATCCATATTGATAGTAGCGCCTATCGGCAAAACAAAACTAGACACTTCTTTCGAAATCCCAAGGTTTTTTTCACAATGCTCCATCGTGACGGGTAACGTTGCCGCACTAGAACTTGTTGAAAATGCAACCATCTGAATTGGAAGAACTGCTTTCAAATAATGAGAGGGTTTTACCTTGGTGAAAATAAAAACCAAAGTCGGGTAGATTAAAAATAGCATTAACATCAATCCAACGATCACTGTTAAAGAATAAGAACCAAGTGCAATAAATAAATCCAGCGCATCCGACAAATTATTTCCACCAAACTCAACTAGTAAAGACGAGATAAGCGCAAACACACCAATAGGCGCGTAGAGCATGATAATATCTATAACTTTCAGAATAATTTCATTGAGTGAATCTACGAAATTCTTAAAGGCTAATATGTCTTTATCGGGAAGCATAATCATTGCAATTCCAAATATGATTGCTATAAAAATAATTTGCAGCATTTTAGAATTATCCGCAGCTGCTTTAAACATATTATCAGGAATGAAATCGAGTAGGAATTGAAGCGGAGGGCGATCATTTACTTTCTTTGCATCTTCTGTCTTCGCCTCTGCTTCTTTTGCAAATTTTGTTCTGAGTTCCTGTTTTTTAACCTCTGAGAAAGAATTTCCCGGGTTCACAATATTTACTAGTAACAATCCAAAACTAATAGCTATAACCGTTGTAGACATATAAAGGATAATTGTTCTTATGCTCAAACGAGAAAGTCTAGACATATCACTCAGACTAGAAATTCCTTTCACAAGGGATACAAACACTAACGGTACGGCAATCGCTTTTAGTAGGCTTATAAAAATTGATCCGTATGGTTTGACATACATTCCCGTAAACTCTACTAGCCTATAATGAATTGCAAGCGAACCAAAAATAACTCCGACTAGCATACTTAGCAAAATTTCAGTCTGCAAATTGAGTTTCTTTTTAATGAAAGACTTTAGTATAAAAAATACAAGCGGGACAGCGATAGCCTTGAAGGTATTTAGAAAAAAAGACCCGAATAAGACAGCTCCCAAAATATTTCCAACTAGGACGCCGAGTAAAATTTTCGTTTGTAGGGTTAGTTTTAACTTCATAGATTTAAACTCACTGAGTAATTTTATTTTTCCTTGATACCTTTCAGTACCAAAAATTCTTGAGGCGTATGAACTTTAATGATGGAATTTTTAAAATCTCCAACATTGCGTGTAATGATATAATCAATCTTATTTTTAGTAGAGGTAAAGTATTGAATACTATCTTCAAAATCTTTAAATCCAGATTCTAATCCTTTTTGAATAATTAAATCATCCACTGACAAAACTTTTAAAATTAAACGCAATTTTTTCAAAAACTTAACTGCTGTTTCATGATCCGATAACTTCCGATGAATATAATATACATTCGTAAAAATAACAGAAGACGTATACCCATCAAAACTTCCAGCCTCGATTTGACTTAGTAGACTTGCAGCAGACTCAAAGAAAGGTTTTCTCGCGATAGCAATATCAATGATTACATCGGTATCAATAAAGATTCGATCTTTCACTTGTATTTTTCCAATAAGGATTTTGTAAGGATGTCATTATAGTTTATTTTCTCGGGATTTTTTACTTTTATCATCCCGATTAATTCCTTTGTAATCGGTTCAAATAGAATGGGGGCTTTTTTTGTCTTAGTTTTTACAAATGCAAGAGATCGTAAATACTCTTCTACCAAATTAGAAACACTTCTATTTTTTGACCTGGCGTATTCTTTTGCTTTTTCAATAATATCCTGCTCAATATTTAAGGTTAATTTTGTATTCATACATTCCTCACGTAACATATTTTAATTATCTTACGTAAAGGGCAAGTATTTTTAACAGAGGAAATCTTACATTCTACTTTCTAAATATTTTACCACCTCAATATGCCCGCTTTTGGCAGCGAGCATTAACGAATCCACTTCTGTTATATTTTTAATTTCTAAGTCGGCTTTGTTTTCGCAAAGGCATTTTACTACACCCAAGTGACCAAAAGAAGAAGCGCGCATGAGAGCAGTTAATCCCTGTTTATTTTGAATATTGACATCCGCTTTATTTTCCAAAAGGCATTTCACTACATCTAAATTACCGTTGGAGGAAGCAAACATAAGAGGTGTCCAACCTTCCTTATCGGTAGTATTTACATCTGCGTGTTTTCGTAAAAGATATTTGACAACCTCCAAATGCCCTTTGTAAGAACCGAGCATGAGGACTGACCAGCCGTCCTTATTCTTAGCATTTACATCTGCCTTATATTCGGCTAAGGTTTTTACAATTTCCGAATGACCTTTATTCGCAGCATACATGAGAGCAGTAAACCCATTGTTATCTCTTGCATCTACACTTGCGCCATTTTCCAAAAGAAATTTTAGAATTTCTAAATTTCCAAAGACAGAAGCTCGCATAAGAGCTGTAAACCCCTCATGGTTTTTAGTATTTACATCTGCTTGTTTTTCTAGAAGAAATTTTACACGAGGCAAATCTCCACTTCCGGCTGCGTTGATTAAATCTTGATTGAAATGCTTTTCTGACATTCACGCCCTCCTAGCATAGGGCGCATTTATATCATATTAATTCTAATTGTAAAGGAAAAAATTATCCTTTCAGATCAACTTTAGGGAGAGATTTAGAAAGAGATTTATAGATTTCTTCGGCAATACCGAGAGATTCATTTTTAGAAATGTTCTTTGCATATTCATCATAGAGCATGTCTTCAAAAATTTCTTCTGCATGTCCCCCATCAATCATACCTGATTTCTCAACTGATTTTTTCATTTGGGATAACATCATTTTGACGAAGATAGATTCAAATTCTACACTTGCATCGAATAATTTTTTGCGATAAGGATCTGCTGCTGTTTCTGCTTTGATATTTTGAGGAATGCGAATCGAGGAAGTTGACACCCTACCCTGTAGAGATTCATTTACTTCTTTTTGTAAAGTTTCTTCAAAGGAAACTCCTGATCTGCCGCCAGATACTTTCTCATTCATCCTTTGGATATTCTGAATAGAATTTTCTCCAAAGTTCAAACGATTTAAGTTCATAGCATTTTGAATTTCACTCATTGTACAATTACCTCAGCGTGAAGGGCACCAGCTTTTTTCATCCCTTCTAAAATGGCTATAATGTCCTTGGTCGAAGCACC
>JAGOHK010000121.1 GCA_017996175.1 Leptospiraceae bacterium
AGCAACTCTCAGATAATACTGCACTTGTTCTGACAGCTTCTGAATCTTAGAGGTCATGAGTTCTACTACGTTATCCGAAATACTTAAATTTCTAATTTTCTCTAAATCCCATTTCCATGGTCTATGACCTTTTGTTAAATCGAAATTAGGATCAAAAACCAAATATTCTTCATTATAAAGTGATTTTAAAAATTCATTTGTAAAAAAAGGGTTTCCGCCCGTCTTTTCTTGAATCATACTAGCAAGCTCTCGAATAATTCCTTTCTCCATTCGAAGTGTATCTGCGACCAACTCCTCAGTATTTTCTTTTGTGAGTGGTATTAATTTTACTTCTGGAATTTCTGGAAGATAATCAGAATTTTCCTCTTTAAAATTTTCACGAATTTCCTTTAAAGTAATTTTTAGTGGATGAGAGTCATTTACCTCGTTGTCACGATAAGCTCCAATGATAAATATACAAGATTGTTCTCCCTTAGTTAATGTCTCGATTAATTTAAGTGAGGCTGAATCCGCCCATTGTAAATCATCCAAAAATACTGCTAGAGGATGTTCTGGTCTAGCAAATACATTTATAAATCTCTGGAATGTATCAAAAAAACGATTTTGTGTTTCGCTCGGACCAAGTTCGGGTAATGCTGGTTGTTCTCCGATAATAACTTCTAGTTCGGGAATTACATCCGTAATTACACCGCCATTGTTTTCTAGATCTCGCAGTATTTTTTGTTTCCAATTTTTTAATTCTTCTTCTGGTTCGCTCAGCAATTGCCTTACTAATTCTTGAAATGCTTTTAGAATTGCAAAGTATGGAATATTCTTTTGTAATTGGTCGAATTTTCCTGCAATATAATAACCACGTCTTTTAGTAATCGACTTAAAGAGTTCTTGAACGAGTACAGACTTGCCAATACCAGAATAACCACTGACTAGGATAATAGGAATTTGCCGGCTAACTGTTAATCCTCTCCGGCGAAAATTATCTAAATACTCTTCAAAATGCGTTAGTAGCCAAGTAATCTCCTTTTCTCTACCATACAATTTCTGCGGAATATGAAATTCTTGACTAACATCATACCGACCTAAAGGAAAAGAGTTTATTTTAGAACTTTGTTTAAATTGCTCCAAACACTCTTCCAAATCTTTTATAAGTCCAACCGAACTCTGGTATCGATCCTCTGCATTCTTGGCGAGTAACTTATTAATAGTAGCCGCTACCTGATGGGGAATATTTGGATTAACCTCAGAAACTAATTTTGGTTCTTGTGTAAGAATGGAATGAATAAACTCAAGAGGATCTTCTGAGTGAAAAGGCATCTGGCTAGTCAAAAGTTCATAAAAACTTACGCCTAACGAGTAGTAGTCTGTCCGATAATCCAACGAACGATTCATTCGACCTGTCTGTTCAGGCGAAATATATGGGAGTGTTCCTTCTAGGGAAGTTGGATTTTTTAAACTAGGATTTTCCTTACTTAAATACGTTGCAATTCCAAAGTCGATGATCTGTACTTTTTTATCTATAAGGTTAAAGGTGATATTGGAGGGATTAATATCCTTGTGAATAATGCGCGCAGCGTGAATTTGACCTAGAATTCTAGCACATTGAATTGCAATTTCCAAAAATTCTAAAAGTTCAAGATTTTCTCCGGCTGTAATTTTTCGAAGAGATTCAGCTCCTCTATCCTCCAAAATTAAAACAACAGAGTTCCCATCTCGCTCGAGTCCGTAAGCTTTCACAATGCCTTCTGAATCTAATTTAGAGAGGACTTCGTATTCCTGTTTAAATTGTTTGATTTCTTCTGGACTTGGATACTCTTGGGATATTTTTTTTATAATAACAGGAGTTTTATCTGAAATTCTAGCTCCTCTAAAAATCCTAGAGTTAACGCTCTCGTAAATCTGCTCTGCAATGGAAAATCCGCCAATCTGATTCATAGGTACCGACATTTCTAGTGAGTTTTCAATATAGGTCAAGAAATATATAGGTCTAGCTATAAAAAAAAAATTGAGTTCAAAGTATTTGTTATTAAAGCCACGAAATCAATAAACAAGGCAAGAGCAGTGACTGAGGAGATTTTAAATTTTCTAATATTTTTTTTCAAAAGTGAAAAGTAGGAAAAAATCTGGGTTTGGTCTTACACTCAAATCCTACTAATTGAATTGACAAAAGTTCCTAAGATGCTGAAATTACCGCGTAAACATTCAGATAAGGAAGAAATATGCCAGCTACAAAAGATCCAGTCAATCTACAATTCACAGAAGAGATGAAAGGTTACGTCACATTTTCCGATAAACCCCTAGATTATAAAGAAGGTTTTGATTCAGGAAAAAAAGAAGATAATTACTTTATGTTTCACTTAACAATTATTATTCCCGATGTAGATTTTTTTGTAAATGACCCAAAACAAACTGGAATGGCAGAAGGGTATGTAGAATGTCCTAAATGGGGCGGAAAATTCAATGTAGAAAAAGGTGTATTCAATTGTTTTGTAGACGTAGATGCTCCAATTAAAAACACAAAAAATATGTTCTACCGATTGTTTTTTAAGGATAATAACGGTAAACTGCTAACAATGAGCGGTCACAAAATAGTAAAGGACGATGCAGGTCTAGATGTATGGAAAGACACAACTACACTCTACACTCGCATTTACGAAGGTCATATAGAAGAAAAGGCAGAGAAAACCGCAAAGCTAGTAGCAACTGGAATACTTGAAATTTATATAAAAGACTTCGCAAAACAAATGACTACAATCAAATCTAATGGAAAGACATTTAGCGAAAGAGAAAATGCGGTGATGAGTTTTGGGAAATTATTCTTAGGAAATCTTTGGGATGTGTATGCAACAAAACTAAAAAGTGCAGAGCCTGAAATCTGGAACCAAAGAGAAATTCCAATGTTTACCTTATCTGGAGTCAAAGAAGGAGAAATTACCTATCATCCAATTTCAACCGGGGACAAACTCGGCATTAGCCTCATGCGCTTTAAAAAGAAAGAGAGTGATGATGTAGTTATACTTTCTCATGGTCTGACTACTTCAACGGATATGTATATTATGCCGGAGCACAATAACTTAGTAAATTACCTTCATGCGAATGGATACGGGGATGTATGGTCTCTTGATTGGAGAGGGAGTATGCGTCATAGTTATAACCTTTTCCCGCATAGGTTTAACTTAGACGATGTCGCCTTATACGACTTACCCGCAGCGATTGCAGAAATTAGAAAACATATAGGACCTAAAAAAAGAATTCATGCAATCGTACATTGTGTGGGCTCTATTACCTTTATGATGAGTTTATTTGCTAAAAAAATCGACGGGATCACAAGTGTAATTTCAAATAGTGTGTCTCTAAACCCGCGAGTTGCGACTTGGTCAAAAATGAAATTAGCCGTAGCTCCTTTTGCAATTGAATACATCTTGCGGTTTCCTAATGTTAACCCACGTTCTTATTACAATCCGGGTCCCGCCCTCGGAAAAGTTCTTTCAAAAATTGTAAGCGTATTTCATGGAGAGTGCAATAATCCTGCCTGTCACATGCTTAGTATGATGTGGGGAACAGGATTTCCAGCTTGTTACGAACACTCTCAATTAGCCGCTACTACCCACAACCGAGTAGGAGATTTATTCGGGGCAACTTCCATGAACTACCACAGGCATATTCGTAGAATGGTGAGTAAAGGATCAGCCGTAAAATACCAAATCGAAAACAAACGGTACGAAGAACTTCCCAATAATTATTTAGATTATGCAAAGGATATTACTACTCCGATTCTATTTATGACAGGTGATAAAAATCGAGTATTCAATGATTCTAATATTGTAACATTTGAAACTTTAAAGAAAATAAAGCCAGATAATAAAAATGAGCTCTTTATAGCAAAAGGTTACGGGCACCAAGATACTCTAATGGGAAAGAACGTGGATAAGGACATTTTTCCCCAATTCTTGGAGTTCTTGAATAAACACAAAACTAAGGGTTGGTTTTAATTAATACTGTCATCTCGTAGGCTATTGGAAAAATATGAAGTGAGTGGGCAAATCCCACTTGACTTTTTCTCCCACCGACACAAAAATAGGTGTATGGAAAATATTCGAGTAATTAGAGCTGCTAGTAAAGGAAGAGTTCTTTTAGGGAAAGAATTTGCAGGGGCTTTTTTAGGTATGAATACGCAGCAGAATGGAATTTTCCTAGAAAAAGTGCAGTTTGTTTCAATTAAGAAAACTAACTTAAGAGAACCTTCTTCCAAAATATTGGATTTTGCAGGAGCATGGGATGAAATGCCAGAAAAGGACTTTACCGATTTTTTAAAAACTACGGCAGGTAGAAGAAAGAAATCTGGCAGTAAGAGAAAGAAATTTTGAATCTGAAATTTCTATCCTCTCACTGAAATTTCAGTCGAACACTCAGCCAAGGCTTATTCTCTTCTTCGCAAAAAAGGAACTGCCGTGGATGATATTGATTTGCTCATAGCTGGAATTGCAATCGCAAACAAAATGACCCTTGTCACTGGAAATGAAAATCACTTTAAGAAAATTCCTAGTTTAAAAGTAGAAAACTGGACAAAGTAACTATTACCCAGATTTCTAATCTCGCTAAAGCTCGATTAGAAATCTGGGTAATATCAATTCTAATTATCCGACTTTAACGCTTTTAGAGATTTCTCCAAGTCATTGACTCGTGCACGAAGATCAGGCAACTTACGATATACCGCTAGGCTCTTAGTGTATTCTCCAAAAGGTTGTAGCGGAGTACCAGCATATAACCCTGGTTCTTTGACATCATTCGAAGCACCGGGACGCATGAGTAGAACTACATCGTCTACAATGGTAAGATGATCTAAAATTCCGCATTGCCCACTAGTGATAATTCTATTCCCTAGTTTGGTTGAACCGGCAACAATAAAGCCAGCCGTCAAAGCACAGTCTTCTCCAATTTCAACGTTATGCGCGACGTGACAGAGATTGTCAAATTTAGTTCCACGTTTCACTCTTGTCTCCAAATAAGCAGCTCGGTCGATACAACAATTTGCTCCAACATGGACATCGTCTTCCAAAACAACGATACCAGTTTGTGGAATTCGGTGGTAACGTTTATCAGCACCTTGAGCAAATCCAAATCCTTCACTTCCAATAACAGTGCCTGTTTTGATAAACACACGATTTCCTAAAATGCAATTGTAACCAATTACAGAATTGTGAAAGATCACACAATCATCGCCTAACTTTGCATTAGCCTCAATTACTGCACCAGTTTGGATTACGCAGCGTTCTCCAATAACGGCATTTTCCCCAATCACTACATTTGGCGCGATCATACAAGACTCAGGAACTTTTGCGGTCTCATGAATTAGTGCACTAGAATGTCGTTTACCCCACTCGGATTGAAATAAATCTCGATCCGCGTATTTTTGTTTGAGAGCCGCATGAGCAACACCAACATTTTTAGCGAGAAATACTGCCTCGAGTCCTAGGCTTTGAATTTCGGAAAGTAAATCCTTATTCGTAACCACGGCAGAGGGTTTGTTCTCTTTTACAAAAGGGAGAAATTTTTTATTATCTATAAAAACGAGAGAGCCTGATTTCCCAGTCTCAACTGGATGAATGGCGGCTATAAAGGCATCCCCCTCTAGGGACTCAAGAATTCCCGCGGGATTAAAAAGTGCAAATATTTCACTGGCTTTACTATTCATACATACTCTGTGCGAAATAGAATAAATCTAGACAAGAATAATCTTTTACCGGAGGTAATTTTTCACGCAACTTGCTTCACTTTTTTCAGAATTGTTTCTCAGTAGCCTCGCGAAAAGCAGACCGCAAGGTAAACTACCGAGAAAACCACTAGGACTTTTCGATAAAATTTTAATTTTCCTAGAATCTACCTAAGTGTAGGAATTTTAATTTTCAAAAAGATGCTAATCTGATTACAGTGAAACCATGGCAAAGAGTTTCACAGAGGAATCTTCTCAGTCTGAAAAAAAAGCAAAAAATCTAACTTCTTATATACGAGAATTTCAATCTAGAGACGACTTCAAAAAGTATCTCATTATTTCTCTACTATTACTGATTGTATTTGAAACAATAGTGGGACTCGGTTTTAATAAATATTTTTCAGAAACTTTAGAAGAGAACAAAAAAAAACATTATACTAGAGCGTGGAACAACTATTTGCTTCAAAAATGGAAAGCAGATTATAGCAAAATAACCGGATATGTTTGGTGGAATGATGTTTGGAAAAAGTTATACGCAGGACATATACAACAGCTACAATTAGCGTTTAATGCGGATACTACCATCCGAGAAAGTTACGATCTTTTTTCGATTTATCTAAAAGCAGAATCAGAACCCGTGTTTACCATTTTGGGAAAAGATAGAAAAGAACCAATTCTTCCCAGTAAAGATTTAATAAAAAAACTATACGAACTTCAAAATGGTAAAATAGGAAGCATTCATAGCATTGTAAAATTACAGGATGATAAACTTTTTCTTATTTCCGTTTCAGCTCTCTGCGATGATTTAGGAAAACCAACTTTTCAAGGTATAACAATATTTGCCTCTGAGTTGGATAAGTTTTTACGTTTAGCGGAAGAAGTAATTCCCGTAACAATGAAGGTAAATGCTGGTAAACCACCAGAGGATATTTACCATCATTTCTTGATTCCAAACCAATTTTCTTCGGAAGATCAATTTTACATTGAGGTTAAACCTGAATATGAAATTCAAACTCTTGTACTAAAAACTTTACTTTTTTTTATAACCATTCAAATCCTTTTAACTCTCTCTTTACTTATCTTAATTGTTCCGCGTTATACAAAACGCAAAACGAAAAAATTAGAAGAAATCATAAAAGCTTCAGAGCAATTAAATATTGAGCTAACAAATAAAATAAATGAACTTAAAATTGCAAAGGAAGAAACTGAAAAATCAGAAACAAAATATCGACATTTGGTAGAAAGTTCCAAGGATATTATTTTTTCCTTTGACAACAATGGATTTATATTAACAGCAAATAAGGCATTAGTTGAATTTTTGGGATTTAAACAAGATGATCTGATTGGAAAATACTTTTTAGATCTAGCGTATAACGCAGAAAAGAAAGTAGACTCCCTAGAAAAACAACTACTTATGGAAAAGTTTGAGGAATTAAAAGAAAACCAAGAAAGTGTTTCCTTTGATATGACTTTCGGGACTAAGAACAATGAGCCGCTCCAACTGGGTGTTAAATGGGAATATGTAAAAATACGGGATAACTTTGTAGTTTTCGGAAAAGCATTTACCGTTTCAGAGGATTCCATGCTCAAATACTTTGAGTCAGAAAATCGAAAATATGTATTCAATAACTATATTACACTTGCTGAACAAGTCTCACAAAGAATCACTTCAAATCTTGTTAAATACATTGATGCGGCAGATGCATTTAACGTAAGAATCTGTGTGCGGGAAATCATCATTAACTCCATCGAACATGGAAATTTAAATATAGACTACGAAACAAAAACAGAACTGCGTAAAACGAAAGGAGGTTATTTTAAATTTTTACAAGAAAGGCAAAATGATCCAATGTATAAAAATCGCAGGGTTACTGTCTGGTATTCACTCAAGGCAGATAGAGTTTCTTTTTTAGTGAAAGATGAGGGAAAGGGATTCGATCACCAAAAACTTCTAGCGGATAACTCCGAAAATGCGAACAAAAACTTTTTAGATCATGGTCGCGGTATTTTTATGACCAAAAATACTTTTGATAGAATCAAATACAACCACTTAGGAAATAAAGTTTTACTCATAAAGTATTTTAAATAACTATCTCTTTTTCTGGTGCGGATACTTTTTAACCGTTTCTTTCGGTTTAATTTGTATCGGCTTATACTGAGTATTCGCTTTAGAAGAAGCAGCCTCAGTTTTTTTATCAGATAGATAAAATGAAATTATATAAATTCCAAAAGTAGGTACCCAAACATATAGAATTTCAGGCAGAATTGTTCCCCAAACACTATTTCCTAACCCAGGTCTAAATCCTTTATGAGAATGGCTAACAGTATACGCTGAAAATGGAGTGACTGGAAAAAAGAATCTTTCATCATTAAACGGACAAAAAAAACAAACCCCATAAGTAGCCTCAGTCATAGCATCAAGACAACAATGACTAGCCCCTGCAAGAAAGAAAATGAACATGAGAAGTAAAGATTGTCCGAAAGATTTTACAGAAGATAAAAATAAGGCAGAGAAAAAAGCACCCACCACTGCCACAAAAAAAAGAGAATGAGTAATACCTCGGTGAGTGAACATCCCAGAACCTTTACTATCAAAAATAAAATCTATATCAGGTAAAATGGAAGCAATAAAAATCAATATAAACACAGTGAACTTTGTTTTTTTATCCCTCCAAAGATAAGATAGTAAAGAAGCAAAAATTCCATGTGTTATAAAAAGTGCCATAAATTTATCCTATAAATCTCGAATCCATTGATCCGCTTCCTTTGTAATACTCTGTACTGTGTCATGATGAAATATGACTCCCAAATGCCCTTGCTCATACCTTGCTACTTTTTTATTTTTTGGCTTCGGTAAATTAAGAACATCTTCAATTGTTTCGGCTGGTACAATTTTATCTAAATTCCCGATCACAGAAAATATTGGCAACTCAAAATTATCATGCTGCTCTTGCGTATAATTTATATTTCCATCATAAGACCAAAAACTTTTATCATGACTAAGTTGGGAACGTAAAAATTGCAGTAAAACTTTTATGGACTCTTCGCAGAAAACATCTTCCACAAAAAAATACCATTCAGGAGGGGTAATTTGTTTGTAACCAATGAAGTCATTCAAATTTACAATTTGCGAACTTACTGAAAAAGAAAATTGCCTGAGAGAAGAATGAAAGTTTAAAATAAATCTAAAAAAACGATTTAAATCAATCGAATTAACGGCACTATGCACAGGAAAGGAAACTAAATTAAATAGAGTATCGTAAATCGCTTTATTCGAAATTAACTTCACCCCACTTTTAATCATATCCATTCCAAATATTTGAGATTCCAAGTTCATATAATTAGGAGAAGTAATAGATACAATTCCTGCTACATGATGGTATGGATTTGGAAGATTAGATTTGCCTGGAAGTTGTTTTAATTTTTCATACGCTCCGGTGTAAAATCTCGGAATCATTCCGCCCATACTATGACCCATGACTACGATTTTTTGTCCCGGATAATTTTGGGCTAACCAGTTGATAACCGCCGGAAAATCATCTTGGATATAATCATCTAGAGTCCAAGTCTTATTAACCCCATCTTTAGGAATTGTATACTTAGATCTACCTCTCATATCCATACAAAAAACTCTATATCCGTAACGAAGCGCCATTTCACGAGCAAGTTTGTCCATCACCGATCTTCTACAAAAAAACCCAGGGATCATTAGAATAATTTTATTCGTATTATTCAAATTTTCTCTCGCAAAATGTTTGAGGCTAACAGAATATCCCCCCGCAGTAGGCACTATATAACTTGCATCCAATCGATACATTACATTGAATCTATGAGAGTGCGCAACAATAGATGTAACTGGATCTTTTTGAGTTTCTTGAACTGTGTAGAGCAAATGATGAATAGCCGACGTAGTGTCAGACTTTTCAATATTTTTTCTTGCAAAATAATGATCCCCGTTATTATCTACTTCTCTTGCTATTACGTATTCAATTACATCGAATAGAGTATGCAATTGCATGATGATTTCTTGTTTTTGGGCTTCGGTTAATTTTTCTTTTCGAATTCCCCACAAAATTCCAATTGGATTTTCTTTTACAATTAATGGAATTCCCACCGAATAACGCATAGTAGACGTTAAGAGTGCACGTAAATTGGGATGGATTTTAGAATCTCGTAGATTGATAATTTCAACATCAGGTCTTTTGGAATGGCTAAATGCTAAAATTGCTTTTTGGATAATTTTTGCGGAGTCGTTTCCCTCATCAAAAATCGAAATAGGTTTTGTTTTTGTCATGAATTCTTGAATGTCTTTAGAAGACTTTTTTCCAATCATCTCTTTCATTTTAAAATGAGTGGCAGAGGCAACAATTTTCAGTTCAGTTCCATCTATGACCTCAAAGATAGAATGATCAAAAATATGTTTGTCATTGGAAAAAGTGAGTCCCACCATTTTATTTACGAATGCGGACCAGACCTTTTCAGTGAATTTGTAAATTGGCTCACTCACAGGATAGATGTATAAATCTTCCGGCTTTACCATTAACCCATTTCCGATATCCGTGTTATTAAACTTAGTCATTCAAACTTCCATTGTATTTTTAATTTTCAATCCAATTTCACTTGCGGGGTTCCCCATTTATCCATAATCCAGAATAAACTATTTTTCCAGATTTGTCATAAAGAACTCCATTGCCATCTTTTTTATTGTTTTTATATTCGCCTTCATATTTTGTTCCATTGGCAAGTATATAAACACCTTTCCCGTTTCGAAGGTCATCTACAAATTCGCCTGAGTATTTATCTCCAGATGTATAAACATAAACTCCGTAACCATTGTATTTATCCTCTTTAAAATCTCCCTTGTACTGACTTCCATCGGCAAAACGGTAAATTCCCTTCCCGTGATATTTATCATCCCGAAAGTCTCCCACATATTTATCCCCGTTGGAATAAAAGTAAGAACCTTTTCCATTTCGTTTGCCATTCTCAAAATCTCCTACGTACCTGTCCCCATTCACGTAGGTTAATGTCGCTTTTCCTGAGTATTCTCCGTCTTTAAATTCTCCAATGTATGAGTCACCATTCGCATAAACCAAACTCCCTTTTCCATGGTATTTATCATCTTTAAATTCACCTGTGTATTTATTTCCATCGCTGTAATTTACCTTCCCCTGTCCACTGTACTGATCGTTATCGAACTTTCCTATGTACTGAGTCCCGTTTACAAAGGTATAAATTCCATCTCCGCTAAATTTATCGTCTTTAAAACTTCCTTCGTATTTATCTCCGTCCGAATAATAATACGTTCCTCGCCCGTGGTATTTATCCTTGTGAAATTCTCCTACGTATTTACTGGAATTGGCAAATACATAAGTCCCAACACCTTCCTTTAAACCAGAACGAAATTCTCCCTCATATCTATCTCCATTTTTCAGAGTTAAAACTCCCGCTCCATGAAAACGATCCTCTTTGAATTCACCAACATATTGATCACCGTCGGCATATTTGTATTTGCCGCGACCGGAAAATTTTTCATCTTTAAATTCGCCTGAATACTCCGCTCCATCCGGATAAGTGTACGTACCAAATCCATTTCTTTTGCCTCCAGAATAATGACCTGCATACTTCGAGCCATCTGGATAATAGAATGTTCCATAACCGTGAAAAGAATTTCCCTTAAACTGACCTACATACTTTCCACCATCCGAAAAAGTAAAAATGCCCTGCCCAAAAAAATTCCCGTTTTTCCACTCTCCGTCATATTTATCCCCATTCGAATAAATATAAACACCCTTCCCATTTTTTTGTCCACCTCTCCATTCTCCAACATATTTCTCTGTGGGAGAATATGCCATAGTGCCCTGACCATCGTTACAATTTCCACTAACGCATTCACTTGCCGTAAGCCCATGAATAGATAGAATAATAAAAAGAATGGTTAAACCTAAATGTTTTATTGACAATGTTAAATTCTCCTTATATTAGCATTCTCTAATATTCTTAATTTAGCTTTGAATTTCATAATTTTGCCTTTTTTGCGTAATGTCTTTTGGTTATTTTGTGCCCGACCAAAAAGGTGTAGATTTTTTTTCGCCAGTCATTCTTGTCTCAACTGATTTCTGGGGTCTTTTAATTTCACCGTTAGACGCTATAGTAGATTGGGTAAAATTTCCCTGACCGTGTTTTTTGCCATTTCTCCACTCACCAACATAGCGACTACCGTTCTCGTAGTTCATGGTTCCAAATCCATCTTTAAGACCTTGTTTCCATTCCCCAACATAAACATTTCCGTTATGGTAACGCATTGTCCCTTTACCGTTTGGAAAGTTATTTTTAAATTCGCCTTCATAGATATTTCCATTGGCTAAATAAGCTTTTCCATGCCCATCCGGGTAATCATCTTTAAAGTCGCCTTCATATCGGTCCCCATTCACAAAATGGTACACACCGTAGCCTGACTTGCGCTCGGTCTTAAACTCACCGATGTATTTGTCTCCATTGGCAAAGTTCATTATCCCCTGCCCGTTTACACAATTTCCACTAATACAATCTCCAGCACTCAGTGAAAACGAAAGACCTACAGTCACGAGCATTCCAATCAAAAACTCTTTTCTCATTTCATTCCTCCTTCGGGATCTCCATTGATCCATTTTCCAGAATAAATTACATTTCCATCTTTATCAAACATTGTTCCCTGCCCGTTAAAATCTCCATTTTCAAAATCGCCCACGTATTTATCTCCTTCGGTAAATGTGAGAGTGCCTTTGCCATGAGACTTATCGTTTTTAAATCCACCTTCATACATAGCACCGTCCTTAAACTTCAACAAACCCTGCCCGTTTTTTTTTCCGTTTTTAAATTCCCCAACGTATTTGTCCCCATTTGCATACTTCATTGTCCCCTGTCCATTAAAAAGTCCATCTTTAAACTCTACAATGAAGGTTTCCCCATTCTTCTTTGAAACCTTTCCCTGCCCTTCGAACTTACCGTTTTTAAATCCACCCGTGTATTCATCCCCATTGGCATAACGCAAAATTCCGTACCCCTCAAACTTACCATCTCTAAACCCGCCTGTATATTTTTTTCCAGTGTTAAAAAAATATGTACCCTCCCCATCTGGTTTGCCATCTTTAAAATCCCCTGTGTATTTAGAGCCTGTTGGATACGTGATCGTTCCTTTTCCAAAAAACTTGTAATCTTTGAACTCGCCCGTATAAGTTACGCCATTTGTATAGGTAATCGTTCCCTTTCCTTCGAACTTCTCATCTACAAAATCACCCGAATACTTGATTCCACCGCCATAGATATAAGTTCCATAACCATGCCGTTTGTCCTCTTTAAAACTACCGGTGTAAATTCTTCCATCTGCAAAAGTATAAGTTCCACGTCCGTGTTTCAACTCATTTTGAAATTCCCCATCGTAGGTGTCGCCATTTGGGTAGGTATAATTTCCTTTCCCGTCAAACTTATCGTATTTGAATTCACCTACGTATTTGTTCCCATTTGTGTAGGTTAACGTTCCTTTGCCGTGTTTTAAATCGTCTCTGAATTCCCCTTCGTATTTATTTCCATTTGGGAAAATATAAATTCCATAACCATTGAATTTATCATCCCGAAACTCTCCTTCGTATTGGGCTCCGTTAAAAAAGTACATAGTTCCTTTTCCATGAAACCTACCTTCTTTGAATTCACCGGAATACTTTGAGGCATAAACCAAATTTCCACCAGAATCCGATTTAGGGGCAAAGGTCATCATCCCGCGCCCGTTTTGTTTTCCGTTTTTAAAGTTTCCCGTGTATTTATCCCCGTTGGAAAAAAACAAAGTACTTAGTCCATTTTGACAATTACCGCTAATACATTCATCTGAGTAAATAGATTTTGAAAAAGGTAGTAAGAGTAACAGAAGACTGGCTGTTAAAATTTTCATCGAATCGTTCAATCTTTTTTTCATTCAAAAATACATAATCCTTTGTTGCATGGTATTCTATTCAAACACCTTGTAAAGACTAATTGAAAAAAATTATGCAAGAAAAGAACTTCTTTCTTGACTCTATTTTGTAAAATTTTTTAGATTAAACTAACTCTCAGGATTTAAAGGTAACGTAATGAATCAAAAGTACATTCGCTCTCTCTTCTATGGACTTATTTTCCTAACAATAAGTCATGATCTAATGATCGCACAAGAAACCAAAACAGAAAAGGTTCCAGCTGATCCAAATGCAAAAGAACCACTTCTATTCTATTGGAAATCAGAAGTTGCTAACCGAACAGCGGAAAAGGCAGCAATCGAAAAAAAATACGCTGAGCTAGAAACAAAGTATAAAACTGATATAGATGCATTAAACGCAGAAAATAATCGTCTGAAAAAAATCAATTCTGAACTAGAGACCGACAAAAACTCTCGCATTTCTTCTCGTGATAGTGGAAGTAGAAGTGCTGACGATAGAATAACCGCTTTAGAAAAAGAATTAGCAGAAACAAAACGACAAAAAGACCAAGTAGAAAGAGATTTACAAGCAAAAACGTTTGCCGAAAAACAATTACAAGATAGAATCCGGGTATTAGAAAATTCCATCGCAAGTAACCGATCAGAAAAAGATACGATTAGCACTTCGGCTAACACAGCTTCACCTGTGGCGAAATCAACCGATGCGTCGGCTAATCCAAGTAATGCGGATTTACAAAGACAAGTAAATAGTCTCACCAACCAAAGAGACCAATTACTTAGAGACCTAGCGGCAACTCATAGTTATATTCAGAGTATAAAAGGAAATCAAGCAGTCCCAAGTCCAGTCACAACAACTTCGACAACATCCACAACTTCTTCTAGTTCTAGTCTTACGTCAGCGGATAACCCAAAGTCCAGTACAGCTCCTGTAGCAGCAAACTCTGATACAAAACTCTTAGACTCTGAAGCTAAAGTTAGAAGTCTAGAAACGAAACTTTCTGAAGTAATTTCCGAACGAGATAAATTACAAAGAGAACTAACAACAGAAAAAGCAAAGGCTAACACGACCGTAGCCCCAGCACCAAATACATCGTCCACAACGACCGTATCAACAAACACGGAAACTACAACAAGTGGCTCTACAAAAACTGCCACAGGAAATGTTGGGACAACAAACGACGCAACTAAAACTGCTACCGACTCCGATAAACGAATTGCAGATTTGCAAGCACAAGTAAATAGTCTTACCAATCAAAGAGACCAATTACTCAGAGATATAGCTGCGATTTATGGAACTAACAAACAAGTAA
>JAGOHK010000122.1 GCA_017996175.1 Leptospiraceae bacterium
CAAAAAAAAAATGAACAGAGACGCAAATTGATTGAAAAAAAGAGCAAGGAAAATTTCATTACCAGAACTCCCTATAGGGTAATTGCTAAAATTCTTAATATACCTGAGGGAAGTGTGAGCATTTCCCTACAGAGAGTTTTAGAAAAAATTCAAAAAAAAATTGTTAAATATGAAATATAATAATTCAATTATCAGTCTCTTAATAACAAGAGGTTAGCTATGAATCTTAAGAATGAATCTAACAATAATAACGATCAGGAAAATCTATTGGAGCTTTTTCTGAAGGAAGATGAGAGAGTATATGATTTGGCACTGGAAAATGACCTTGCATTTGAAGAATTAGCGAAATTGGAAGAGTCCATTCATACATCTATCCATTATAGCAATGCTAATTACCTAGATTCAATCTTAGAGAAAGACTCGCCAACATTAGAGGCATTGGACATAGCTAGGGCAAATTCTTATATTTCGAAGGATAAAAATTTACCACTCCCGATGTATTTGAAAAATTATATGGAAGCCGACTCTGTTACAAAAAAAGAAGAAGACAAATTAGTCATTCGGTTCGGTAAAGCTGGGATGAAACTTCTGGGTTCTTTTTTTAGTGGGTCTTTAATTACACCTTTAGAGTTGACTATTCCTGCAGTTCGAAATTCTATTAATTCCATTCCACAAAGCATTAGCATGCTGGAAAAAACAGACCAAGGTAGTTTAGTTTACCAAGTAATCCAGGAAAATGAAAATGAAGCCTATTTAAGTGTAAAGTTTGATGCCTCTTTTGTTGCTCTTTACAACCAAGTGAATCTAAGAAAGGACAATCGTTTTATTTATTCTAGTAATATTAGCTCCGAAGGTCTGGTTTCTTTTTCAGGTTTGAAAGAAGGCATTTACAACATTGAATTCACTGGAAAGAATATTTCAAAAAGATTTGACTTATCCCTTTTTGCAGATAAATAGTAATGGATGATAGATTTATTAATTGATAGAGTTGGAAATGTAAATATATTTAACTTTCTGAATTCTGGGCAATTCCATTCCGAGTCTCATATCCAATCTTCTATCGATAGTGATTTAATTTCTGAATACGTAAAAGAAATTGAAAACTTGTCCAAACTTTCGAATAATTTTATATCTAACCACGAATCAAATTTTCGCGTAAAGCCTGATGTCCTAAAAGAATTAAAAATTCTTGGTGAGACATTTTACGATCAATTTTTTCCTTCTTCTATTTCAGATAATCTTCGCTCTACTTCTGAAAAATACTTACACTTCAATGTAGACAGTAGCCTTGCGGAAATTCCTTGGGAGTTACTTTACGATGGAGATTGTTTTCTTTCTGACAGGTTTCTAATTGGACGCACGGTAAAAGGCTCTAAAACATTTCTGCAAGAGGAAAATAATCAGAAACTTAAAATGCTCATTATTGCAGATCCAACTGAGGATTTAGAATGGGCGCAAAAAGAAGGGGAAACTCTATTCCAAGTGCTAAAAGAAAAAGTTCCCTCGTCGGTCTTAGAGATTGAATTTATAGCAGGATCCCAAATTACAAAATTAAAATTACTTTCTATGATTCGCGGAAAAAATATTATCCATTATGCGGGACATTTATATTTTTCACAAGACCCAATGGAAAATGGTTGGTTGCTCTCAGGCGAAAAAATTTTAAAGGCTAGAGAAATAAAAAACAGTGCGTTTTCTACTAATTTAGTTTTTAGTAATTCCTGTAATTCATCTCGGAGTGTGGGATTAAAAACCGAAAAGAATGCTTTGAATGATTTTGCAAGTTCTTTTTTAATGTCTGGTATTATGAGTTTTATTGGAACGAAATGGGAAGTTGCGGATAACGCGCATACTCTTGATTTTACGATTCGGTTTTATCTTTCTCTTTTCAGTGATAAAAGTTTGGGGGAATCTCTACATATCGCAAGGGAATATGCACGTAAAAATTATGATCCGCTAGATTTAATTTGGGCAAATTACTCGCTCTATGGACATCCTGATAAGATCATCTTAAATAAAAATGACAATCACCGAAATAAAATCATAGATCCTTTTTTAATTCGAAAGTCGTATCCTACACCGATTGCAGTGTCATATTCCAAATTCATAGCGGGAGAACGAACAGATTCTAGTGAAAAGAAAATGAGTGCTTTTATAGAAAGTTTTGAAGAATTTTCGAAGTTAATTGGAGTTATTGTTCTAAGCGATCATAAATATAAATCCTTAAATCAAACCTACGAGCAGGTAAATGAACTTAACCTCACTGTATGGTGGGATTTAATTTTTAAATCTATGTTAGATTTTAAAAAGTTACAAATTACTATGGTAGTGGAATCGTTCCTAGTGGTGCTTTTTTCGAACAAAGATTTAATATATAAAATTATCAACTGGATTGAAAAGTTCCGATCTGGTGTTTTAGATTCAGAGAGTTTAGAAGGTTATTTAATTACTTCTCAATACTATTATGAAAATCTTTTAGTAGAGTTAAACGAATTTGAAAGATGTTTTATTTTTTATATATCGAATGATTCTGACAAACATCATCTATTTTATGGTTTCAATAAAAAAGAAACAGAAATTGATTCGACTCAATTTGGATTTTTCTTAAATCGATTAGAGGAGTTTCGTGGTAAAATAGTTTTATTAAATAAAAATAAAAGATCTATTTTACCTCTACTTGGCATCAATGCAATCCATAAAGGTACTGCGAAAGATATGGAAGTATCTCTTGAATTTGTTAATATGCAAAATAGTCAATTGCTTTCTATTTTAACATGAGTTTATGCCAATCGAAAGGCTCATCTTGCGGAGCTTGTTGTGGATTGTTTAATCTAGATTATGCGCACTCTCATTTGCAAAAAATTCTATACGATAGAACAGAAAAATTTTCCGAAACAGTAGATTATTCTAAACGAGAAACAGTGATTTCTTATCGAGAAGAATTTGAGCAAAAGGAAAATTCTTATCTAAAAAAAGATGCGACTATTTATAATTGTCCGTTCCTTGGCTATATCGAGTCAGACCAAAAAAGAATTGGATGTATGATTCATCCAGTTAGAACAGGCGATCCAAAGAGTCAGAACTTTTCTTTCTACGGCGCTTCCATTTGCCAGGCATACGATTGTAAAAACAAAGAGCGTAAGAATGTCAGTGATTGGGAAGAATTTCTTGTCTCGTTAAATTTAGATTCATACCAATATTCCAATCTCGCAGGGGATCATATCCTTATTACCCGCATCGAAGAATTTTTTATTGAGTCTGGAATTACACTCAAAATTATGTTTCGAGATTATTCTACGTTACTAAAGAAAATTCTTTTGTATAAATTTATGAAAGGAACTTCTCATATCACTTCTTTTGAAATCGATATGGAATCGAACATGCAAAAATCTAAATTTCAAAAGCTTGTGGGTAATTTGGGATTAGCTGCTAGTGAGGAATTGTATTTGGAGTTGGAGAATTTAAAGGGTATAGAAGGGGAGTTTAAATAAAAAAGCCCACTGCCAAGCTAAGTTGTTTCTGCTGGCAATGGACATTTGGTTGGCTATATATGATTAAGCTTTTTGCTCAGGAACTAAATTTTTAACTTGAGTTTTAGCTTCCTCGAATTTTGCTTTTGCATCATTTAAAACTTTCTCAACTTCTTTGAAAGCTTCGTCTGTGTATTTTCTGACGTTCATAGCTGTTTCGCTATTATCTGCAGCGCCTTTTTCAGCTAGTTTTTTAAATTCTGTATCCAAACCTGCAATTAATTTCTCTGTTTCGGATTTAACTGTTGTTGCAGCCCCGATTACAAAATTTAAAGCGTCTTTTATCTCTTTTTCCATGGAAATTACCTCATTCCGAAATTTTATTCCATTGCTTATGTACTTTGGCTTTTCGTCAAGTCAAATTTGACCTGCTTTTGAACATCTAGCTATTTCTTCAAAAGCATAGAATACTCTATACTATTTAAATTGTCTGTTCCAGTGATATTCATTGTGTTTTTCAACTCAGTTGTATATTGGTTTATTAAATACTTAACTCCCGCAGAATCTCCGCCGACCGCAGAAATTGCTATAGGTCGTCCAACTAACACTGCGTTTGCTCCAAGTGCCAACATTTTAAAAATATCCATTCCACTGCGAATACCACCATCGACTAAGACTGGAATTTTTTCTTTCACTGCTTCCGCAATCTTGCCAAGAACTCTTGCAGTGCCGGGCATATCGTCGAGTACGCGACCGCCGTGATTGGAAACAACTATTGCATCAGCACCAGCATCTATCGCGAGAAGTGCGTCCTCCGGTGTCATGATTCCTTTAATAATAAAAGGGAGTTTTGTAAAACTACGAATTCTAGAAAGTTCTTTTAGACCGCGACTTGGAGATTGTTGATTTTTTAGAATCATCGTTTTAAAATTAAATGCGTCAATATCCATTCCCAAGGAAAATATATTTTGCCTTTCTGCTTCCTGAAATCTTTCTTCTAATAATTTTTCATCTGCTCGGGGTTTACATATGAGTATCCCATGACCTTCTACTTTTCGAATTGCGTCTAACATCATAATATATTTGTCTGGAGTAGCTCCGTCTCCGAGCCATGCAATGCTTCCAGATTCTAAGCAACCTTTAAGAACTGCAAGTGAATACTGGTATTCTTCCATCGCATTATTCATATTAGTCGTTGCCCCTGTCATTGGAGCTGCCATCATAGGAGTTTGAAAATTCTTTCCGAATAAAGACCAGTTTAGGTTAGGATCTACGCTTTCTCGTATATATCGAGGTAGAATTTTGTATTCTCCAAGGGCGACTGAGTTGTCTTTGAAGGTTTCCATTCTTCCAACCCCACCCATTCCCGGAACTCCTGAGGCACAGTCAGTTCCATCACAGATTTTACAAACCCAACAAATTTCCTTTCCAAATTTATTACGGGCTGTTTGGTTTATGCTTTTTTCTGTTAGAGAATAATAACTATCTGACTCAAAGTGAATGACTTGTTTGGCTTGCTCAAAAATTTCTTCCGCCTTACTAAGAGTTTCCGCTGTTATTATAATATGCCCTGATTTCTCAATGTTATTTGTAGGGTCTGTAATTATATCTCCTACTTTGGATTGGAGGAAAATTTCATTTACCCCCTCTATTTCTTTTGCCTCTTCAATTCCAGAAATGGATACAATTTTTCCGGGCGATGCAATGAGTGAACGTTCAATCGATACTAAATTCAGTTTAGGCTCTAAATCATCGGGTTCTTCACCGAGTGCAATTAAAATTGCTCCTCTATAAAGATTTACTCCCGTTGAAAGAGGGTAGGTGTAGGCAGACATAAAACCACCAGAAAGTCTGGCTGCAATTTCTCCTACTTTCACTCCTTGGGGGGTAATCTTGATATCCCCCTTGCCGGCTCCGAGGTTAATACCGAGTGCCCGCATTCCGCGTGTCATTACATCCTCTATTTCATCTAAAATCTCTTTGTTAAACCTTGAAGGCATATTATGACCGACTTCAATGAAGTAAGGTTCTCGTTCTATGATTCTATCTGCAATTCCAGTCATTCGGATATTTCCATTCCAGCTAAGCGCATCGACCGAAACTTCGGGTCCCGGCATAAATTCTTCTAGGATTACTTCCCCTGTTGGAGAATATTTTTTTGCGTGTTTAAATGCTGCGTGTAATTCTTCACGGTTGTTTACTTTGATTACTCCGCGAGCTCCCATATTATCTGATGGTTTAATCACAAGCGGAAACTTGAGAGTATCCAGTGCATCTCTGGCATCTTGAATTGTCCAAACAGGTGCGAATTCAGGAATTGGAACGTTATGCTCCTTTAGTCGTTTTCGCATTTTGACTTTATTAGAAGCAGCTTCTGCATCCACATAACGAATTCCAGGGAGACCTAAAGCATTTGCGACAGCCGCCACAGTCATACTTGCATCAGTTCCAGCAGTCATCACAGCATGAACTGGTTCTTTTTCAAAAAAACGTTTTGATTCTCGTACCATTCCTTCAATGTCTTTAGTGCTCATGATCATTTTCTCGTCTGCGATTTTAAAACCCGGAGACTCTGGATTCATATCCGCAACTATAACTTTTAATTTCATTGACTTGGCGGTTTCAATTACGGGTACTTGTAATAAGCCCCCACCAACGATTAATATGGTTTTGCCTTTAATTTTACTCATTGTTTTTTAAATATTTTGCCATGCTTCGACCCTGCTCAGCACAGGCGCCGTCACAGAGACTCTACGTTTTTATTCCTTTGAGAATTTTTACTGTCATTTCGAACACCCCAGGCTACTTGCTTTGCGACCAAGTAAATGGTGGTGTGAGAAATCTATTTTGCAATACCATGATAGGGTTAAGCTAGATAGACCTCTCACATTTTTTTTGCCCTGTGCTTTTGGCGCCATTAGCTTACACATGTTCGAGGTGACAGGGGTAAGCCTATACTTAAATTTGGTATCATTTAACATCGCTTAGCTTTTACTTAGAAGCACCAACGCCTTCGCTCTCCGTGGCAAAGAATTTTTTAGTTTTAAGTTTAATGCTTCCCTTCTCAATGATTCCACCTAGTAGCAGGTAATCTCCGTTTACCGGATAAAAGATAGAAGACTGCCCGGGAGTTACACTTTGTAGTAGTTCTTTTGGTCTTACTAAAATTTTACCATTGGTATTTTGAATTTCGCATAGGACTGGTTTGTGTCTATAGCGAATTTGAACTTTGCAAGTAAGACTTTCTCCTTCTTCGAGAGGAGTCATTCCTTGGTAGTTAATATCTATTACACTGAACTCTTCACAGGTAGTCTCTTCCTCTTCTCCTAAGATTACTGTTCCATCATCTTCGATTGATACAACGTAGAGAGGCGTTTTCCACGATACACCAAGCCCTTTTCTTTGCCCAATGGTAAATCCTTCTTTGCCGCTGTGTTTTCCTACAATAACACCATTCGCTAATTTGAAAAAGCCGGGAGTGAAGTTTATATTTTTCTTTTTTAAAAAACTTCGATAATCATTTTCAGGGATAAAACAAATTTCTTGGGACTCTGCTTTTTCTGCTACGGATAATCCAAATCTTCTGGCATGTTCTCTTACTTCCGGTTTTTCCATATTACCCAGTGGAAAAATTGTATTCTTTAAATTTTCTTGGGATAGACCATAGAGATAATAGGCTTGGTTTTTTTTAGTGTCAATTCCATTTGCTATCGCATAATGACCGTCATCCGTTTGATGAATATTAGCATAATGACCGGTTGCAATTTTGTCGATTCCTAGCGCTTTTGCTTTTTCAAATAAAGCTCCAAATTTTACGAAGGTATTGCACTCAACGCATGGATTAGGTGTCATTCCGTTTTGGTAGTCGCTAATGAAACGTTCTATTACTTTATCACCGAAGATTTTTTCCATTTTCACAACGTAAAATGGAATATTAAAACTGAGTCCCACATCTCTCGCATCTCGAATGTCTTCCGGAGAACAGCAAGATTTCTTAGTTGTATCGCAAGAGGGAGCTTCGTATTCCCAAGTTTTGATATTTACTCCGATAACGTCGTAACCTTGTTCAAGAAGCAAACCGGCAGTAACCGCACTGTCAACTCCTCCACTCATCGCTACAATGATTTTTTCTTTTTTCATTTTTTTATCTCTGTTTAATATATAGACTCTTATTTTTATAATCAATTAGAATAGAATACTTGTTTATCCAGTTTAGACCTAGTATCCCATCTAGGTTTCCTTCTTCGGAAAGAAAGTTTTCGATTGAATTTCCTGATAATAAATCTATCTTTTTTTGGCAGATATTTTCATCCACACAAAGATTTTCTCCAATACGATAATTGGTTTCATGGAGTTTGCCTGCCAAGTCTATAAAACTTGCATTTCCCCCTATTTTTAAATTCAACTCTTTAGCTTTCTTTTGATTCAAATAAGATAGACCAGCCCCAGTATCCAGAATGAATTTGCAGGGAATATCTGCTAGTTTTGATTCTAACACAATATGTCCTTCTAAAAGTTCGAATGGAATCTTTTTGAAATTAGCTAGATAATTCTGGTTTTGATTTGGCTTGATTAAAAATATTGTGTCCGGTAATTCTAAAAATAAATCAAATTTTCCTAGAATATCATTTCCGATAATTCCGTCGAAGCTAAATTTTGAGTCCAGAGTGAGCGAGTGAAAATTCGAATTCTCAGAAATTAAGTTTTTCTTTTCATCGAATAAATTTAATTTTAACTCTGTAAATTCCTTTTCGACTTGCCCTGAAATGGACTTTAAGTGGAATTTTTTCTGTATTCCTTTTTGCGTAAATATATTCTCTCGAATGATTGAAATATTGGAACCTGTATCGATTACAAAGCTTAACTTTTGTTCTTCTTTTTGATTTTTGTGATTTACAAATAAATGTATCCTAGGTTGTTCTATGAGTTTAATTTCTAAAGTATGATAATTAAAATTTGAATCTTTTGTGAAACTTGCGTTTGTAGTTTTACAAAAAAGAAGAAATAAAAGAAAGTAGAGACAGGTTTGAAATAGCGAATACTGTTTTCGCGTGTCTCTACTTCTAAAAAATTTAGTTAAGGTTTGAATCAATATTTAGGATGGAATCTTAAAACATACTGTTTGATTTCTTCCCCCATGTTTTGCTTGGTAAAGTGCCTTATCTGCCCTTTCAATTAGTTCTTTGTTATTCTTGTCAGTGGGCATAAACTCTGTTACCCCCACACTAATGGTAACTCTTAGCGGATCACCACCGTTTGGATTTTCTACAATTTGTGCTTCTACAGCTTTACGAATTTTTTCTCCCATTTCGTAACCTTCTTGTAAATCGGCTCCTGGCATTACAACGCAAAACTCTTCCCCTCCGTATCGCGCTGGTATATCATTCTTACGCGCACAAGTTATTAATTTTTTAGCAACTTCAATCAGTACAACGTCACCCGCTTGGTGTCCATGTGTATCATTAAAAACTTTGAATTTATCTATATCAGTAAAAAGTAGGGCGAGTTTAGTCCCTTTCTTGCGGCAACGATCCATTTCTTCTCTCAGTTTGGATTGGAAGTAGTGGTGAATTTTTAGTTGTGTCATCATGTCCACAGTGGCTAATTCATAGAGTCTAGAATTTTCTACGGCTACACCTGCTAAGCTTGCAAGGATTGTTAAAAAGTCTTTTTCATTCTCTAAAAAATCACTCATTGTCATTTTTTCGCCTAATACAAGTAAGCCGTTGACCTTGCCTTTTGCATTTAGCGGAATAATGATTTCAGCCCCAAGAGTCTTAAAATATTTAAGGTATTCATCTTCACCAAGACCATTATCAATTAACTGGCGTATAGTCATTGCCTTAGGTTTCTCTTCAAAATTCTGAATTAGAGGTGAATCAATCATGATTTTCATTTTTGTATCTTTATCGGAAATATCAAAACCCTTATGGCTTGCGTCTAACGTAAAATGATCTGCATCTACATCGGGGGCTAGGTAAATTGCAGCATTTAGAGTCTGTAATTGAGCCAGACAGATATTTAAGATAGCATCTATTAAATAATTATAATCTAATGTCGAATTTAATGCTTTACTGATTTCTAATAATTGCTTTTGGTCATAGATCTTTTTCTCATAATGCTCGAGTTGCTCAAAGGATCCTGAATCTTCTTTTTTCTTACTCAATTTTCTTTACCTCTTACTAAATTTTCACAAAGTCTACATACACTTATTTAAACTACAAGAACATATTTCTAAAAAAATAAAAAAACAAAATTTCTAGAAAAAGTTTAATTATTGTTTGACAGCGAAGTCTAATTTAATAAAGTGACATATATATCGCGCGGTGGAGCAGCTGGCAGCTCGTTGGGCTCATAACCCAAAGGCCACAGGTTCGAATCCTGTCCGCGCCATTTATTTTCCTTCCTACTTTCCCCTTAGTTCTTCAGCTCTCTTAAATGCAGCAAATACGGCATTCATTACTCCAAAGTGAAACTTATTTTCTTCTAATTTATCCAATCCAAAAATAGTTGTTCCACCAGCGGATGTTACTTTATTTCTTAGTTCCATTGGATGAGTATCTTGTAATTTTAATTCTTCTTCGAGAAGCATGGCACTTCCCTTTACGGTCTGAATGCTAAGCTTTAAAGAATCTGAATAGGAGAGTCCTGACTTCACACCGCCTTCCGCTAAGGCTTGGATAAAGCTAAATACAAATGCCGGACCCGAACCAGCCAAACCTGTAAATGCGTCAATTACCGCTTCCGATGAAAGTTCAATGAGTAGACCTAATTTTTCAAAAATGGATTTTACATCTGAATAAATTCCTTTGTCTCCTATATAACCTATGCAACCTTCTTTGATTTGTAATGGTAGGTTTGGCATGATCCTAACGATTTGCGAATTAGGTGGGGAAAATTCTTTTAGTTTATTTAGAGTGATTCCGGCGGCTATAGAAATAATCTTCTTAGGAGATTTCAAATGCTTAAGTATCTCGGATACCTTATCTGGTTTCACGCAGATAATTAGAATTTCAGAATCTTCTTCTAGTTGAGAAAGATCTGCTTGAAATTTAATATCTTCTCGTTTGCTGTACGGGTCATAACAAATTACAGTGAATTCAGAATGAATAGATTTATATATTGGATAACCCATATTACCCAGACCAATGATTCCAATTTTTTTCATTTTAGTATCCTTTCTCCAAAAATAGCAGAGCCAACTCTAATATAATCACTTCCTTCTTCTGCGGCTATTAAATAGTCGCCGGACATTCCCATTGAAAGTTTAGCGTTAGGCGCATACTCTTTCCTAATTTGATTTAAATTACGAAAGATATTTCTTGTTATCCCTAAATCTCCATTGGAAGGTCCCATTGTCATAAGTCCATGAAACTCCGCATAATCTGAATTGAACTTGGAAATAGAGGGAAGAATTCTTAGGAGATTTTCTTTTTCGAAACCAGATTTTGTATCTTCTAACGAGAGATTGACTTGTAAAAAATATTTTATTTTAGACTGACGAGCATTAGCCTGCTTGAATAACTCTTCTAAACTACTTTCGCTTCCTACTCCATGCGTAAAGGAGAAAAGCCCGAAGAGTTTTCGAAGACTCCCTGATTGAACCGGACCGATATGATGTAATTCAATATCTTGATATGTATTTTGCAAGCCAGAGAATTTTTCAATTCCCTCTTTGATTTGATTTTCGCCAAATACGCGTAAGCCTGAAGTTAAAGCTTCTTCAATTTTCGAAAGCGGTTGTTTTTTGGAAACCGCTATTAACCGAGGCGTGTTCGTTGGACGAATTTTTTGAATTTGTTCCAGTATGAACTGGTAGTTTTCATGAACCAAGACTACTTCTTCTTTGTGATAAGTTTTTCCAATTGGTAAATTCTATTCTCTAGACTTGTTTTCTTTTTAGTTATTGGTTTTTTAACCCCTAATTTTTTTTCTAGATACGTAACTCTTTTATCTAGGTTTTTAACTTTTACGAGATTAGATTTAGAAACTCTTGCCTTTCTTCTATATTTTTTGTATTTATAATTTCGGACTTTGGCAACATGAGCTTTTTTGTCAGGGGTTACGGTATTTTTCTTCTCGTTGAAATTTTCATTTCCCATTGGATACTCATCATTATCCCTAACTTTGAAAGGAGAATTTGAATCTTTAGGTTTTAACGTAGCTGGCTCTTCCAATCCATAAGGATCTTGTTCTTTTGATTTCGGATTTATTTTAGTAGTATCATCTTTTGAGGGGTTTTTTGTGTCTGAAACTGGTTTATCACTACTCAATGATTTAGTTTCATCTTTAGAAGAAGGCAAATCTTTCCAGTCTTCTTTTGAGTTTGTCGAGATCAATCCAGTGGTATTGTTGGGGGGAACTGTATTTCGCTCGTGTTTTTCAAAACCGTCATTTTTAGCAGCAGCTCCTTGAAACTTTCTAACGATTTCTGCCCAATTGACGACTGTGAATACGGCAATTGCTGATATTACAAGTACAATTACGGTAGTTATGATAATTTTTAGATTATTTTGCCTGTTCATATTATCTTTATCTCCTATTATTGAATTTTCATATAGTATTTTTTAATTTTAGTATTCGTTTTGGAAAAAAATCTTGCCGATTTACTGAGTATCCGAATTCAGAATGACAGAAAAATGAAATCGGATAAGGTTACGTTGTCACTAATAAAATCTATGAAATTTTGGATTAATTTTTTTTTCCTAATTCTTTTCTGCTTTTCCTTTCTTTGGGCTTTAGATTCTGAAGACCTAGAAAAGGTAAAATCTCTCAAGGAAACAATTGAAAAGAGTGACCGTTATAGATTACAACCTTTGGACCTTTTTGATGGGGATATGCACTGGTCAATATTTCATGGTTCCTCGTATTTGGAGTCAGTAAAATTTACATCTAAAATACCTAAATCAGAGGCGTATCGTCTTGAGTCGGAGCTTTATTATAATCCGGAATCTCCCTTTAAAGCGAAGGCTATGCAGATTCATTCTAATATAGAAATTCCAGGACGAGATAAAGTATTTTTGAAGCCAGAATTAGTAAAACCATTGGGTATCGGAAATCCTGTTCGTATTTTTTTCTGGGTGTATTCGAATAATTATGATATTAATATGAAAATAATTATCTCTCAAAGAAAAAGTCCAGACATTGTAGTAGATTTCGGAGTATTAAAATTTAATGGTTGGAGGAGAATGGATGCTAAGGTTACTAATTATAAGCCGCCAGATCGTTTAAATTTACCCAAGTCTAGTAAGTTTGAATTAAAAGGAATTTTACTAGAAAGTTCTGTTTCCCAACCCAAAGGAAATTTTTTTATTTTTTTTGATCAAATGGGAATTTTAATGGAAAAACCAGAAACCTATCCGGGCTCAGAAGTGCCCGACGGTTGGGAATTGTATTAATATTAAATCGGTGTGAGGAAAGGAAAAAGATTACGACCGATGAACACTGATAAAATAACGATAAAAGATGATATGGATTAAAAGTAAATCATGAATACCGCAAAACCCAAAACCACCGTATCATTTATCGGTGTCCTCGGTGTGAATCGGTGGTAATCTTAAAGGAGTCAAGAGTGAAAGAAATTTTTACAGAAAAGGAATTAGCAGAAATAAAATCTGCTGTAAAGAACGCAGAAAAAACAACGTCAGCCGAAATAGTACCTGTCTTTTTTGAATCTTGTGGGAGTTATTCGGAAACTTATTGGAAGTCAGGAATTCTATTCGCTACTTTTTGGTCGTTTTTATACTTGATTTATCATGGGATGAAACCAGACCAGTGGGATTTGAATTTGCAATTTTTCTTTATGATGCAAATGTCTATGGGTATATTGGGAGTAGTCGCTATTTACTTTGTACCTTCTTGGAAAAGATTTTTGTTAGATCGTAATGAAGTAAGGCGCAGGATAAGAGATGTTGCTCACAGAGTGTTCTTGCAAGAAGCTGTTTTTAATACCAAGGAGAGAACTGGAATGCTTCTTTTTATGAGTTTTCTGGAACATGAGGCAGTGATTTTGGGTGATGAAGGAATTAATAAAAAAGTAAGTCCAGAAATATGGGAAGGAATTTTATCCCAACTTACATCTGGCATGAAACGAGGTGCGAAGACAACAGCGATTATCCAGACGATTGAATCTATGGGAAACCTACTCAAACAATTTCCAATTCAGGCGAATGATAAAAATGAGCTTAAAGATGATCTTCGCATAGGAGATGGAAAATGAAATTTTACTCCTTAGTTTTATTTTCCTTTTTACTGACTAATTCCATTTTTGCTCTAGATGTGCCTTTTCTTTCAGGAAGAGTGATTGATGATGTTGGAATTTTATCAGATGAAATAAAAATTTCTATTGAAAATAAGCTAAAAGAACATGAAAAGCAAACGTCAAACCAGGTCGTTGTGCTAATCATTCCGTCCTTAGAAGGAGAAATCTTAGAAGAATACTCTTTGAAAGTTGCAAGCACTTGGAAGTTAGGTCAGAAAGGAAAGGATAATGGTGTTTTACTTCTTATAGCAAAGAATGATCGTAAAATTAGAATTGAAGTAGGGTATGGTTTAGAAGGAACTTTGACGGATGTACTTTGTAATAGAATTATTAGAAATGAAATTACTCCTTCTTTTAAACAAGGAAATTTTTCTCTTGGAGTAGAACGGGGAGTAGACGCTATTGTTGGCTCGATCCAAGGAACATACAAAGGCACTGAAGAAGATTCTAGCAATGAAAATAATACAGAAGATTTCGGCGGACTAGCGGATGCGAGTCTTCCTATTTTCTTCCGATTGTTTTTCGGTGTAATGTTTTTGCTTGTGATAACACCGTTTACATTAGCCGCAGCCTTTACTCCTTACATCGGTTGGTTTCTCTATTTCTTCTTGATGCCATTCTATGCAACGTTTCCCGTAGTCGCTTTAGGGAAATGGGGTTTATTATTATTGCCTATTTACGTTGTAGTCATGTTTATCTTCAAAGTCTACTTAGGATTTACCGCTGATGGAAAAAAGTTTCTAGAAAAATACGGATCTAAATTTCAAAACAGAGGATCATCTGGAGGAAGTTCTGGGTCTGGTTGGTCGTCTGGTTCGAGCGGACGAAGTTCAGGTGGTGGAAGTTCTAGTGGTGGAGGCGGTGGAAGCTTTGGCGGCGGTGGCAGTTCGGGTAGTTGGTAAGCTTTTAAAGATTACCACCGATGAACACCGATCGCTTCGCTAACACCGATATGCTTCAAATGAAAGCGAGTTGCTAGGTTCGTGTGCATTGACGCAATAAATATTTTGAGTCTTTAAGTCATTAAACCGAGGAATTTCGTATAATGACAGGAATAAAACTAACCATAAGGCATATCGGTGTTAATCGGTGTCCATCGGTGGTGAAAATTCTGATATTTGCGGGTAAGGTTATGCCGATGGAGGCACGGATAAATACCGATAAAACGATACGATAATTTCGAAATATCTTTAGACTGGTTTGAATC
>JAGOHK010000123.1 GCA_017996175.1 Leptospiraceae bacterium
AATTACCGTTAGACGCAAAGTTACAAATTGGTCGTCAAATAATCGCCTACGGGGATCAACGTATGATTGGAGGAGCAAATTGGAATACCAATGGTTTGTCTTTCGATGGAGCGAGACTTATGTTTGAGACCGAACGATTTAATATTCATCTTTTAGGTTATAAAGTTCAAGGGAGTCAATCGGGACCAAATGGATTGTTATCCGCAAATGCCTCTACTTCGTATACCGATCCAGTCACAGGCAAATCAACAGTAGTCAATCCAGGTCAACCTAACCAATACTTAGTCGGAAATTATGATACTGTGAAATTTAAGGATTGGTTCTTGGTCGATTTATATGCACTCGGTGTATTGACTCAAAAAACATCTTCCTTTAGTGGGGCTACTCTTACTAATCCGGCATTCACAATTCCGGCGTCTACTGATTCTGATTTATATAAAAATCAATGGTCTAAACAAAAAAATAATCTTTGGACAACTGGCTTTAGAATTACAAATAGAACTGCCGGAAACAACTTAGCGGCTAATAGCCCTTGGTCTGGATGGGATTGGACTTTGGAAGCAGCTTGGCAATCAGGAAATACAGGGACAAAGGTGATTAAAGATCCTAGCCTAAATTCAGCTCTCAATGTTGCAATTGGTCAGGCTAATGGGACTTCTACTCCTAGCTATAACTTACTCACGCAAAATCAAAAGTATGCGGGACAGTTCTATGTATTCCAAACAGGATATACTTTTTTTGAGAAATTACGGGTGGGCGCGCAAATCACTTATGCCTCAGGTGATAGCAATCGAACAGATGGAAGTAATTCTACCTTTCAAACTCTCCCCGGTCCTAGGTTTGGGGTAATTCCTTATTGGAATAATGTAGCAGGTCTTTCTGAGAATATTGATACAAAAAATTTAATCAGTAAGACTGTAAATATTTCGTATAAGACTGAAAAAATCGGAACATTCTATGCTTCTTATTTTGTAAACGATAAAGCAAGAACCCAAGACGCATGGTATGCAATCAGTGGAGTCGCAAATATAGGAGCTAGCACTGAGTTTAACGGTCCGGGGCAAACGACGATTGCCCTTGCTAAATCCGGCAGACGAATTTATAGTGAATTAGATTTTACTTGGATGTACAATTTGAATGACCATGTTTCCCTTTGGATTGGAGGTGGAATTTTGACTGCTGGAAATTCTGTGAAGAATCAAAAGAATGCGGCTTATTCGTATAATCTGCAAACTGGTGGCATAACCACAAACACTGCTGTTTTTTTAGGTCAGAATGGTGCTGCGCCTAACGGTTACATGTTCTTTATGCAGTTTAATGCTGCATTTTAGTTAGCCTTAAATTCGGCATTCAAATTGTAGAATTAAGAATCGTTGTTTGCCGGATTATTAGGATTTTTACAATGGTCTATTGTAAGGGGAAGATATGTTTAAAAAATACTTTTTTGCATTTATATTGATTTACATTTTTACAGTTTCAAACACATTTTCGGAGGAAACTTCGAATACAAAAAGAAGAACTTATTTGAATTGGCATCAGGGTTTGGGACTTGCTACATGGGTAAGTTGGCTTGCGACTAATCTTGCAGGTGAAGAGGAATACAGGGAAAAATACAAATTCTACCAATTAAGAGATAATTTACCAAACCAATTATTGGCTTATTATGCAGTGGAACCAAGTAATGATAAGTTGTTACTCTATTACGTTGTAAAAAATTTTGAGGAGAAAGAACACAGCACTCATGGTCAATTGGGTTATTTAACCTTTGGTCTTTATACTGCGAGTGCGGCATTTGCTTTTCTTTCACCGGCTAAGATTGATAATTCTCCAGAAGAAGGATGGAATACTATATGGACTCATAAGTCCATGATTTTTATTCATCTACCTGCTATGTTGGCTCTTCCTTACATTGGGGCTAATATGCATACTGCGAAGGATGTGGATAATATGCGTGCGATTGGTTGGATTGGTTTTTCCGCTCTAAGTGTATCTATTGCTACTTTTTATTTTTAGGAAAAAATTTATGAAACGATTTTGGATACTATTATTTATTTTATATTTCCCTCTTCATTCTGAGTCCGCAGCTAAAGTTAAATATCTAAAAAATATTACATTAGAGTATACTATTCAGCATTCTTTTAAAAAAGTTACAGGGGTTTGTAAGAATCCGAATATCGAAGGATTGGAGATTGAATTGAGAGAAAGTGGATATGAGGTTTCTAAACCATTTTTAATTAGTTGTGAACTAAAAAATTTGAATTCTGGAAATACCAATCGGGATTCACATGCGCTTGAAGTATTGAATTACCCAAAGGAGGTTTCTTTTCAAGTCCAAGTTCTAAAGACAGATAGAAAAAATAGAAATTATACGTTTGATACAAAACTTGTGTTAAATGGAATTACTGAGCACAAAGAAATACAAGCGACACTTAGAAAAGCGGATAATGGTAGTTCTGTTCTAGATGGGGATTTTTCTATTTTTTTATCTAAATTTAAAATTGAACGTCCCGCACTTCTTTTTATTTCTATTCAAGATGAGGTTTCCATTCGTTTTCAAGTTATATTAGAATAATCCTTATTTTTTATCTATATCTATCCTTGGAAATCGATAAATGTTTTTCTTAAATTGACAGGATTATTTGAGCGACCAAGCGCGAATGGATTTTTACCCTTCTGCCAAGCTGTTAAAATCGTTGAGAATCGTTTTATTTAGAAATTTATTTTATGGTCAAAATAGATTTTCTAAAAATTACCTCCTTTTCCACTTTTAAAAAGCTGTTTTTCCTAAAATAAAATTCGTTTTAAATCAATAAAATCAGGCATATTTTAAGATGTTTATTTGTAATTAAATTGTAATATTTTTGAGATTCTCTAGACATAAATTCGTAATAGCTTCGACACTAATGAAACTAATAAATTGATGATATTCCAAATTACATTTAGGTAAATATTCAATTACAAAAATATTAATTTATTAAAATGAATTCAATTTAAAATCAAAGGTAATAAGATGAAACTGACCCAAACAATCACTTGCTTAATTTTACTTTGCGCAAATTCCGTTTTCGCGCAAACAGAGAATCCAATAGGCAGTGAGAACAAAACAAATCCAATTCCCGCAACTGTTGAACCAGCAAAAGAGATAAAAGCAACTGATACAGAAATTCCTAAAAATGACTCAAAAGATTTATACGAAGACTCTGAAACAGGGCAAATATTTACAAAGCCAGGACCTAACCGAAAAAAAATTGATTATTTTAAATCGACCGAGAAGCCGGAAACTGGTATCGTAATTAAAACAACCGATCCATATAAAGCAAAACTTACTTTAAATGGTAGAATCCAATTTCGGGGGGTAACAGGTAGTATGCAGTCTCCTTATAGCAATGGTCATAGCGACTTCAATGCTCTGGATTGGAACTTTAGACGATTACGTATAGGCTCTAGGTATGATAGCGATCTTTGGGGAATGAATATTCAATTGCGAATGGAAAATATGTTAAACCGCCCAGATACAGTTACAACCACGACAAATGTGGTCACTGGAGTACAGGATAACGCCGGAGTAATTACAACGACCACAACCCCAGTTGTAAGAAATGTTCGAATGAAGGATAATAGAGGTTATGTGCATGAAGCTTTTGTATATGGAAAAATTCCTTATGCTGGACTTAGAGTTACCTTTGGACAAATGAATACTCAGTTCACAAGGGAATACCTTCAATCATCCGCAAACTTTGTTACATTAGAAAGAAGTATTATTACGAACGCAATTCCTCAATTTGATTTAGGAGTTATGCTTTCAGCAAATCCACTCAAAGAACTAGGTAATAAATGGGAACATTATTTACAGTTAAACTTTATGGTCGGAAATGGTAAGGGTGCAGGTGGGGATAATGGTACTGGTAGAAGACAGGATCTAACAACGTCTAACCGCTGGGGGACTACATTAATTTCTCCAACCTATTATTTTAGGGCACAGTACAATGTATTTGGTGGATTAAAAAATGCGGAGGGGAAAGACGTTGCCTGGAACGAAGGCGAAGAAATTTTTCAAAGAGAGATGAAATGGTCAATCGGATTTGCTCGTATGCAGACTGCAAATTTCCAACCGAATACGTTAGGTGTCCCTGAATACAGTCCTGGGAATACGCAAACAATTAATTTACTAAATGGGCAACAGTCAAATCCTGATAGAGGGACAACTACTACCTCTACTATAAATGGCGTTGCAATGACCCTTCCTAATTACAATGTCCAAAACAACCAGACGACTCCCAGTCGTCCAAGCTTTGGATTAGTAGGACATACTTATGATTCTACTTTTACTTATAATGGATACTATCTAAGTGGCGCATACACACGATATATCGGAGCAGCGTCTAATGACTTACGTGCATGGCATACGACCGTTGGTTATAATATGAAATTTTGGGACAAATACTACATCATGCCAGTTTTAAAGTATGAAGAGATTGCAGGCGATTTTCATAGAGACGGAAACAGCCGTAATCCGAATGATATTATAAAAATATACTGGGCAGGCATAAATCTCTATGGAGATAAAAATAATTTTAAAGCACAATTGTTTTATCAAGTACTCGGAAATAAATTTGATGTAAATCCGAATACTGGTAATTATGCGCCAATTGATGATAGACGAATTTATTTTCAAGTGCAAGGAAATTTTGCAACGGGAGTGGCTTTACACTAAGCTCATTCTACTATATAATATAACAGGAAGGAAAAAGATGAATACAATATCTAAAAAAATTTTTCTAATAAGTTTCGCTCTAATGATAACCGTTGGATGCATAAAAACAAAAAAACAAGATCGAAGCGGCTTAGAGTCATTAGTCCTAAATAATGCGGCTAACGGTACTTTGAATGACAAATATACGAATGGATCTCTCGTAATTTTGACGCGAGCAGATTTAGGAGGTCAATCTTTCACCGGTGAATGTTTTGATACATTTACGATGAATGGTGTGATTATAAGTCCAACTAATTACTATAATACCGTTCCGGGAGGTGGCGGTGGGCTTTTAAATACTGATTTTAAGAAATACGCAGTATCTACCTCTAATTGTACGGCTCTAAGTTTTACTGGAACCACAAGCACCGGCTATGGCTCTGCCTCCCAGCGACCAGATCATAGTCAGGATTTTAATTTTAAAATGTATTCTTGTGATCCGAATAACAACCCTTGTTCTAGGTTAGCAATTACGGCGGCAGGATTCTAGTCGCAGAAATAACCTGAATTCGAAATTTTTAGCCAATGCTTTTACAGAAGCCTTAATAAAGATATTGATTTTGTTATTCGAAATCAATATCTTTATCATTGCGACTTTGTCAAGTCGCAATGATGACTTTTAAAATGATTTATTCTATTTGCAACGGCTAACGCCGTTGAAGTTGATTGTAGAGCGCCGCCGCTTGGGCTTAAGGGCAAAGCCCTTAAAAACCCCTTTACGATTTTCTATTTCAAAGAACTTGTAAGCTTCGCAACTTGACAAAGTCGCATTAGTGTTTGAGGTATGTAATGAAAATAACTCCGTCTTCCAGATGTTCCATTCAATCTAAAAAACCTAGAGTCGTGGGAAGGAATAACTACCTATCACTTTCCAAACTTAAGTTTTAAGACAAAAAATTGCTAGATGTTCAGCGTACAATTTTAAATCTGTATGTAACCCTTTGTGAAAGGGGGATTTTAAAGGATGAATTATGGCTAAATTAGAAGTTGGAAAAAAAGCACCTGCGTTTACTGCAATCATTGCAGATGGGAAAAAAGTAAAGTTAGGCGATATATCTGGAAAAAATGGAGTTGTTATATATTTTTATCCAAAGGACAATACTCCTGGTTGCACAACGGAGGCTTGTGATTTTCGAGATAATTTGGAAACAATTAAAAAGCTCGGTTACTCGGTAGTAGGCGTTTCTAAAGATGATCTTAAATCCCACAAAAAATTTATTGAAAAACAAAATCTAAATTTTGATCTACTTTCCGATGCTGAAACGGATTTAGTAGAAAAGTTCGGAGTCTGGCAAGAAAAAAATATGATGGGCAGGAAGTATATGGGTATTGTCCGCACAACTTTTCTAATCGACAATAATGGAAAAATTCTAAAAATCTACGACAACGTAAAAGTAAAAGATCATGTCGCAACAATCATTAAAGATATAAAGGAACTTAAAAAATGAAAATCCCTTCTTCACAATTAAAACTATGCGTAGGAAAAAATAAATCCAAACGAGTCTATGAAGTTCACCACTTCTTCAAAGGAAAAATTCCAACTAATATCGCAAAATCCATTCAGTCACAAATTGATTCCAAAGTATTCCAAGCGGAAGCGGGGCAGCAATACATTGATCATAACGACCAAGTTATCTATATTGGGCTTGGAGAAGATGGAAAGCTAACACTGCGTAAACTCGCATCTTATTATTTAAAATTGGGAGAATCTTTTATCAAGTGGGTAGGAATTGGATTAGAAATTCATATCTCCAAAGATCTATCAGAATCTCTTTCTTCTTTCAATGTGGTTTACCAATTAGCAAATTCTTTAGAAATAGCAGCCTTTCCAGTTGATTCTCTTTCCAAAACCTACCGAGAGCGCAAAATCGAAGTTGGCGACATTAGCTTTGTAATGGAAAATGTAAAAGAAGAAAAAACTGCAAAAGACGCTTTAGAAAAATCTAAAATCGTAAGTAAATACTTAAACGAATCTAGATACGTCGAGCATCTACCGGCTAATCACTTTACTCCGGAGGAATTTGTATCTCGCTCTCATGAAATTGCAAGAGAGAACAAACTCAAAATCACTGTATTCGATGAAGACAGACTCAAAAAAGAAAAATTTGGCGGGATAATTTCTGTTTGCCAGGGATCGGACAAAAAAGCAAAGATGATTATTTTGGAATACACTCCTAAAGGTGCAAAGTCATCCGACAAAACTCTCGCGTTAATTGGAAAAGGTCTGACCTTTGACTCCGGTGGAATTAGCATTAAGCCTTCCGGCGAAATGCACGAAATGAAATACGATATGTGTGGAGCGGCTACTGCCATTCATGCGATAGGCGCGATTGCTTCTCTCGGTATCAAAACAAAAGTCATCGCTGCCATTGGTGTAGCAGAAAATATGCCAGATGCAGCAGCACTTAAACCAGGAGATGTCTACACCGCCTACAACGGAGTAACCGTTGAAGTGCAAAATACAGATGCAGAAGGCAGACTTGTTCTTGGAGATGTATTGTCCTATGTATGTAAAAAATTCAAACCAGACTACATGATTGATCTCGCAACTCTCACGGGTGCGGTTATCATTGCGCTAGGTCATGAAGCGGCGGGGGTAATGACGAATTCGCGCGCTTTATTCGATGTAATTGATGCAGCATCCATTAGCTCGGAAGATAGAATCTGGGAGCTTCCTCTCTGGGAAGAATACGGCGAAGACCTAAAGAGTGATATTGCGGATGTTCGAAACATCACCGGTGGTCGGGCAGGCGGAACTCTTTCGGCGGCACAGTTTTTATCCAAGTTCATCGAAGGCGATGTAAAATGGGCGCATATTGACATTGCGGGAACTGCATGGAGAGGGAAACCTTCTGGAACCCAAGTGAGTGGGGCAACTGGTTACGGTATACGACTATTAGTCGATGTAGCAAAAGAATTAGAGAAGAACCATGAATAAAGAAACTTTTATTTTTTTTGAGAACGAAATTATTGCGTCTTACGCGGGACTCCTTTTGTTTGCGGGACTTTATATTAGTTACAAACTCAGACTCCCGCAAGTTCGGTTTCTATTTTTAGCACTTAAAATTTTATCTGGTGCTATGGATCATAAGGGATCGAAAGGACAGCTTGTGCATTCGCAGGGATTTTCTGCGGGGACAGCTTCTTCTCTTTTGCCGGGTGCGATTATTGGTTCGGCGTTTGCTATGATGATTGGAGGAGTAGGTGCACTCTTTTGGGTTTGGGTTGCGACTTTTTTCATTATGCCGCTACGTGCAGTTTCTTCTACACTTGCAATCAAGTTTAGAACCAAACTTCCAAACGGACGTTATTTGACAGGTCCGATGTATTTTATAGAAAAAGCGCTCAAAGCTCGTTGGCTTGCGATTGCTTTTTCTATTGGATGTATTTTGACTGTCTTAACGTTAGGCGGAGTGGTTCCTGTTCTCAGTATGTCTTACATCGCCAAACACGCATTTGACGCTAAAGGAATGGGACTTCCTGTTGCGCTCACCGCGATTTTAATTTTTATTGTGGTGGGTGGAATTCGACGAATTGGACGTGTGTCTGGGGTTTTGGTTCCGCTCGGGCTAACATTATTTTTTATTTTGTACTTTGCTATTTTTGCACAAAACCTGATTCCTTTTTTTACATTCATCGGAGCTGTGTTTCATAACGCATTTAACTTTGAAGCTGTTGGCACTGGTGGGACTCTAGCGATTCTTGTTTACCTTGGTCAGACTGGTGGATCCTTTTTTCTATCAACAGAAATGGGGCTTGGAAAAAGTGCGGGAGTATCTGGTGCGGTTCGAACAGACCATGCTTTCAAACAAGGTCTCGTCTCTATGTTGTCTGCTTTTTTTGAAGGGTTTGTTGTTTCGACAATGATTTTTTATCTTTTGTTTTCATACAATGCAGTAAACCTAGAAGACCAGTTTTCTTTTTTGCATATAGTTTTAAGTCATGGAAAAGATCCTTATTATATATTGCTTTATCTTTCTTTTTTCCTATTTGGTATCGCCGGAATCATCGGTTGGTTTTATACCGGAGAGCAAAGCGCATACTACATATTAGGCGAAAAATTTGCGAATGTGTTTAGAATCGTATTCTTCGCTGCAATCATTGGCTCTTCGTATATGTATATTCGAGAAGGAAGTGTTTTTTTAGAATCAGCATTTAACATCGGTTATACGATGGCACTTTTTACTGCGATACCAATTTTAATTTCACTCATCTTGCTTGTGAAAATGGTAAGTTTTGAGATGAATAAGTATTTGACAGAAGGCGGAGTGCGTTATGAGATTTTTAAGGATATTTATCTATTAATTCTTTCTGCACTTCCTAAAAATCTTCTTTCTAAATTATTTGGATCTTTTACTTATTTAAAACTTCCTCGTTTTATGATGGTTCCTATTCTAAAAGCATTTGCCAAGGCTTATAAAATCAACGTAAGTGAGGCGGAACTCAATATTAAAGAATACAATTCTTTAAATCAGTTTTTTACCCGTGCACTAAAGGCTGGAGCGCGTATCATTGATTCTGCGGAGAACGCGGTAGTATCCCCTGTGGATGCTAGGATTACTAGTTTCGGCGATATTGCTGACGACACTCTGATTCAAGCGAAAGGATTTGACTATAGCGTCAAAGAGCTATTAGGCTCAGAAAAATACTATCCGTTCTTCAATAACGGAAAGTTTATTACATTCTACCTTTCCCCACAAGATTACCATCGAATCCATTCCCCGTTCTATGGAAAAATTTTAGGCTATTACTATGCTCCCGGAAAACTATTTCCGGTTAACGATGCGGCAGTTGGTGGCATACGAGGATTATTCCCTAAGAACGAACGTTTGATTACATTTCTACAAACTGAGTATGGAAAAATCGCAGTTGTGAAAGTCGGAGCGTCTAACGTGGGTAAAATACGAGTAACCTACGATACGAAAATCGTGACAAACAAACTCATCCGTTTTCCAAAAGAGCATGAATACCCGAATGTCAATATCCTGATTGATAAGGGTTCTGAGCTTGGTCGTTTTGAAATGGGCTCGACTGTGATTTTGGTTTTTGAAAACGATAGCATTGAACTAAACTCCTTTGTTAAGGATGAACGTTCAACCTATGGTTCTACAGTCGGGCTTTTCAAACGTAAAATTATGACTTTGCCGAAGTGATGAAATTTGCGAATACATGAAGTTATACCAACTCTCAGTGCTAGCGAAAGTAAATTACGATTGGGTTTTATAAAATCGTAGAGTGTGAGGGTATATAAACTTCTCTTTTTTTGGGTGATCTACGAAAAAACTTCAGAAATGCTGCACATCTTTGAAGTTTTTTTACCCAATATTATAAAGGAGATAAATCGTATGGAGTTTAATGAATATCTAAAAGAAAAGCTGGCTCAGGCTACAGAGGATTATTTTGGAATTTACGCAGATGACTATGAAAATGGAAAAAATGCTTCGGAGAATACGAAGCGTTTTCCGCGCGAAAAAAATCCGCTCATCGAAATCAATTCTACCTTGTTAATTCCTGAAAAGTATTACAAAAAATTTATGGAAAAAGTTGTGCATTACCAAGGCGTTCGGGCTTATATTGCTCACCTGCTCTTTAAATATAAAATCCATATCGCAAACGGGCTTGTTCCTTCTTACAGAAATCATACAACTAAATACCAAGAGAAAAATCAGAATTTGATCAAAGTCGCTTTCCGACCTAACTTGGATGACTGGGCTGAACTAAAACTATACCGTGTATGTTTTGGGATGTCGATCTCTGCGTTCTTGGTGTATCTACTAATTGCGGACTCTGTTGATTTTGCCCAAAAAGTCTCGTATTTCTTGGGGGCTGTAGGAGTTCCATCCTCCCCCAGTTTTGACTTGTGGGCAAAGGTATACTTATCACGTAAAAATCAGCACTACACCACTATTTTTCAATATCGTAATAGCCCGGACGGATAAAAAGTATTTATTGGAATACTTTGCCAGTCTTGCTTAATGAGTCTGTTGCAAAATAAGGTTTTCATATATTGAACCATTTAGATTTGACCTATACTTTATGTTTATCATTACGAAAAATAAAACTGAGTTATTTTGCAACAGACTCTTAATACGAATTTTGTTTGATTAACTGACATAATTTTCCGACACTTACAATAGGTAAATTAAGTTCAATCCAACTTGGATAGTCGAGAGTTAACATTATGGATTCAAAAGACAGAGCGGCACTAATACGGCAGGGAAACGCGGCGTTTAACGATGGGGATTACCCGAAGGCGCGAGAGTTGTACTTAAAAAGTGATTACAAGGACGGACTTATTCGTCTCGGTGATTATTATATGTATGAAAAACGCCTCCCTATTTTGGCTTACGGATACTACAAAAAAGCCGGTCACACACAAAAAATAGACGAAATTTTCCAGCGCATGATTTATGCGTTAGGTCAATGGATTGGAATGGATAAGTTTAAAATCAAAGAAGTTCCGACTACTAACGATAAGCCTATTTCGCCTGACGACTTCAAAGTTCATCCCATCCTACGCACCAAAGCTCTTGAGATACTTCAAAAGTCTGGAAAAAGGTAAGATTACCACCGATGGACACCGAGATCACCGACTGTGTCAAATAACTTTTATTATTATAGGCTCTAAGCAGTTTACGTTTAATAATAAATCTCATAAAAGCATTTTTATAAAGCGCCCAGAATAAATGAATAATCTATTAACTATATTCAAAAAACTGATCTCTACATTCCCTCGTTCTATCGGTGTTCATACTTCGACTACGCTCAGCACAAGTCGGTGCCCATCGGTGGTAATCCTTTTATTTGCTTTTTGTAGTCTTCCTCTTCGTCCTGAGTTTGGTGGGGTAACGGTTAACGTAATCACAAAACAAAAAGGAGAAATCAATTTTGGAAGACTTGCGAATGTCCCTTTCAAATATACAACTTCTTCTTGTATGAGCGAATCGAATTGTGGACAAAATCTTTTTGATTCAAATTCAAATACTGTTTGGGTAACAGATAAGAAAAATGAATCTGAATGGGTTGTAATTGATTTTGGGAGCAAGCGGTTATTATCTGCTGTAGAAACAGAATTCGCATTTATGAGTCAAACAAAATACGAAATCCAAGTTCTAAATCGAGAAAATTGGACTACTATTTATACAAATTCTAAACCGGAGAAAAAAAATCGAGACAATCTAGTTGGAATTGATGCATCTACTATTCGAATCCTTTTTCCAAAAACTGCTGAAGCTTCTTACACACTGGCTAATATTCGTATACTTCTAGGTGAAGCAAATCTTACTGGAATTGATTCAAGGCTAACAGGGTTTACCTTTCCTGTGGAAAATGGTGTTATGCCTACAGAGGACTATTCCCTTCCAGGTGCTCCGCGCAAATATAGAAATGGAATTCATAAGGGTTTAGATATTGGAACTAAAATGAATTTTCTAAATATGAATTCTGCTGTAAGTAAGGATTCAAAAATTCTTGCTGCAAATGAAGGAGTTGTGATTCGAGCGGATTGGAATTATAAACCGATGACTGAAACCGAGTTCAAGGAAATTTCTGCTTATAACCAAACGCATCCAGTTACTTTTGTAGATAAGGATTTTGGAGGAAGGCAAATCTGGATTGAACATAAAGGTGGAGTTATTACAACTTACAATCATTTATCCGCGATTCAGTCTGGAGTTGTAGTTGGGGCTAAAGTCAAACGAGGGGAAACTATCGGTTATGCGGGAAACTCTGGGCTAATGGGAGAAGCCAAAAATAATAACGACGGAATTCATCTTCACTTTGAAATCTGGATCGATGGGGAATTTCTTGGAAATGATATGACTCTTCCCCAAATTCGTAAGTTTTTACAATATTTCTTTTCGGAGTAAGTTAATGATGGTTATGCTCTAGCTCTTAAAAATAAAGCATTGAGGCAAACAATGATTATTCCAATTTCTTCAACCCAGCTACACGTTAATTTGTTTATAAATAGGTAAACTGTAAAAATTAAAATGTTTGCATTGGTTACAAACTAGATTAATTTTGTGTTTATTCTATGGAGAAGAATCAATGAAAACAGAAACTAAACTGAATATTCGAAGTCTGCACGAGAGAATGGGAAATGTTAACCACCAACCTGTTAAGGTTCATTCATACACGAATAAGAGATTCACAGTAAATTTTCGTGTACCTCTTGAGCAATTACGACGCATTATCCCTGAAGCAATTGAGCTAGATGAGATTGAGAATACTGGATTAGGGATGTTTAGTATGTGTGCGTGTGATTTTTGGGTCAGTCGCCTTGGCTGGATTCCGATTCCTCCAATACGGAATAATGATATGTTGTTCAGGGTGAGTGCAAAGATTAAGAAAGGAGGTAAGACCTATCGAGCTTATTATACTCTTCGTTCTGATTCATCTTCCCAGTTGCTTGGATTTTTGGGTAAACGTTTTTCTCATTTTCGTAAGGAGGTCTCTCCTTTCAAAAGAATAGACAATGAGGAAATTTACAGTCTAGAGAATAATGCAAATGACTCATTATGCCAAGGTAAATTTAAAGCTACAATGTCATCAATCACTAAGGAAAAGCCATCATCTACGATTTTTGCAAATGTAGAATCTGCTAAGCAATTTCTATTTGATTTGGATGGGAGTTGTGGTTATAATTTCGATAGAGATATGTTATCATTTCAGAAGATTGATTACCCTCCTTGGGATATGTATTTTTGTCATAAGTTTGAATATAATTTTCAATTAATTGATTATCTAATTTCTACATATAATTTAACTCCAGAATTTGATTGTGTTTTATTCATGCGAGACACAAAGCAAGTTTGGGGGACATCTTGGATGTATCATGCCTAGGTTTAAAAGAATCTAACTTTTATTTCGGTGGTAAATATATTTTTGTAAGACATTGAAAAGATAGCTTTCTGTAGCAGAAAGCTATCTTTTCTTTAATGATGGTGGTGGTGTTCTTGGGTGTTTCCTTTTTCTGATTCTTTGATATGCATAGGATTAGATAACCCATGCTTTGCATGATCATGATTCATTCTGAAATACACAGTGCTTAGCCCCACAATGATTATCCCAATGCCGACAAACGAAGCGTAGTCTTTTAAAACATAAGATTTTATTTTATGAAATCCAAGACCAAATAGTAGAAGCCCTGGGAGTGTTCCCAAAAAGAAAGAACCCATAGAAATTCCGCCTAACATTGGATTGCCGGTTGCTAGAGCCATTGCAAACGCCGGATATAAAATAGCACAAGGCAAAAATCCAGTAAAAATTCCGAATACGAAAGAAAACAAAATAGTATGAGTTGATTTTCGCATCATTTCAATAAACGGAAAGAATATTTTCTTAATCATCTTATTTGCGCCACTATCTGGTATTAATTTTTTATTTAGAATTAACGCGATGCCAGTTAATACAATAAATACAGTTGAAATTAGTATGGAGATATTTTGTATTCGAGTTACCTCACTGGAAAGATTTAATCCGAATCCTAAAAAACCCATCAAAAATCCGATGAGGGTATACGATGTAAACCGCCCTAAGTTGTACACTACATTGGTGAGTAATTTTGATTCGCCGATGATATTTAACATCCCTACAAATGGACCGCACATAGTTATACAGTGAAAAGAGCTAGTTAATCCATAAACAAAAGAAGAAATGAAAAAAATTTCGTAGTTCACTTGGAACCTTCCTTTTCATCGTCAAATAAAATTCTATACTTCGGTGCTTCAATATCTTCGAACTGTCCGTTTTTAAAAGAAACTATGAATACTACTAAGCCGACTAACGCTAATATAAATGCAATTCCAATTGTAATGTAAAGTGCTTCCATCTTAAACCTTCCTTGCGTAAAATTTTAGTAGAAATGAGTTTGCTACAACAGTGAGAGAGCTAAGTGTCATAAAAAAAGCACAGTAAACGGGTGCCATGAGTCCGAATGCGGCTAATGGCAACATAATGGAATTATATAAAAAAGAAATTCCAATATTTTGTTTGATTGTTCTATTGGTTAATTTTGCGTATTCGATAGCGAGCCGTACGCCCTTTAGGTCATTTTTCATGAGGATAATATCTGATTTGTCGATAGAAATATCAGAGGCGAGTTCGAGTGAAATTCCTAC
>JAGOHK010000019.1 GCA_017996175.1 Leptospiraceae bacterium
TGATTAAATCCCATTCAGATTCTTTCAAATCACTCGGATATGGTTTTCTTGTTTTGTCTTTTGCCATATCATATATTTCGTACAACACTGCCAAACACTTGATCCCTTTTCAGACACGCTCTTAGATCAAGTTTTAACAAAAGTAGATAATTTCCAATCCAAGTATTTTGATAATATAACAGAAGCAAAAAATTGGCTTAAATCTTAAAATGGAATTTTTACGTCAAATAAATAGTAACCACAAAGGAGCTAATCATGAAAAGCCTACTCTATGTAATCCTGTTTTCCCTAACAACCAATCTACTTTGGTCAGATCCAGTACCTGATTATAAAATTTCAGATATAAAAATAATTCCGTTCGAGTCCAAGACAGGCGAATTCCAAGAACAGGTAAAACAAAATCAGCCTGAGCCTTACTCCAACGCAATCTCGACTTCTTTTTTTGTAATTGTAGAAATCTCTGGAAAAGCCGGAAGTTATGAGTCCAAAAGAAAAGTAGAAATCCAAGTTTTGGAAGGGGGACGCAAAAAAGTAAACAAAGTAGAAACAAATATGTTGCTCGGAGCTAATGGAAAATTTTTTATTCCGCTCTTACTTAGTCCGCTTATTTGTAAGGATTTAAAAATTACGGCAAACGTTCTCGGTCAAACAAAAGAATCTAGTCTTACTAGAACGATTCCATTTCGCTGTGGAGAGTAGTCATTTAAAATTTCAATCCGCTTTCTAGAATTGCAGATATGATTTTTAAAATGAACCTATTTTCTTTTTTCCCAAAAAAATACTTGGCAGGGTAAGCATTTGTTTTAATTTCTTACTAGAATTCGAATACGGCATGAAGAATGCCAACGAGGTAAAAAATGTCATCTAAACCACCTGTATTAAATACATCCAGGAAATTTCCAGACGGAATGGCTTGCGCACATAGTCTACTCATCCAAGCCAAAAACGGAGTAAAAGGAAATCAAAAAGGAAATCGATATGCAATTCCTGCTTACAATGTTACTACATTTCAATCTATCAACGCAGCAATTACGGCAGCAGAAATGTTAGGAGCAAGTGCAATCCTTGCTTTCTCAAACAGCGCGCTAAAATTTTTTGGAAACAACGACCAGACATTTGGAATTGAACTTGTATCTGACTATATTGCCAAATTAGCAAGACGCTCCAAGATTAAGATTGCAACACACTTAGACCACGGAGATTATATTTCAGAAGGTGGGAGAAAAGTTGTCCAAGCCGCCGTACAGGGATTTACCTCTGTGATGGCTGACAATTCTACTGACCACAAAGCAGAAAAGGCAATGCCTCTAAGCGACAACATCGCATTAACCCGTGAAGTGGTTAACATGGCTCATCCGCTCGGACTTTCAGTGGAAGGAGAATTAGGAGTACTCGCCGGTGAAGAAGATGAAGATACTACATCACACCATAGCACTTATACTAATCCAGAAGAGTTAGAACAATTCCTAAAAGAAACTGGCGTACTCATGTTAGCCCCTACCATTGGAACCATGCATGGTCCAAACAAAGGTAAACCAGGACAAAAAGTAAAACTCAATATCGAACTAGCTCACCAACTTTTAAAAATCGCTGATTCTATTAACCCTGATGTTTTATTTGTAGCACACGGTGCATCTACTCTTTACTCAGAGGTAGTTGACTTCACTCTTAAAAATTTACCAGAAGGACATGCTTCGGCGCAAAAATGGAAAGACTTTGTAGGAACCGACTGGGATCAAATCGAAGGACTGATTGGGGCAGGTTTTGCTAAAATCAACACAGATACAGAAAATCGCCAAACATTCGTTGCAGCACTTATAGGGGCAATCAAAAAAGATGCGGCTAAGATCGATATCCGCCACTACGACAAAGTAACCAGTGAAGCATTGACTCAAAGTTATATCAAAAAATACATCATGGCGGGAAATTATGGTGTATACTACGAGCCAAAGATTGATATTAATAAGTTTAAATTTGACTTGGGTTTAGACTTAGCATCAGCAACTGGAATAGGGAAATAAGAAAGATTAGCCACAGAGGCACAGAGACGCAGAGTTTTTTGGATAATTGGTTTTGTTTATTCGTATTCCTCATGTGAAAGAGAGATTACTTCTTGTCACCCCCGAAATTTTCAGTCGGGGGTCTCTAGGACTTGAGATTCCCGATTGAAAATTTCGGGAATGACAAATTGCAACCCCCTTTTCTCTGAGTCTCCGTGTCGGCGTTTACACTGAGCCTTGTCGAAGTGTGGCAAAAAATTTTAAAGGTATAAATTGCAAAAGATTAAATTTACAAAAATGGAAGGCATCGGGAATGATTATGTGTATATCGATGCAACAAAGGATAATATCCGTTTAACCCCAGAACAAATTCAAAAAGTTTCGAATCGGAATTTTGGAATCGGAAGTGATGGGGTTATTTTTATTCGTAAATCGGATAAAGCAGACTTTATGATGGATATGTACAACTCGGACGGATCTTCGTCTGAGATGTGCGGAAATGGAATTCGTTGTGTGGGCAAATACGTATTTGACTACAAACTCACCACCTCCAAAACTCCCAAAATCGAAACCGGTAAAGGTGTTTTAGAACTAGACATGGAAACAGATTCTACAGGAAAAGTAAACCTTGTCACTGTAGATATGGGGGAACCAATTCTTATTCCAGAAAGAGTCCCTGTTTTACTTCCCGGCGAAAAACCAATCATCGAACATGAAATCGAAATCAAAGGGTATAAGTTAAAATTCACAGCGGTTAGTATGGGTAATCCGCACGTGGTGATTTTTGTTGAAGACTCGGATCAATTTCCTGTGACGGAGATTGGACCAATCCTCGAAACCCATTCTCTTTTTCCGAGACGCACTAATGTAGAATTTGTTTCTGTTCGGGGTAAGAATCATTTTTACCAACGGACATGGGAGCGAGGTGCAGGGGAAACTCTGGCTTGTGGAACGGGAGCTTGTGCTGTGCATATTGCTGCAAACCTCACAGGTCGTGCAGAGCGCAAAACACGTATTGACCTCCGTGGTGGAACTTTATACATCGAATGGACAGAGAAGGGAAATGTCATTATGAAAGGTCCTGCAACTACTGTGTTTGAGGGTGAAGTGGAGATTTAAGAGACAAGTGAACAAGTTTTTTCTTTACTATAATAATCAGATTTCTAATGAGATTTAAGAATGGGCATAGAAAATATGATTAGAAATAAATTTCCTTATTCACAAAAAAAGGGTTTGGGCGATAGCCCAATAAGCCGCCGGCAGGCTAGTCATCATTACCCACCTTTCGGATCGAGCCGAAAGGTGGGTAATGATGGATTTGGATGCTTCAAATGAGGTCTTTATTAAATGAGTAGGTATATCTTTTTTGGAACAGGCACTTTATTTTTTTGTATTATATCCATTTTATTTTTTAACTATGATAGATTTATTATAGGGTATGAACTGGATCCTTCTTATGTATGGGCAACTAATTATTTTGCATTCGGAGAAAATTTAATTGGAAACATTCCGATATTTTCTTATGGTCCTCTAGGTTTTTTAATTCAACCAGCGATCTATAAATATTCAATTCTTTTAGGATTTTTCTTTGAGTTATATTGTAATTTGTCTCTATTTTATTTATCAGATAAATTGTTAAATAAAAAAATACCAGTTCGCCCTTTACTAATCTTTATTATTTGTTTTGAAAGTATTTTAATTTTTCCTATTGATCTTCGTATTGTGTTATTATGCTATTTGCTGGTTTTAGAAGCGTACAAGAATTTCAAAATTATAAAATTTCTTCATATTTTCCTACTTGTATTTGCATTGATTTTTATGAAGTCTACATTTATTTTCCTTTTATTAAGTCTATTTCCTATTTGGATTTATTTGTTTATTAAAAGAGAATTTAAAATCTCTCTTACAGTCGTTCCAATTCTTTCTTTTTTGCTAATACTTCTTGTCGTAATGGTAACTTTTAACTATTCTCTAATTGATTTTTATAATCTCTTTAGGGGTTATTTAGAATTATCCTTTGCAAATTCCTCTGCAATGACCTACGCGGATAATGGTTCTACAAAATGGACTCTCTTTTTCTTATACATTTCGTTAGCATCCTTCTTATGGATTTTTTTAAAAGAGACAACTTACCCTTTCTTCTTTCCTTCTTTTTTGATTGCTAATTTTATTTTTTTAAAATATGCAATGGCAAGATCAGATCATGCATCTATTTTTTTCTTTCTCGGATTGGTTTTCTTCTTTATTTTTTGTATTTATGTATTTAATATTGAATCTGAAAATTGGAAATGGAAAACCTTACTTATCTTTGGTTATTTAATTTCTCTCATTTTACTTAATTTTTTTATTTTAGGAACTCCGAGTAAGATTTATCTAAAAGAACAAATTACTGAAATAAAGAATAAACATTTAATTTTTAAACATAATGATAAAATTTCTTCCAACTCTGAAAGAAGTTCCGCTACCACTGAAAAACCGCAGAACACAGTCTTTATCAAAAATCAATTTCTATCTTTTTTTGATTTAGTTTCTAAACAAAACCATACAAGTTTAAGAATGGATTTACTTCCAGAAGAGTTTATAAAAGAAATAGGAAATAAGTCTGTCGATATATATCCTTATGAAGTAGCCCGTGTATTATCCGCTGGTCTTAATTGGAAAAATCGACCTGTCTATCAATCCTATATTACTTCCAGTGAATGGTTGATTGAGCAAAATATCAAATTTTTTAATGATACAAATAGAGCTCCGGAATATCTAATATTTCATTCATTAAACAAAAAACTTTTAACTATAGATAGTCGCTATCTACCACATGATGAATTGAGGACAATATTGCTTTTGCGCGATATTTATGAACCGACTATTCTTAAGGATGGTTTTTTACTTCTAAGAAAGAGAAGTGAAATAATTAAACCCGCTATATGGAAAGATGAATTAGTAATACAGTCTAATGTTATTTCTCCCCTAGTCTTTGGTAATGAAGAAATGAATCGTTTTGCAAAAGAAAGTATTTGTATCGGATCATTTCAATTAAAGAAAAGTTTGCTTGGAACGCTAAAAAGATTTTTTTACAAAGAAGAACCAATTTATATAAGTTATGAATTTGGCGATTCAGCAAGAACCTTCCGATATATTCCTGACTTGGGAGAATCGGGATTACTCGTCTACCCATTTCTTGATTCAGCGGAGGATCTGTATGATTTCTTTGCTAGAAAACAAAGAACCTTCCTAATTCCAAATAAAATTTCTATGCAGCTAACAAATAATAAGTCATTTTATCAAGAAAACTATACTGTGACTGTGAAATGTGCAAAATGAAAAATTCCTTAGTGAACTTCGCGGTGAAAAATTTAATTGTAAAACCATTCAGTCTTTTCTATGAAGCACTTCGATACAGGTTGGTAGCTCTAACGATTGAAAAACCTTATCTTTTTAAAAGGTTTTTGTACAGATTAGATAAACTATAAACGAACCGGTCATCCAAAGTGTCATTCCCAAAATTTTCTGTTGGGAATCTCAACTTCTTGAGACCCCCGACAGAAAATTTCGGGGGTGACAAAGTGTTCGTCACTATAAAAAACGAGTGCGGATTACTAGTTTTGTTCTCACCACAAGAAGAACCACCGGCGAAAACACTCTCCAAGGCTAGTGACCGCCTATTACTAAATGTTTTTAAAGATTTTGTAGTAATTTTTCAAAAACTCTAATATATCTCTGCGAATACTATTTATTATCCGCAAAATTGAATAATGCAATAATTTTATTTAGATAAAAATTCTTTTTTCATTGATTCCTGAAAATATTTAATGAGCATAAAATTTATTCTGGAGAATTTTTAATGAAAAAAAATTTATCTATATTTATAGTAATCATCCTATGTCTTATTACAACTAGTCTCTCTGCAAAATGTTATTCATTTCGTAAAACCAATGAAGTAAAAGTTTGTATGAATGGAGATTCAAATGCAGATAGAAGGAAAGCGCAAGTTATTTGCCAACAAATGGTTGGTTTCGATTGTGGAGGTATAGGAGGATATACTGCTTCTTGCAACAAAGAAAACAATTTAAAATGTTATACCGAAGAAGGAAAGGAACGTAAAAATATAATTGTAGACTAACATCTATTAGCCTACAATTTCTGTTAAACTTTTTGTGAGAGGGAAGTTTTTGTTAATCTTGTAAAAGACTTGCATTTTCATCTGGAACTCTGTCTGCTTCATGATCTAACCATTTATTTGTAATAACGGCTCTTCTTTTTTCATCAAAAAGCGTTAGTAGATAAGTAGTGATCGTGTTAGTTCCTTCCTCTTCTGCATCTTTGTCCATTTGTTTAAAAACATCAATAATATCTTGGTCAGGCCAGTTTACTAAAAGTTCTTTTGCTTTTTGAGGCGGCATGTTCGCAATTTTATTTGCGAGAACTTTAATTTTATTTTCACGGCTTTCACTGTCTTTTTTACTCTTAGCCATATTTTTTTCTTTTTCTTGAATGCTTTTTTTCATTTCATTCAACTTTTCATTTTCGCCTTGAAGTTTTTCTTTTTCTTCATCGAGAGATTGGCGAATTCTTTCTATTTCGGCGATTTCTTCGTCTAATTTTTCTCTGGCTTTTTTATACTCTAACTTTTCTACCTCGGTTGGCGATTCCTTATCCCAATTTACAAGACTTGGTTTTTTGGCGAGAGCAGGAAAAATTTCATCTGCATCAATTAATCCATAATAGTCAAAAATAAAAAAACCGACTGTTAATAAGAAAAATATTAATAATACTAAATATAAAACTCTTGCCTTGTCAGCTAACGTTCCCATTTTAATTCTCCTTAATTGTATTCATGTATTGCTTTGTCTAATCTAAAAACAAGGGTCTCAAGTTCAGTTACTTTATTTGAAAGTTTTACAAGAGAATTTTGGATTTTTATATCTTTCGGATTTTTTTCTGAATTCAAATTGTATACTAAACTCACAAAAGAACTTTCCTCATTTTTTCGGTTTAAGAGATTCGGCATATTCCATGAGTTTTTCATACTCTGTTTTAGTTTTATCTTGATTGGGTTTAACCTTCGTAATCCTCTTTTGGATTTTAACAGTAGTTGTTCTAGTTTTTTCTTCACTTTCTTTTCTCCTACGATTGAATTCTGAGTTAGTAACTTCCTCTTCTTCTATACGTTCTTGTTTTAATAATCGATCATGGTATTCTTTCCATGCATCTCGTTTTAGGATTTCTAAAACTTCAGCATCGCGTTCAACGGCAATTACCCGCTGTCTTGCTTCATCTAAAATTCCCTGCTGCTGCAATATTGCTTTTTGTAAGTTTTCATTTTGTATATTCAAACCTTTAATATACCCTTCCAGTAAGCGAAGAGTTTTAATTTCAGAGCCAGAATAACGAATAGTTGAATTTTGAATGATTCGGTTGTTATCCTTAATTTCATTTTGTAACCGATTCAAATGACCAACAATAATTGATAATTTCTTAAGCTCTTCGTCTACTTTAATTTTACGAAGTTCTAAAACTGTCTCTAGATCAAACTCAAACTTCTTCAATCTGATTTACCTCTTCATGATAAGTAAAATATTTCAAGATTACTACCGATCGCTAACGCTAACACCGAGGACACCGATAAAAGATACGATAGTGTTTGATTATTCGTAAATTGGCTTGAATCCATATCATTTTTTATCGTTTTTTTATCGGTGTTAGCGTTAGCGATCGGTGGTTTTCTTAATTTCAACTTATAGTTCCTCGTCTGGTGGTGTGAGGAAAATATCTCTTAGCTGGTAGAGCATGTCCTGAAAATTTACTTTCTGTTCGATTTTCTGAGTCAAAAACTCGTCTATCGCTTGCTTTTTATGAATTGCTAGGTCGGTCTTAGGGTCTGATCCTTTTACATAGGCATTTAACATGATTAACTTTTCTGCTTTTTTATAGGTAGAAATAAGCTCTCTGACAAAATCAGAATACATCTTTTGATCTTCCCCAACTACTGCTGGCATAATCCTAGAGAGAGAAGAAGGAATATCTATTGCAGGATAATGGTTATGTTCCGCAAGATCACGAGATAGAACAATATGACCATCCATATAACCTCTCACTGCATCTGCAACAGGGTCATTCATTTCGTCTGGTTCGGTTAATACTGTGTAAATCCCAGTTATACTTCCACCTGTCTTTGAAGTACCGGATCGTTCAATGAGTTTTGATAATTTAGAAAACACAGAAGCAGAAAATCCGCGAGTAATAGAAGGCTCCCCGTAAGATACCGCAATCTCCCTGTTAGCCTGTGCAAAACGAGTAAGAGAATCCATCATCAAATTCACATGCATTCCCTGATCGCGAAAGTATTCTGCAACGGATGTCGCGAGTAACGCACAATTCACTTGTTGCATTTTAGGAGAATCAGATGTTGCAATAAAAACAACTGTTTTTTCCATTGCCTCCGGACCGATTTCATTTTCCAAAAATTCATTTACTTCACGACCGCGTTCCCCTACAAGAGAAATAACATTCACATCAGCGTTAGTATACCGAGCAATCATACCGAGTAATGTTGATTTACCTACACCGGAACCAGAAAAAATACCAATTCTTTGTCCGCGACCAATGGTGAGTAACCCGTCAATTGCACGAACTCCAGTAATGACAGGCTCTTTTATCATTGGTCGATCTAGTGGATTTGGTGTTTCATTATCAGGAGATCTTTCTTCACCGGTAACAATGATGCCTTTGCCGTCTATCGGTCTTCCTGCGCCATTCATCACTCTGCCTAATAGCTCTTTGCCGACATGAATAGTAAGTTTTTTTCCAGAAGAAAATACAAATGCCTTTGGGAAAATTCCACTTACCTCACCGAGAGGCATAAGAGTGTATTTATGCCCATCAAATCCAATAATTTCACATTGAAGATAACCCTTACCATCTTGGCGTTCGATTTCCATGATCTCCCCAATCTTAGAATCAGGTGGACCTTGTGAAAAAATTACATTTCCAAGTACTCTCATGACCTTACCGCTTTTACGAATCGGCTCGGTTCGATTGACGATTAGTTTATACTTGGAGAGAACGTCAATTTTTTCTGTAAACTTTTTTTCAATCACAGGATAATCCTAAATTGGCTCTGCGTTACGAATTGCTTCTTCGATTTCTTTGAGTTGTGTAGAAATACGAGCGTCGATTGCACCCACGTCTGTTTCGATAATAACACCACCACGATCAATTCGAGAGTCTTCAAATATATTAACTTTACGTAGAGACTCCATGAGTTTGATGAGTTCGTCTTTATGCGCTGTTGTGATTTCCAAGTCAGAGAAGTTAACACGAATATCCACACGATCTCTATCTTTGATTCGTTTGAGAGCTTCCCGAATATTATTGAGAACAATTTCTTTACGTTCAATGATTTCATCTTTGATAACTTTACGAGCAATGATAAGAATCATTTCGACCATTTGCTTTTCAGAAGCTTGGATAATATCTTCTCGAATATCAATGGCTTTACCGACTATCGTTCCTAAACGGTCAATGAGTCGCCTAACTTCACCTTGCCCCTTCTTGAATCCAACCTCACGACCGGCGTCATATCCTCTTTGGTAAGCTTCGTGTTCAATTTCAGCAACCTTCATTTCTGCTTCTTTGATCATACGTTCTACTTCGAGTTTTGCGCGATCTAAGATTTGTTCTGCCTTTGCACGACCAGAGTCTTCTTCTGTTTTAACTTTTTCTTTTGAGTCTTGGATTAATTGGAAGGCACGAGTTTTTCCATCTTCTACAATTTTTTCTGCCTTCGCCTCTGCATCTGCAAGCATCTGGCGGACTTGGTCTTCAGTCTCTTGGCGGTATCTATCTAACTCGGCTTCGATCTCATCAATGGAAGGACCTTGGTACTGCTCAATGATATTGCCTTCTTGGTCAACTTCAAACTCTTCTTCCTCTTCTGCAGTGTGAAATTTTTTATACTTCTCGGGAATCGCAAGTTCAACTGCGTCACCTGAAGCGGATTGAGTCTCCGCAATTTGCATTGGTTTAAAAACTAATTTAGCCATTGATTAACCTACCTTCCATAATTTAATAGTGCCTTTATCTATTGATTCGTTTAAGAGCGTAATAATAGCAGTTTGCGCTTCTTCTATTTCTGCAAGCGAAATTGGACCCATCGAATCCATCTCTAATGCAATTTGTTTTGAGAGCCAAGGATCTACTCTTTCTAAAAGTTTGTCTTTTATCTCAGTTTCTACACCTTTAAAAGAAGATGCAATCACAATTGGATGAATTTGTGCTAAAAATTCAGTTAAAGCAGATCTACTCGCGTATTGTAAATCTTCCATTGTATAATAATGTTGATTTATATTTTCAGCGAATAACGGATTCTTTTTTTTGATTTTAGAAAAAAGTCGAAACGAAACATGGGGGCTAATACGACTTAGTATCTCTGCCGTAATTTTACTTCCTCTATTTCTAACTTTCGAAACAGTCTGGTTGTTTTTAATTAAATCAAATTTGAAATTTAAGAAACGTTCTAATTCATTTCGAACAGTTTCAGAATGAAAATCTATTTTATGAATTTCATAGATGATCTCTTCTCTTTTTTTCTCAGGAAAATCTTCAATGAGAGAAGATGCTTCATCTGGATTAGCAAAACTCATCACAAGAGCAATGGTTCTTGCATCTTCTTCTTTTACGATTAATCCTAATTCGGCTCGTTTTTTTTTCTTTAACTCTACAAGCGGAGAAACTTTGTTATTCGCAGATTCTTGAATCAACTTTTCGATTTCGCGATTAATCTTTGCCTGGTAAGCAGCCGTAGAACTTCCGCGTAATCGGTTAAAACTATCGGCAAACTTAGATAAGACACTCTTCTCTTCTACGTTAGTCGGCTTTTGCATCTCTGTTACTTTTTGGAAAAGTTTTTCTAACTCTTCCTGAGAAAGTTCTGCCAATACTGACTTGGGGATATGTTCCCCAATCAGACTATAGAGAATAGCCGCTTTGCTAGTTTGGTTTTTGGTCTGTATCAACCTGCCTCCTCTTCAGAAAGCCAAGTTCTGAGTAATTGTGCCACGTCTTCTGGTTTTTCTTTTGCGAGGTTGATCGCATTTTCTAGAAGTTCTTTTCTGAGTTTTTCGTCGAGGGACAACTCCACGTCTGCCCCTCCTTCTTCCATTACTCGGAGTGCTGCTTCTCTCATCATTTGTTGTTGAGCGGCTAATTCTTCTTCTCTTAATCTTCTTCTTCTTGCGATTTCTTTTTTGATTGCTCTGTAGATTAGAATTACGAGTATGAGAAAGGTAAGAATTGCGAGTGAAATTACGATTGCATTTCGAATTGCTTTTTGACGCGCGAGCTCCGCATCTTCCGCAGCAAACTGCGCACTTCTATCTCTAGGAATAGAAATTACGTTCACAGAATCGCCTCTTGTTTTATCAATACCTAAAGAACTTTCCAAATTCTTTTTGATATTTCTTAAATCGTCTGCGGCTACTGGTGTGTATGTCCTTTCAAATTTATAACCATCTTCGGATTCTTTTTTTGTCCAAACTCCATCAATCACAACACCTAAATTAATCTTGTCGATTTTCCATTTTTGTTTTTTGACATCACTTACTTTACGATTAAATTCATAGTTACGAATCTTTTCATCTTTTTCATAATTTGCTTTCTGATAGTCTACATCTTTATAACCCGGCGGAAGATTTGGCTCTGTTCCTGCGGGACCTTCTGGGGTAAATCCACGACCATTGAATTTTTCAGAAGTTTCTTTGTCTGATACTTTCAGAGAATATCCATCTACTACTTTTGTTTCATCGTAAGGAGTATTTGGATTATCCGCAGTTTCAATCACAGGAGAAACAGTATTTTCTTTATAAGATACTTCATCCCAGTTGAGATCGTATTCAAAGCGGGTAATGTCAACTCTATCTTCTCCAGCGAGTAACCATTGTAAGGTTTTGCGGACGTCGATTAATTTTTTTACTCGTTGTTCGTCTGCAATCCTCATTTTTTCTTGCACTAGTCTTAATTCAATTTTTTCTTTTTCTAAGTCTTCTTCAAAGTCACTGATGATTTTTCCGGTAGAGTCAGCCACACTTACATCTTCTGGTTTTAATTTAGGAACACCACGGGAGACTAAGTTTACGATACCTCTAATTTCTTTAGGAGATAATTTGTCTACGCCGGGCACAAAATGGAGAATAACCGCAGCTTTAACTGGAGTAGTATTATTTTCGAAGTATTCTGTTTCGGGAAATGCAATATTGACATCTGCTTTTTCGATAGAGTGAAGAGTCATGAGAGATTTTTCAATGGCACCTTTTAAAGCGCGGTATCTTTTAATATCTTTGTCGAATTGAGTCTCGGTAAATTTTTCTACATCAAAAAGTTCCCAACCTTGCACACCTGCTGGAATTAAATTTTCTTGTGCGAGTTTAGTGATAATTTCCTGTCTTTTTTCTGGATCAACCGAAATGATAGAAGTGTCACTCGATGAATATTTAAAACCAAGAGCGTCTAACTTTTTAGTTATTTCCGAAAAATCTTTTGGTTGTAAGTCCTTAAAAAGAATCACAGCATTCTTATCTAAAGAAAAGGTGGAGAGAATGATGATGGCAATGACAACAACAGCAAAAACTGCCCCAACGATAATCTTCTTGGTGCTATCTAATTTAGCGAATAGCTCTTTGATTTGGTTAATAACTTTTTGTAAAGACTCAGGCATAAGTATCCTCGGAAAATAAACTCTGTGACATAATAACAAATCGACAAAATTGTACAATTTTTTTTTAAATTTTCTATAATTTTTTGGGATTTTTAAAAAACTGCCCCAAAGATGTTTTTTTTTGACTTCAATCTCTATTTGGTACTCAGTTTTGGTGGTGCAATTTTATATAGCTACCAAAATCACTACAAAAATCCCCTGATTTATGGAACGAGTGAGCGGGATTATTTAGCTGCAATTATTTTGGGCATTGTGGCAGCAGGTTCATCCCTGGCGCTTCAGTTAGGTTTGAAGGAATTGGGTTTGCCAGAAAATGCATTTAACACTGCCTTTTTTTACTCTGCACTCATAGAAGAGGTAGTAAAATGCCTATCTATTCTGTTTCTACTTTGGTATTTTCGAATCAGAGAAGTTTTGTACGACGGTATTTATTATGGGGTCGTCGTTGGGGGAGCATTTGGATTTGTGGAGAACACGTTTTATTCTTCCATACTTTCTTTTTGGCCCCTGATGCTGCGCACGATTACTTCCTTGGTTTTACATATGCTAAATGGGGGAATTTTCGGATATTTTTGTATGAAATTCCTCTTTACCGAAGCAAACTATAAAAGTTGGTTCAAAAATAATGTCAGTGCTGCTTGGACTTTTTCATTCTTTGACTGGGCGTCCTCTTCGAATAGGCGAAAAAGATTTTTATATCTACTGGAAGGTTTTGGTCTCGCCTATATTTCGCATGGGGTCTACAATTATTTTGGATTTATTGGTGGTAAGTATCTTATGCTCTTACCTCTTATTCTTGTTTATAATTTTATATTAGTTGAATTTATTGGTGCATATTCTAAGAGTTCTCTTCCTAAATTTGCCTTGGACTTGATTGAATTATCTATCCAAGATTACGAGCTAATAAGACGTTATACGAAATATGAACTCTGGCTTTATAACGAACAAAAGTTTTTTAAAAAAACTACGAATCTTTTCCAGAAAGTATCTCTTAGAAGAAGTCTTTATATTTTGTTTTGTGTTATTTTAAGTATATGCTTTCTTATTTTATATTTTTATTTTCCTGAAATAAGAAAATCCATTTTTAAAAAAATTTTACTCTACGAATATATAAGTATATTTATCATTTATCCTTTTATGATCGCGATAAGTGTTTTATTCGGAGGTTTAGTTAATCCAGAATTTTTTCAAAGGCAGGTACTTCGAGTTCCCCTTATATGTGTCTTAGATTTAAAAACAAAACAATACCAAGAAACTACAATGGTTTTTTATCTGACGGGTTACGGCTTTTATGCGCCCTTTGTCAGCCCAGAGTTACTGCATGGTGAACTCGAACTGAATTTTATCATCGGAACAAAAGAATTCACAGGTCTAAAAGGACTTGCTATTTGGATTAACGAAAATAGAGACGAACCTATTAGCGCAAAATCTCGATTTTCCGTTTCAGGTGCGCTGATTCGATTTAATAGTTATCCTCTCTCACTCATACTTTATTGGAAATGGGCACGTTCGATGTTACGCCTGCGGAATTTTTTTAATTTGATATAGTATGATTGAAATTTTTTCGTCTTAATTTTCGATTTCGCCACTAAGTAATTTATCTAGAATAATCTGACATGCATTTTTCAATTGTGGCAACTTGTATTTTACTGCACTCCAGATAATTTCATCTTCAATGTTGAAGTAAGCTTGAACATTACGCAGCATATTGAACAGTTTTGAAAATGGATTCTTTCAATAAAGGCTTTATACTTTTAGGGGTAACTAAATCAATTTTACGATGAAAAATTTCTTCAAAAAAAAATTTTAATTCCATGTAGTTATCAAAAGTTTTTTTCCCATCTTCAAATTCTACAAGGAAATCGATATCGCTATTTTCGGTTTGGGTATTGTCTACAAAAGAACCAAACAGTCCTAATTTAGCTACTCCGAAGCTTTTTAGTTTTGCTTGGTGTTTGATTAATTCTTTGAAAATTAAGTCTTTGTTTAGCAAGTCCACTTCTCAAATTTAGTTTAGACAGAGGAATTGTCAAGCCTATTCAATCTTATTCTGGATACTTATACCAAATTACTTCTTGCGTATACTCTATCTTAGCTTCCTCTCCAGCTTTTATGGTCAATTCTGTAAAATAACGAATCTGATCCTTTTTAAATTTATGACTAGTTTCAATAAAACGAACCTCTCCCGTTTCGTATTGATGGTAATACTTAATTTTAACGGATTCTTTTTTGCCATTTCGAATTCGGATTTCGTGCTTTGCCTGGTATCCTTTCTTTTTTCCTAATTCCTTTCTAGAAACTTCTCGCCCGTTTACTACGATGTCGAAAGCATTTCCAGAAATAATTTTGATTTCTTCTTTATCAGGCGTATGCTCAATTTTATCTTCACCGATAAATTGCTGTAAGCCCCTTGAATCAGATTTATAAAGATGAAACACTCCTTTAGGAAGAGGTCGACCTAGGGAATTTTCTTTATTATTTCGAATTTTATACTCGACTTCTGGTTTGTAGTTATCTAGTTCTGTCACCAATCCTGCCCTTATTAAATAGGTTTTTTCTACCTTTACATCCTTGGCAGAAAAAAGTTGGATTTGCTTTAATTCTTTATCTGCGATATCTACATTTGTATCCAAGTTATAGAGATAATAATCAGCTAAATTTTCCTGTTCAAATTTATAATTTGCTTTCTGATAATCGACATCTTTGTAACCAGGAGGAAGATTGCCTGATGGACCATCTGCGACCCAAGATTTATTGAATTCATTTCTAACTAATCTTTTAACACCTCCAGCGACTAACTGTAAATTAGCATTCTTATAACCAGCACCTGAATTATTCTCAAGGCTCACCCAGCATTGTAGATCTGCATTTTTTTCGTTCTCACTTAGGCTTAGATTGTAATCTGCCGACCAAGAGAATTTTTCCGTCTGATAAGATACGTCTAAATCAAATTCTTCCGAGCCTTCATTGGAAAGTTTCCAAAGTAAAGTAGGTCGAATAAATATATTCTCATTTAAGCTTGGGATTACAAACTTGGGGGAGTATTCATCATCTATAATAATTTCATTATTTAGTTTATACATCAATTTATTTTCGAAAGAAAGTAATTGAATTTTAATCGGAGGCAAATCACCAGTTTGCGGACGATATCTAATTAAAAAAATTTCTTTTCCTAAGTATTGATTCAATAGGCTATCCTTATTGATTACATCATAGCGATAGTTTTGTTCAAGAGTCTTGATATTTGGATTTGAAGCGCTGCTCACTCGAACAGATGCAGGAAGAATTTCTTTGGCAACATCTTCAAATTTCAGAATCGAAATTCCGCGGGGAAGAGTAGTAATTCGAGATTCTTTGATTAGAGCAAAAGATTCATATACTGTAATCGAAACAGATTTACGATGAGATTCATTGCTTACTGATTGAGAAAATAGAATAGATGTAAATCCAAGAAAGAATAATATTGTAGTTTTCATACGGTAAGGAAATGAAATTTTAGTTTTAGAGTAAAGATAAATTTAATATACCATGACTGAAATTCTCTATAGAGACGAAACGCTATTAATCGCTAATAAACCAGCAGGGATTCCTGTACATGAAACAAAGGATCCGAAGCGAGAAAATTTTACGTCTAACTTACAAAAAGAATTAAACCTGCCTTACCTAAGAACAGCGAATCGTTTGGATTTAGAAACAAGTGGACTTGTAGTATTTGGATTAAAAGAAGAAACAAACAAAGAAGTTGATGAGATTCTAAAAAGTGCGGATAAGTATTACTTGGCGGTAGTAGAAGGAAATCCACCGGATGAATTTAAAATCGAATCCTTCTTAAAAGATGGAAACAAACGAGTTACGACAGTAAGAAGTGGTGGTAAAAAAGCAATCACAGAGTGTAAAACAATTTATCGAAATGAAAAGAAAGGCTATTCGGTAGTATACGCAAAACTTGTAACAGGGAGGCGACATCAAATTCGAATTCATCTTTTTGAAAAAGGATTTCCAATACTCGGGGATAAAGTCTATACTACTCGCAAGACTCCGCTCGCGCCACGCTGTCTGCTTCATGCATATAAGTTACAATTTAAAAATGGGTCAGGTGAGTCCATCATGGTCAAAGCAAATATTCCGAGAGAGATTAATGGGTATTTGCCTGTAGAGATTGTTACCTGGTAATTTATTTCAGATTTTTATTTGTGTATCTTTACTGTTACATAAAATGGAAATCAATCAATAAAAATCTGTGAGGATATGTCGGACACCGTCTGAACTTTTATGCTTCGATGATTTGTTTCTTCTGCTCTCTGCTCTACAATGAAAAAAGCGGAAACCTATTTCTGAAAAGATTTTTTGAAAAATAAAATACTTTTTTAAAAAAAAGATTTGCTATTTTTTAAAACGTATGCTTATATGAAATTACTGAAGACGAAATCTACGGCGGAATTCGACCACTCACAGAGCCCAAAGGGGCAGAGTATCGAGCTTGTCATAAGACAAAATCCAATTACAGATATGGTCTTCAGCTAGAAATTAAGTAGACAAATTTTAGCAAAAGGAGAGATATTTGATCAAGATTTTTCTCACATTGTGTATCCTTGCAATTTCTTTAGCAAGTTTTAGTCTATCTGCTTGCGAGGGAAAGGGCAAGTTAGTAGAAGATCCAGCACCGACAGAGATCTCTACAAAATAGTTTCATTTGGATAACCGCTTGGGTGCAATGCTCTTGCGGTTATTCCAGAAATACTCTCTCTCTTTTATCATCTTCATTCCAATCAAAATAATACTTTTTAAATTCTAAATAATCTTTTTGTATTTCTCTTCTAGTCTTTTTATCCATTTCAGAAATGTATTTATCTAGGTAAGTTTCAAATCTTTGAAATTCAAATAGTTTAGTTTTTTTTAACTCAGAAAAGAGTGCTGAGTCATAGCGGATAATTCTAAATTCCCCCGGAATATTTTTTAGACGAATAGAATTGTAATCCGTTTTAGGTGTATCGGGAGTTGGGAAAAAATGAATATGTATGTTTCGCTTGAGCAGATAGGAAATTGGAGCTGGTTTTTCATGCCCAACTTTTCCTCTTTTTGCTATTATTTGGTGGGCAACAAATTCATCTGTAAGTCCTGTGACTGCTTCAATAGCTACTTTCGGATTTAGATAATAAGCTAACATCGCTTGCGATCCACCGTACGCGATATTGATTTCCTCTTCTTCAAAAATTTTACGAAAAGGTAAAAGGGAAAGTTTTAGTTGGTAAACGTTTTTTAATTTGTAAATATCGCTTTCGTTGGTTATATTATCCACGATTGGTAAATCTGTTCCTTTATACGGGTTATAGTAAAATCCTGTACCTAAAATTACTAGAATGCTTAGTAAAATTCTCACTCGCTTAAATTTCATTCGAAACAAAAATAACTCAGTAGTTAAATAAAGTAAAGGTGTGATCGGAATTAAAAGACGGGCAAACATAAAGTCGCCTCCAATCTTTGTGAGATAAACAATGTATAAAAACGATGGTAGAAGGAACAAAATAAAGATTCTCACATAAAAGTTATCAATGCGGCTTTGACCAGAAATGATTTTTTTTAGCGAAAAAGTTGGATTGATTCGATATAGTTTTCTATGGCGTAAACGTATTTTTCTTCTTCTAGATTTGTAAGCGGAAGAAAAGTTGGTTAGAAAAAAGTATCTAATTTGAGAGCTAATCTTAAATAGCCGCAAAAACCAAAAAAACACCAAAACAAAAGGTAAATACAATACATAGTAAGAATTAAAATATAAAAGTATATATTTGATTCCCTGCTCTAAGTAGGTTCCCATTCCTGATTTCGCGTAAAAAGTATTGGGAAAAAACCAACCGAAATACGTATAACGCCAGATCCAATAAGGCAGAAAAATAAAAATAAAAGGAAGTTGAAGAGCAAGCTGATTTGTAAAATACGTTTTGTAATCAGTATGTCTAAATTTGAATAATGCAGTATATAAAAATGCAAATATATAAAATAAAGCCCCATCCGGTCTTGTCATAATCGCAAGAACTAAAAGAAAAAAACCGGTTAATAAGTGTAATCCTCTGTTACTCAAAAGTAAAAATACAGTGCCCGCTAATAATAAAAAGCTAAATAGAGACGTTTCTAGCCCCCCTGTTGCAAAAATTTGCCCATGAGAATGCAATGCAAATCCAGCAAATGCAATCGGAAAATAAAAGGATTTATAACGTTTACCTGCTCTAATTTCGTACGCGGTAGTTCCAGTTTTATATAAAACAAAGAGTGTAAGAAAATAAAAAAGAATTCCAAGTCCTGCTGAAACATGAATCGGGTCTAAATGAAAAAACATTCCAACCGAAAGAAAAATTGTCCAAAGAAAATTGGTATAACCTTCTACAAATTCTCCAGCGTTATAGACAAGTCCCAGACCATCCGTTAAGTTCTTGGCATATCGAAACGAAATGAATGCATCATCGCAGACCCAATGCTGTATAAATGCTTTATAAATTGCAAATATTCCAATCCCAATACTCAAATAAATGGAGAGTATTTTTCGATTCAAGCCAACTGAATATTTTTTGGAATCCAAAATTTCTCCCCTAATATTTATCTTTATTTTAAAATGAATCTGGTCAATCTTGATTTAGCATGAAGAAAAAGATTGCACTTGTATCACCCATATTTTCCCCTCATATCTCAGGTGGGGCAGAAAAACATGCGCTAAATTTTGCCGAACTTCTATCAGAAGAATATGATTTAGAAATCCTAACAACTAATGCTTTGGACTATATTACTTGGAAAAAAGCAATCCCTACCAATCTAGAGCATTTTGGAAATATTCTAGTAAGAAGATTTTCTGTAAGAAAAACTAGAACTATAAAATCTTTCAACAAGTTTCATGCAAAATTAATACAAAAAATGCCTGATATTCAAGAAGAGGAGATGTTGGAATGGATCAAAATGCAAGGTCCCTATTGCCCTGACCTAATTGAATTCATAAACAGAAATCACAATGAATACAATGCATTTATTTTTATGACTTATCTTTATTATACTACGATTTACGGAATGGACAAAATTAAAGAAAAATCAATCTGTGTTACTACCTTACACGATGAACCACCTGCATACTTTCCAATCTTTAAGAAAATTCTGACAAATGAAGTAACCTATTCTTTTAATACTCCAGAGGAAAGAGATTTATTTAAAAAAATTTATTGTTATGAACCAAGTAAATATTCAGTGATTGGATTACATGTTGATCCGCCGAGGCTTACATCTATTAGCCCGCCTAGGTTCGAGTATATACTCTATATTGGAAGAATTGATGCCGGCAAAGGTGTATTTACCCTTATAGAACAATTTAAGGAATGGAAACAGAAATACGATTCGAATCTTAAATTGGTTTTAGTTGGGGGAGGGAAACAGAGATTATCCAATGAGGATATAATTTTTACTGGATACATATCCGAAGAAGAAAAAGTAAGTTATCTAAGGCATTCTCTTTTTTTAGTGAATCCTTCTCATCTAGAGAGTTTTTCGATTGTTGTAATGGAGGCTTGGTTATTAGAAGTTCCAGTACTCGTAAATAATGACTCTGAAATTCTTCGCGCTCATTGCAATCGAAGTAATGCTGGACTGTATTATTCTGATCAAGATAGCTTTTCGGCTACTATGAATTATCTTCTCTCCAGTTCAGAGGTTCGAAAAAAAATGGGGGCTAATGGTAAAAGATATGTAGAGATGAATTATACACGTGAAGTTGTAAAAAAGAAATTATTTAATTTAGTAGAAACAGTAATCAATTAACGTGAGTTCGATATAAGAAAGCTATCCTTCATAGCGTGAGCGTCATTCCCGAAATCCCACCCGCTACCGGCAAGCGATATCGGGAATCTGTAGTGCTAAGAATGATTTTATATTGTTTGAGATCCCCGATAAGGGATTTCGGGGATGACAGAGAGTAATCTCCCGTTACATCGAGGTCACGTTAAAAAATAAAAACCCCTCTTTATTGCCTATATTGGGCTTTAGAGAGGGGTTAACATTGATTAACTGTGGTTGTATAAAAGTTTGTTTACTTTTACACAACCTTTAGGTTTTTTTATTTCCTAGCATTTCTCCAGATTCTACCTGCTAGAATTGCTCCCACCAGAAGGGCGATTGCTGCTGCAATTCCTCTAGTTGAACCACTCTCTGCCGATTGCGAAATATATGCCATCAGTTTGCTTCCTTCATCTATTACTTGCTCCATAAATGCTACTTCAGAGGTTGCAGTATAGGTTGTGGGTAGAGTAGATGGATCGTAAGCTTCTGTTCCAACTGTGCAATCCAAACAAAGATTCTTATTTGGTAAAGGTTGAATTTGGTAAATTTTATCAGGAACCATATTTACAGTATCCTTAAACCAATCTGCATTTTGCTGTCCCTTTGTGCTTACCCAATTTGCATACTTAATGTAACCGGTTTTTGAAGTATTGTTGATCACAGTTGTTTCATGACCAGGTTTCCAAACTTGTGGAATCAGAATCGCCCACTGAAATACAGCCCACTCATCTAGGTATTTATCTTTGCCGATATAATCAGCCTGTGTTTTACCAGTTGATACTGCACCGGATGGAATTTGATCAGCTGCACTCCATAAATATCCCAGACCAACTCTATGAATCTCTTTGGTTGCTGGAGATGGGTAATAACTTCCGTCTGAGTAGAATAGGAACACATCATAAGGAGCTGATCCTAACTCATCCCGTGAAATCGGAGCACCGAACTGAATGCTAACTCTACTAATGTCACCCGGATAGAATGCACCATGAGAAGCACCTGAATTTCCATAATATGGATTTTCGAAAGGAGCATCCCCATTAACACCAGTAACGCATAATACATCACTTGGGCAACCCGCTGTAGTATTTAAATTTCTTTGGGGAAAAATAAATAAGCTATCTTTCAACTGACTAGCGGTTAAATCTGTAAGGTTCGTAACAGTGTCCTTCGCAACATTCGTATAGGTGTATCTTTCCGATTTGAAAGAAGAAACGTTCGCGCTAGAAGGAAGACGAAGTTTAAGTCCAGCTTTATGAGAAGTATTCCAGATGGCTGTGACTACTTCAAAATTACCTAAAATCTTTGTAACTTTACCAGCAGCATTCAGATATTCTTCATAGTAGTATTGAACTACATAGTCGTTTAAGTCTGTGCTAGTTGTGCTATACTTAGGCCAATCTCTTTCGAAACTTTGGGTAAATACTTTTCCTGAATTTTTTCCAGGGTATCTTTGTTTGAATGCAATTTGTGGATCATTTGGAGCATAATCAAGAGAATCCTCAACTCCGTCCCCATCACTATCAACAATAGTTATTCCATTCAAATTCCCTGAACTTCCATCTAGAACTAAATCACCAAATTGTAGAATGATTGTGATCGTTCCGTTTATTTCTTTTACAACTTGGATTGGATACCAAGAAGATGTATAGGTTCCTTTGTAAGCTTGCGCATACACAGTGATAGAATCTGAATTAATGGTAAGCCCAACTGTTCCAGTTACATTTCCTTGTGTATTGGTAATTCCTTGGAATAGAACATCACTATTTATATCTTGCGAGGTATAAATTTTTACAGTCACACCAGAGACGGCAACATTATCCGAAGATTTTACATTCATATTAACAGGAACTGTACTATAGATGCTAGATGTAAATGTACTACTAACTGAATTGTAATTGCTTGCGTTTACAGTTAAATTTGCAGTTCCCGATTTTCCACCGTAACTTGCAGTGATTGTAGTTGGTCCACCAGTCGAAACTGCGGTTGCCTTTCCTTTATTGGGACTTAAATTATCAACTGCTGCAACAGACGAATTAGAGGAAGTCCAAGTTGCTACATCTGTCACATCTATCTGTGATCCGTTGCTAAAAGTCGCTAGGGCAGTATAGTATTTGATTGATTTATTGCTGTTCGTAGGTTCATCTGAGTATAGAGGCAAATAAGCATCTCTACCAATATAGATGGAACTAACTGTTAAGCTATTTACAGTCAAAGTTTTACTTCCTGTTTTATTATCAAGAGTTGCAGAAATTGTAGTAGTTCCTGTTGCAACGGTAGTCGCAAGACCTGTGCTACCACCGATAGTCGCAATGCTTGTAGAAGAAGAACTCCATGCAACTTCCGATGTAATATCTCTTGTAGTTCCATTGGAATAAGTTCCTATCGCAGTATATTGTTGTGTAAATCCTGTAGGTAAAGATATACCGTTAGGCGAAACACTGATCGAACTGAGTGTAATACTTGGATTTACAGTTAAGGTAGATGAATTACTAATAATAGTTCCACCACCAGTAGTTACTATGCCATTTACCCCACTTGGGATACTTGCTGTTATGCTACTAGTTCCAGCGGAAATGGCAGATGCTTGTCCATTAGACCCATCCGCATTACTAATAGTAGCCGCAGTCGTAGAAGAAGATGACCAAGTTACTAAAGAAGTAATGTCTTGTGTGGTTCCATCTGTAAAAGCTCCTATCGCAGTATATTGATTAGTCGCTCCAGCAGTAATAGTCGCATTTCCACCAATTGCTATGGAAGATAAAGTAGCTTGTGTTACAGTGAGTGTAGAGGAATTACTGGTAATTCCATTTAGAGAAGCTTGAATTGTACTAGATCCTTGTCCTGCACCAGTAGCAAGTCCTTCTGTTCCAGTTCCGTTACTAATTGCTACATTTCCTGTAGAAGAAGAATTCCAACTTACTAAAGAAGTAATATCTAATGTACTACCATCTGTGTAGGTTCCAGTTGCAGTATATTGTTTTGTAGTTCCTTTTGCGATAGAAGAGCTTCCATTGATTTCGATAGAAACAAGAGTGGCTGCGGTTACAGTTAAATTACCCGAACCTGATTGTCCACCTATGGAAGCAGAAATTGTAGCAGATCCCATGCCGATTGCTTGTGAGGTTCCCCCAGTCGTTGAAGAAGTATCTACTCCTGCAACAGCAGAATTGGAAGAAGACCAAACAGCAGAATTGGTAACATCAACTACAGAGCCATCCGAATAAGTAGCAGTTGCTGTGAATTGAGTAGTGGTTCCTTTTGCAATGGACTGAGGAGATGGACTTACTACCACTGAAGTAACAGTAGCTGCAGAGATAGTTACTGGTTTTGTTCCAGTTACACCTAAATAAGAAACTTGAACGATTGTTGATCCAATAGAGATAGAAGTGAGAACTCCTTTATTTCCAACACTATCATTGATAGCTGCATGAGTGGTATTAGTTAAACTCCAAGTGGCTTGTGTTGTAATATCAGAAGATGTTCCATTGGAAAATTGAGCACTTGCGGTATAACTAGTTGTATTTCCTGCACTGATAGAAGAGACCCCAGTTATTGTAATCGAAACAACCGTTGGACTAGTAACCGTTGTGCTCGTAGTTGCTGTTCCATTATTTGCAACACTTGGAAAATTTTCAGGGTTCGTAAGTGTGGCAGTAATAGTTACTGCTCCCGTAGAGCTTCCGCCTGTTCCAATTCCAGTTTGACTATCAATAGAAATTCCAGATGAATTGTTAGAAGACCAAGTTACTAAAGCGGATATATCTTGTGTTGTGCCATCCGAAAAAATACCAGTTGCGTAGTATTGAACCGTACCACCAGAAACTAAACTCGGCACTGCTGTGATTTGAATAGAGGTCAGTGTGGCAGCAGTCACATTTAAACTAGCATTCCCAGCTATAGAATTATAACCTGCGCTAATCTGCGCTGGAGTTCCGACAGATGTAAGTCCTACACCTAAAAAATTACCCTTTGGGGAATCAACGGCTGATACTTTATCGGTCTCAGAGTTAACAGTCCAATCACATTGGTTTGTAATATCTAGGGTTGTTCCATCCGAATAAATCCCTGTTGCTTTGTAGATTGCCTGTGTGCCTTTTGCAACAGATTGGTCTGCCGGGGAAACGGTAATATTGGTAAGAGAAGCACCTGTGGCACTCCTACTTACGTTAACCGATGAATCCCCTGTTGAACTTGTAAAGGGGATGTATTTTTTTTCTTTTTTTGAGCAAGCTCCTGCAAAAAGCAGGGCTGTGATCAGTACAGATAGTATTTTTCTCATAACACTCTTCTCCATAATTTCCTATTTCATCTGACGAAAAAAAAGGATTGATTCTTTCGCGAACACGGTATGCAAATTGCAAAATTTCGATATTCTTTTTTTAATATGTCTGAACTTTTTTGTAAATTCGGTTCCAACAAAAGAAAAACCCCTCTCCAAGGCTTACACCTTGAAAAGGGGTCTTTTTTAATCACTTAATACTCCTGGCGTTTTCCATTGGTTTAAACCCCTTTCGTAAACGAGAGGGGTGGAATGGAAGTCGGGCAGAGGTTAGTGAAATTTACTTATTCTTACGGTTACTCCAAATTCTACCTGCGAGAATTGCGCCCACAAGGAGTGCGATGGCTGCTGCGACTCCTCTTGTTGTGCCACTCTTCGCTGACTTGGAAATATAAGCCATAAGTTTGTTACCACCATTGATCACTTCGTCTACGAAGGCTACATCCGCAGTTGTTGTGTATGAGGTTGGTAAATCACCTAAAACACAACCAGATGGAGTTCCAGCAGTATTTGAGCAGTAGTATTTTCCGCTGTCATTTCCGGCTGTTCCAGGATCATAGGTATCAGCACCTGCACAATCTAGACATAGGTTTTTGTTTGGTTTTGGTAGGATTTGATATGCGTTAGAGTTAACGATATTTGCTGCCTTATACCAATTTGTGTAGGTGTTACCGTTTGAATTAATCCAATCTAAATACTTAGGGTAAGCCGAATCAGTTGAACTGTTTAAGTTTTTGCCTTCTACTTGTGGTTTCCAAACTCCAGGAACGATTGTTCCCCAAGCGAACTTAATATTATCACTCTTATACTTATCTTTACCTACGCAAGCAGAATCAGCTTCAACGGGAGCGTGATAAGGACAATAAGTTGAGTCACCTGATGCCCAAACATAACCAGACCCAGCCACATGGATTTCTTTCGCAGAGCCAGATGTAGAGGGAGTTTGGAAGTATCTCAGGTATAAGTCATAGGGAGCATTTCCTACTTCATCTCTTGTTGCTGGAGAAGTTAGTTTGATACTAACACGACCTATATCACCTGGACGGAATGTTTTAAATGTGCTACTATAACCACCAGTAGAGTGAGTAGATGGAGCCCCTGCATTATTGAGGAGTACATCTGTTGTTGCGTTACTGGATGTTTTTGGGATTAACACTAGATTATCTTTCAGTTGTGCTGCTGTTGGGTTAGTGATAGTAAGAGGATTATTAACAGTCAAAGCTGTATCAACTCCGCCACTAACTGTAGAAACTGTCCAACTAGACGGTCTTTGTGTTCCATCGTAACGATAGTAAGTTGCTTTGTATTCAGAAACTCCTAAACCAGGAAGTCTGAGTTGTAGCGTTTGACTTTCGTAGTCGTAACGCCCTCTGACTATGATCTGATAATTTCCACGTATCTCTACTATACCGCCTGTCGCATTGGTGTCTTCCTCATTATAGAACTGAACCGTATAGTCATTCAAGTCTCTGTTGGTAGGATTCGGCCAGTTATTCTCTATGTTAAGAGAATAAACCTTATCTCTCATACTTGGGAAACGAGTCTTAAATGCTTTAGTTGCATCACTTGGGTAAGCATCATTTGCATCTTCTACACCATCACCGTCAGTATCTGTGATTGGGAGAGCGTTTAAAGCAGCAATCGTTGTGTCCAAGGTAAAGTCTTTAAGAAGTAACATAACTTTTAAAGTTCCAGAAACATCTTTCACAATTTCAATTGCTTGCATAGAGGATGTATATCCACCTTTATAAGCCTGTCCATATACAAAGATGGAACTAGAATTCATTTGAATTGGCAAAGTTCCTGTTACTCTTCCTGAACCATCACTTAGAGCTTGGAAAAGAACATATCCATTTGACGAGGCATCATAGATTTTGATTATAACACCCGATACTGCCACTCCATTTTGGTCTTTAACAATTAGGTCAATTGGAATGCTATTAGTTACTGAACCAGTAAAGTTATCAGTCACGGCGGTTTCATTTTCAGCCTTAACTGCTAGTGTTGCGGATCCGGTGATGCTTGATTTCACAGCAGTAATAGTTGTGTTCCCTGCAGCTACAGTAGAGGCTAAACCATTTGAGCCTGACGCATTACTAATAGTTGCCGCACCAGTACTACTAGATGCCCATGTTACTTGATCTGTAATGTCTACTTTGCTTCCATCGGAGAAGTTACCCCATGCGGTATATTGTTTAGTTGCCCCTGCCGGATAAGTCGCATTAGCCCCAATATAGATACCTGTTAATGTAACTGAGTTCACAGTGAGAGTTGTTGAGTCAGATACCGCACCTAACGTTGCAGAAATATTTGTAGAACCAGCTGCCACAGGAGTTGCGAGACCATTTGAACCACCAGCATTGCTAATAGTAGCCTTTGATGTAGCAGAAGAAGCCCAAGTAACAGTATTTGTTATATCCGCAGTTGTTCCATTGGAATAGGTTCCAGTTGCAGTAAATTGTTTTGTGAAACCTGTGCTAACAGTATCCCCTCTCGGAGAAATCGCGATAGAAGTTAATGTAACAGCGGCATTCACAGTCAAGGTTGCAGTTCCTGACATTCCACCAAATGCAGCAGTAACGGTTGGAGATCCTGCAGCTACACCAGTTGCTAGACCACCCGTTGTGATTGTCGCAAAACCAGTATTAGACGATGTCCACGTTGCTGTGTTAGTAATATCAGAAGAAGCTCCACCGTTATAGTTTGCTGTAGCGGTAAATTGTTGTGTACCACCAACAGTCACAGAAGGAGTAGAAGGAGTAACAGAAATATTAGCCAAAACCGCTTGTACAGTTAACGCAATAGAGTTACTAGTTACACCACTTAAGCTCGCGCTGATATTGGTAGACCCACTGTAGATACCGGTTGCTTTTCTGGTTGTGCCATTGATAGTTGCTTTTGCAGTATCAGAAGAAGACCAAGTTACACTACCTGAAATATCGCGTGGCGCAAGTCCATCATTGTATGTTCCCATAGCAACGTAGGCAGCCGTTTGATTTCCATAAGCAACACTTGTGTCCCCAGTAACGTTGATAGAAAGGAGAGTCGCAGCATCCACTGTTAGAGTTACAGAGTTACTTGTAATACTAGTCGTAGGATCTGTTGCAGAAATACTTGCTGTACCTGCGGTTACACCAGTTGCCTTTCCTTTGTTTGCTGTTGCTGTATTATCAATCGTAGCATTTCCTGTATTAGAAGAATTCCAAGTTACAGACGAAGTGATGTTAGCTGTTGACCCGTTGTTGTAAGTTCCTGTTGCAGTAAATCCAGTTGATTGTGTAGTTCCTACAATTAAATTGCTAGGACTTGTAGGGGTAATTGCAATAGAAGAAAGGGTAATAGCAGTTACGCCTAACGCTACAGAGCTACTATTGATTGCACCTAAACTAGCGGAAATATTGGTTGAACCTGCTGATACGCCAGTTGCTTTTCCTTTGCTAGAATCCGCCACATTACTAATAGTCGCATTTCCAGTTGCAGAAGAATTCCAAGTTACAGAAGAAGAAATATCCGCAGTAGTTCCATTGTCGTAATGACCGATTGCAGTAAATGCGTTAGTAGTCATACCTACAATTACAGAGGAAGCAGGAGCATTGATACTAATGGATTGAAGAGTAGTCGCATTAACTGTAAACCCAACTGAATTACTAGTTACGCCACTTAGTGTTGCAGTAATATTAGAAGAACCTGCTGATACACCTGTAATTTTTCCTTTAGAAGCATCTGCCGCATTACTGATAGTAGCCGCTCCTGTATTAGAAGAAATCCAAGTAACTTGAGAAGAAATATCTGCTGTTATTCCAGTGTTGTAAGTTCCTGTCGCAGTGTATGCATTGGTAATAGTCATACCAGCGATTGTAGAAGTAACAGACGGAGTGATTGCAATAGAAACCAGAGTAGCAGCAGAAACTCCGAGAGCCACTGTATTACTATTTACACCACTTAAACTTGCAGTGATATTGGTGGAACCTGCTGATACACCGGTTGCTCTACCTTTGGTAACATCTGCTACGTTACTAATAGTTGCAATTCCTGTGTTAGAAGAGTTCCAAGTTACAGAGGAGGTGATATTAGCAGTCGTGCTATTATTGTAAGTTCCGGTTGCGGTAAACGTTTGGTTATTCCCAGCTATGATAGATGGATTGTTGTTAGGAGTAATTGCTATCGAAACTAAAGTAGCAGAATTTACTGTAACAGCCACTGTATTACTGGTAACTCCACCGAATGTAGCAGTGATGTTAGTTGAACCTGTTGCTACCGATTGCATTGCTCCACCATTTACTAAATCAGAAACGATAGTCGCAGCAGCATTATTAGAGGAATTCCAGACAGCCATTTTGGTTACATCTAAAGTAGTATTGTCTGAATAAGTTGCTATTGCAGTAAATTGTTGTCCTAATCCCACTGTAAGAGATGACCCGCCCGAAATTGCAATGGATGTGAGAGTCGGGGCGGATGCCGGAATCGTTATATTTACTGTTCCAGTTACTCCTAGCAGAGAAGCTGTCACGGAAGTAGTACCTTCGTTTACAGTACTTAGTATACCTTTTGTCCCAGAAGCATTGCTCTGAGTAGCGATATTGGAATCTCCTGTTCCCCAAGTTACTTGATTGGTGAGATTCTGGTTGCTACCATCTGAAAAAATACCTGTTGCTACGTATTGTGTTACAATACCTTTTGCAGGATTCAAATTTCCAGTGATTTGAATAGATACTAAGGTTACGGCAGCTACTGCTATAGGACTATTATTACTGGATACAGCCGAAGAACCAGTTGGAGTAAAACTTGCCGCAACAGTTGTGCTTCCTGAACTTACACCGGTCACTTGACCAGCAGTGCTAGGATTATTGCTAACTACAGTTGCAACACTGGAGCTACCTGTCGTCCAACTTGCATAACTTGTAATATCCTGTGTTGAACCATCAGAAAAAACAGCTATTGCAGTATATTGTGTGCTTGTACCGGATGCAACTTGTGAGCTAGAGCTTGTTACTGTAATGGAAGTTAGACTTGCATTGGTGACAGTTAAGTTACCAGTTCCTTCTAAGGAATCCATTGTAGCTTTTACTTGTGAGGTACCTGCTGTTTTTCCGCTAACGCGTCCCTTTGTTCCCGTTGCTTCAGAAACACTGGTATTTTGCGTACCCCATGTTACCTCGGAAGTAATATCATGGTGACTTCCGTTGGAGTAATACCCTTCTGCCTTAAATACGCCGTAGGTTCCTTGCGCGATTTGGGCATTTGTAGGAGTTACTCTTATTTCTGTTAAAGATCCACCACCAGTTAAAGAAAAATTCTGGGTGGTATCTCCACTTGAACTCGAAAAAGGTAAAAATTTCTTTTCCTTTTTCGAACATCCGCCTACAAAAAGTAGGGCGGTGATCAAAATATAAATGATTTTTTTCATGACTCTCTTATCTCCATTTTTATCGTGTAATTTCTGACTAGAAAAAAATATGAATTCTATCAATATCGATCTTTAGAATTTAATTATTTTTCCGATACAAATTTTTTTTTTAAACGAATGGTTTTAATAAATAAAGTTATTGCAAAATAAAAGATAACCTAAATACGAATCAATGGTTTAAGTCAATCCCCCAATATTTCGAAATAATCCAATCTATAAAAGCACTTTTAATCAATAAATATAAAGTTATTTTCCTTTTCCTTCCAGGCTAAAAATAGACACTAATTAGTATTAAATACTTATGTTTTGCCTACTTTTAATGAATAAAGATAAAATTCTAATTAAAACTAATACCCATTATCCGCTCATTTTTAAGAATTAATTTTCCAAGCTTTTGAATGTTACAAAATAAAACTTTATTCCCGCCGTGAAGACGTATTGATAACGATACATCATTAGTAGGTACAAGGATAAGTTTTCCGCTAGGATCAAAGATAGGTTGAGAAAAATACATTACAAAATTTAACCTACATATAATCTTAGATAGGAACCTAGTATTGAACCTATGATAGGTGTATCGTAAATACGAATTCATTCAAAGTACCTACCGACTGACAATACTGTACAACGTTAATTCGATATAAGAAAGTTATCCTTTATGTCATCCCCATGCGAAGGCGCTGGTTCGCGAATACTTGGAGCGAAGGGCGGAACCCTTATCGGGGATCTCAAGTAATATAAAATACTACTTAGAACTAGAGATTCCCAACAGAAAATTTTGAGAATGACAAATTCAAAATCCTCCTAACGAACTCCTAATTGTTTCTGGAGTTCGATAGATTTGTTTCCAGCAACGCTGGCTTTGGACTTACACCGAGTTCACGTTGAATAATATGGGATTAAACGACGCACGTTATGAAATTGAAAGGAATATCGTTTTGTTCATCTGTGTTCATCCGTGGTAATCTTTAAATAACACCGATAGGTTTTAACCCCTAAAACCACCTGAATTTCAAGTAGACATAAATAAAAAATGTGCTAGAATATTATGTCTATCCGATAATTTAGTATACAAATATACTTTTTTGAGGGATTTTAGGCATTTTTGCGATGAACGAAGAGCAGTTTGAAGTAAGAAACAATCGAATTAAGCTAGGTGGGATTTTTATTATCTTCGCATCTTTACTTGTGATTGTCTATGACTTTGGATTTAACCGAAAGTCAGGAATGTCTGCGGCTGTAAATAAACTAGTCATCACAGGTCACCACAAACTCACGAAAGAAGAGATTGTGACGATTCTTGGGGTTCAGGCGGGAGTTCCTTTTGAGGACTACAACCTAAAAGTTTTGGAAGAAAAGCTAGAAAAGCATCCCAGAATCAAAAAAGCAAGTGTCACAAGGAGATCAAAAGAGCAACTTTTAGTCTCGATTGTGGAGCGTGGAGCGCGATTTATCGTAAACTCCAATGACAATTTGTACGAAATAGATGATGAATACCAATTGGTTTCGGTAGATGATATCCGAGATGCAAACCTTGTGGTTCTAAGCGGAGAGTTTCAAATTGGCAAAGACCAAAAGGTAAATAAAAAGCTAAAAGAATTTTCCGAGTCTGTAGAAAATCTATTGGAAGCCTACCCGGCACTCAAAGAACGAATCGCAGAAGTGCGACTAGATGAAGACGGAGAAATAACGGTATATACTCAGTATCCGCAAAGGATTCGGGTGAATATGGGAAATAAATTAGAGAGTATGCAAATTCGAAAATTATATGCAAGCCTGGCTTATTTTGAAAACCAAGCTTCGAACGTAAGATTATTAGATTTAAGGGGAGATGACGCAGTTTATCATTAGAATCATATGCAGGAATTAGACAACAGTATAGCCGCAATAGACCTGGGTTCTTCTCTTATTAAAGTTGTAGTAGGAAGAGCCATCAGTGAAAATGAAATCGAAATCATTGGCACAGGAACCGCACCGTGTTCCGGAATTAAAAATGGTGCTATCATCAATATTGAGACTACAACCAAATCCATCAACGAAGCAATTAGCCTTGCCGAACTTATGGCAGGACAAGAAATTTCACACGTAATTGTAAATATTACAGGCAAGACAATTAAAGCTGACAATTCCAAAGCGGTAGTCGCTATCACAAATAGAGAACGAATTGTAACTGATGATGACGTTAGGCGCGTGATTGAAGCCGCACAACCAAGAGTTCCAAGCGATCAAATGGTATTACATGTATTATCCAAAGAATTTTCCGTAGATGACCAAACTAATATCAAAGAGCCATTGGGGATGACAGGTGTTAGACTCGAAGCAGAAGTCCATGTGGTTACTGCTGGTATAACGACAGTTCACAACTTAGACAAATGTATCAACGGCGCAGGTCTCGAACAAATAGACAAAGTGCTTTCTAGCTTTGCTTCTTCGGAAGCGGTATTAACTAGCGGCGAAAAAGACTTAGGCACAGCAGTCATTGATATAGGAGCGGGGATAACGGATATTGTAATCTTCCAAGACGGGGGAGTTTGTTATTCTAGCGTAATTCCATTTGGTGGAAATAATATTACGAGCGATATTTCGATTGGTCTTAAAACTCCACTCGAACCAGCAGAGCTCATTAAGAAAAAATTCGGACATTGTTTACATGAAGCAGTTGAACCAACCGAAAAGTTAGAAGTTCCTGCGGTAAGCGGAAGACCTTCTAGACAAGTTTTACGCCAAGACTTAGTGCGAATCGTGGAAGCTAGAACTAGAGAAATCTTAGAACATATCAACCACGAACTAGACAAGTCTGGGAAGAAATCGTTCTTATCCGGTGGAGTGATTCTCACTGGAGGGACTAGTTTACTTCCTGGAATTGATGTACTCGCGGAAGACATATTCGGATTATCCGTAATCGTCGCAAGACCAGCAGGACTAGGTGGACTTTCAGAACGAGTGGCTTCTCCCGAGTATTCGACAGCAGTAGGCTTAATAAAATATGTAGTCAGAAGTATTGAAATAGAAAGCAAAGCACCAGGCGATAAATGGAGTGCGTCCTCTTCAGGAGAAAAAGAAAATCCTCTCAAGAAAATGTGGCGTTGGATGGAAACAAATTTGTAAAATATAGGTAAGCTAAATTGAAAATCGGTATTTGTCATCCCCGAGTTTTTTTGTCGGGGATCTCTAGAACAATAGATTCCCGACTGAAAATTTCGGGAATGACACTACTTCGCCGAAACCAATTGAACTTGTGTATATTGCAAAAGGTGAAATTAAAAATAAAAATGGAGCAAAATTATGCTGTATATGGATGAACAAAGAACAAGTCCCGTAGTAATCAAAGTGGTAGGAGTTGGTGGTGGTGGTATGAACGCTGTTAGCCGCATGGTTAGCGCCAATTTCCGTGGTGTTGAATTTATAGTAATGAATACGGACGAACAGGTTCTGAGCAAATCCAGCGTAGAAAACCGCGTTCAACTCGGAAACAAAGTGACTCGCGGTATGGGTGCAGGTGGTGACCCAGATGTTGGAAATAAAGCGGCGCAAGAAGACAAAGACCGAATAGCCTCCGTTCTAAAAGGTGCGGATATGGTATTCGTAACCGCTGGAATGGGTGGGGGAACTGGAACTGGCGCGGCTCCTGTGATCGCAGAAATCGCAAAAGAACTAAAATGCCTCGTAGTAGGTGTTGTAACTCTTCCCTTCGGATTCGAAGGACGTCGTAGAAACGACCTAGCAAAAACTGGTCTGAATATGTTGCGCCAAAACGTGGATACCCTCATCACAATCAAAAACGATTCAATTTTCAAAGTAGTTGATAAAAAAGCATCTATCGACTATGCGTTTCGCGTAATCGACGATATCCTCTTAAATGCTGTAAAAGGATTAAGCGATATCATCAACCATCCTGGAATTATCAACGTGGATTTTGCTGACGTGAAAACGATCATGAAAGACACTGGAGACGCGATCATGGGAGTCGGGGAAGGTATCGGCGAAAACAGAGTAGCCGACGCAGTTGAACATGCGATTAACAACGTGTTACTCGAAGAAAATTCTATCGGTGGAGCAAGCTCTCTTCTAATCAACGTAACCGGCGGAAACGATCTAACGATCAACGATTGGAATGAAGTATCCCAAGTGATTACTAGCCAAGTGGATACTAACGCAAATATCATCATCGGTCTAAACGAAGAAGAAGGCTTGAACGAAAAAATCCGCGTGACTGTAATTGCAACTGGATTTAGAGCAAGACTTCCGCACACTCTAAACTCTCTAAAACGAGACCAAGCTCCAGTGAACAAAGAGCAACAACAACCACAAAGAGACCAACGCGAAGTCCAGCAACAGCCACAACCAATGGTTCGCCCAAAAGTTGTGAACATGCCAGACCCACACGATTACATAGAGCCAACCCGCTCTATCAAATCCCAAAACCGCGTGAACTCTCCTTACAATTACAACGAAGACTACGATATTCCAGCTTACCTCAGACGGGGTAATCGGGATTAGGCTTACTTTGAGTATTTGACCTCACCCCGACTTTTTTCGGATTTGGAATGTATTTCAGATGTAGTCCCCTCTCCTTAAGGAGAGGGGTTACTTATAGTTATTCTGCAATATCAAAAAAGTCGGGGTGAGGTCAAGAACTAAGATGGAATTCAAATGAAATTTCATAGCATTCGCATTCAAAACTACAAGAGCATAAACGACATTACCCTCTACTTGAGTGATGTAAATCTCTTGATAGGTCCAAACAATTCCGGTAAATCAAATATCCTCAGTGCACTAAAACTTTTTAGTGATTATGTTTATTATTTAAATGAGAATGAATATCCAATCGGGTCTGAATTCAATAAAGGATTTTCTGTAATTGAAGGAGAAGACGCTAGCCTTCTTTCAATTTGCTTTAGAGTAGTGTTTATTAAAGAAGAATTTTATTACGTATGGGACATATTTTTATATCCAAATACAAACAATAATCGACTTGACTTTGACATCAGACATTTGTTTAGCATTGGTAGATCAATAATTCCGAGCGAAATGGAAATGATGGAAAAATCAGAATATCTAGAAGTAGATGGTCTTTTTATAGGAGAAAGTAAAGATTTATTAATTAAATCGGGGCAATCGTATTTAATTAATAAAAGTGTTACAATTTATAGTAAATCCAATCAAGATTTTACAAGTTCTGTTCTTGCATTTAGGGTTTTTATATCAAGGGAATTCTCCCCTTCCTCCATCTATTCCATCCAAGTTGAAAAGCTAAAAGCCCCCGCGAGGCTAACGGCAAATGAAGAATCGGTTCTTCCTGATGGATCAAATCTTGTTTCTTTCATTGACTCAATGAGAGATACGAATCCAAAAATAATTCGAGAAATAGAAAAAGATTTATTTCGTTTTACAAAAGAATTTGAAAGTATTCGATTAATTAAAGTAACCGGTGACTCGACGACGGAAGCTACTTTCAAAAAACTAGGACTTGCGGATAAGGATGATAATACGTTCTGGTCAGATCAATTATCTGAAGGCGTTCTTTACTTTCTTGCGCTACTTGCCATTATCCACCAACCTAATCCGCCGCATTTATTGATGCTCGAAGAACCGGAAAAAGGGATTCATCCTAGACGAATTAAAGAAATCATTGAATTGATTTTTCAAATTGCGAAGGATAAGGGAATTCGAGTGATACTTACAACTCATTCGCCTTATGTAGTAGATGAGTTTGCTGATGTTCCAGAAGGCGTTCATATCATTGATAAAGTAGATAAAGCTACACAAGTAAAAAATCTAAAAAGAGACTTTATTGATAAAGAAGCAGACAAGGAGGATAAGATTGATTATACTTCAAGTCTGGGTGAGCACTGGGCGATTGGTTTCTTGGGTGGCGTTCCTGAATGAGTTCTCAGTATGCATTGTTCTGTGAAGATAATGCGCAAAGAATCTTTTTAAAAGAAATTATCCCTATCATTATCAAAAGCACTGGTGCGGATTATTCGGATTTTCCTTTTAGTAGCTCTGAATTTGATAGATTGAAAGTCAGAAATAAAACTGAGTTAAAAAAGTATTTTATCGCTGCTTCTAAAATTGCTTTCAGAGACTTTAACACAAAACTATTTATTGTCTGCTTTGATTCAGATTCTTCAAAAAAAGAAGAGGATTTGCGTCAGAAAAAAGAATGGCAAGCCATTAAAGACAAGGAAAGCCCAAATAATAAAGATAAATTTATTTTTGCAGTGACCGTTCAATCCATTGAGCATTGGCTTTGCTATTTAAAATATATAAAAACGGAACCTTCCAAATTAAAAGCCAATGATTTAGAACGATTCCCGCAAGATATTTTAAAAAAAGAAATTTATGCGAAAGAGGAATACCAATCTATAAATCGTGAATCTATAATCTCAGATTTAGTTAGCAAAACATCAGCGGATAATGTTGATTCTCTTCGTTCTAATTCTGATAGTTTTAAAAAGTTCTATTTTGATCTAGAATCCTTTTTAAAAAAGATGTAATGCTTTTTGGAACTCAACTTTCACAAAATACAGATTTCACTATTATTGGAAACATAACAGAGGTAGTTGTGGTAAAATCTTTCTATCTACATGCCATTCTTTATCTCACCAAAAGTAGTCATGCATATATCAATCCATTCACCCCACCGGCAAACTACTCTTAGCCACTTCCCTTTTCTTAAGTTCCTGGCGACGTTCTGGGAATTTGAGATAGCTGTCTAACATTCTAAAAAAATAGCCACAGTCTAAACCGAAGCGTTCAGGGAGAATTAGAATAGGGTAGCCGGTCATAGTTAGATTCCAGCCAATCTTTTTATGGAGAGTTTTGATCGTGCTGTCCCGTCTGCCTTTTTTGACGAAGAGATAACGAGTGATATCCTCAGGGTTGATTAGGTTAATGAATACAGCCGCATGATGATTCCATTCATCGGTTGTAATTTTTCGGACGTTATCCCATCGGATGATATAGGAATAATTTTCATAGCCCATTCGAATTCCATCGAATTCAAATACCAAGTATTCTCTTGCTAAAAATCCAAACAGAACACCGAAAAAAATAAAGAAACCAAGGATGGAAAGTGTTGCAGTTGCAAGTGTAAAGATGAAATTGAGTCGAACGAAGTAACTTAAGAAACCTCCTAGAAAAAAGAGGATAATCGATAGTATGTATAACTTTCGTTTTTCTACATCGAATCTTCTTCCTCCTTCGATAGAAACGAACGTAGCGTTTTCTTTGATTTGCCTCTCGAATACTGCTTTGCGCCATGCGAAATAGGAGAATGTAAAGAAACAAACTCCGAATAGTCCAAGACATCCCCATCCCAAGTTTTGTTCCTCTATGTTTTTGCCGTATAACGCGATGAAACCGCCGAGGATGCTAAATACAAAACTAATAAAAAGTAAAATTGCAGTTTGAAAGTTCATGATTTATTTGTATGATTCATTCTAAGGTTAAATTTTTCAATAGCTTTTTTTTCTTCTTCTGTCTGGGGAAATAAAATAGAGCCAACAATTCCACTTACAAAAATAATTGGAATTCCATACGCCGCCCAAAACCAAGTATAAAGTCCATCTTCCCCAAGATATAAATAACATCCTGTTCCCCAAACAAAACCTAGAAGGATACTGAACATCGCCCCTCTTCTGGATGTTTTATTCCAATAGAACCCTGCGAGTAATGCGAAGGAAAGTGCGGCTATTGGTATATTAGCCAGAATGAGTTTGTTTAAAATTTTATCCACGAAAATATTTCCCAAAAGCCAGGAAATTACAGCAAATGCAAAATAGATTTTCATACTTCCTACATAATCTTTTCCTAGAGTTGGATTTTTAGCGGATAATAGATAGTCTCCTACGAGCATGGTAGTGAGTGCGCTCCAAATTCCTGATAGTGTGGTTGCTGCTGCTGCGAATAATATGGCGAATGCGGTGGCTTTCAAACCAGTCGGAAAATAGTTATTTATAATATAAGGAATTCCTTCTTCCGGATTGGTTAGAATTACTCCATTTACTTTTAGATGAGTTAGGGCTAATATAGGAAAACCGTAAAGAGCAAATACAAGAACACTGGAAATTCCAACCGCAATAAATGCCGTTTTTTCTGAGGCAGCGGCAAATATTTTTTGTCCATACCAGGGTGCTGCGATATAGGTAAACATAGTTAGGATCACGAGAGAAGCGATATAACGAATAGGTAAAGCGTTAGACGACTCTGGTGGGAATACACGGATAATGTCTTCTAGAGTAACAGACTTCTGATGATAAGAAAAAAAGAAAAGTAGGGGAATAATGACAATTGTTCCTAAAAATCCCATTATATCTGTCGAGATAACAGCAATTAGCCCACCTCTCAGAGTCATAAAAAGTACAATAGCCACAAGACCTGCACTTAGAACAAATGGATTTAGACTCGGAACAAATGGTTGAAAGATTAAGGTCATAGACTTGATATAAGTAGCACTAAACCCAATCATTGCAATCATTAGAAATAGGCTTGCAGTAGTTCCAATCCCAGTTCCATACCGTAGAGTAAATAACTCGGCTACACTCATCCCGTTTAGTTTTTTCCATTTTTTAGAAACAGTAAATGTATAGAACCCAAGTCCGATTAAAAATACAAATGGAAGCGTTAGTCCCCATAAACCTACCGTATAACCGGCAGCAGAAAAACCAAGTAGAGTAGAAGTATTAAATTCTGTCATCACAAGGGTTGCGACTAATGCGAATAAGCCGGTTTTTCGGTTCGCTAAGAGATAGGAAGAGTCATCTTTGACTTTCTTAGAATCTCTAAACCCTATATAAATAAAACCGAGTAGTATTACTATAAAAATCGTTATTTCCATAAAATACTTTCCTCTAATTCAAATTTATTCAAATGTATCATGTGTACCTCTATATATTTGGTAGAATCGCGGAATGAATGTAACTAGAATATAAATTTCAATACAGATAGAAATGAAAATAAGCGGTGCAAGCCCATAAAGATTTAGGAGTTTGACATTATTTTCGTACTGCTTAGTTAACTCTGGAATTTTTATAATCACGAAATTGATTTCGTATAACGCTAGGATGATGAAATTTAGGGCTGTGCCTACTCTTGCAATCATCTTCGGTTTTACTTTGAACTCAATTTTTTTCCAGAGAAGTAAAATGGGAATTGAAAGTAATTGCAAAATGTCTCGTGTTAAGATGATACAAAAGTAAATCGGCGAAGCTAAATCTACAAAAAATAAATATGTAAAAAAAGCAATGACTACCAACTTATCTGCGACTGGGTCAAGGATTGCCCCTAAATAGGATGTTTGGTTTAGTTTTCTTGCTAAGTATCCGTCAAAAAAATCAGTCAATAAAACAATAAGAATTAATAGGCTTGCAATCAAAAATTCGGATTTTTCTAAAAAATAAATAGATGGGAATATCAGAAAAATTCTGGATAAAGTTAGAATATTTGGTATTAGTAATAATTGTTTCATCTCAATTAAACCAATTGCAAAATTCCTTTCTTATTGCAATTCATTTCAAAAAAAATAAAAATTCTTATTTCTTAAAAATGATACCCGATTGTGAGCCAGAAATTTCTAGTTTCCAAAGGATGCCTTGTTGGATAATAATAACCGTTAGCCGCTCGTATCCCCGGATCATAGAATTGTTCGTTTCCGAAATTATTTATATGTAATTGTAAAAACATTCCTTTCGTGAAAAAATTTTCCCAACGAATATTTGTTTTTAGCATAGTGTAGCCCTCAATTGTTTTTTCGGGATTTGTGGATCGGGTGCGACGAATATCAATATAGTTCATCCCTAGATAAAACGAAATATCTTCTATTATAAACCAAGTAAATCCGAAATTAGCTTTATGTTCAGGGATATTTGGAATTTGCCCCTTGCTCGGGATAATGGTAACGTTTGTTGCCTCTTTAAAACTCTGCAAATAAAAATCTTCTAGCAAGTTATCACCTAGTCTTCCTTGTGTAGAAGGAGATGTGCTTTGAACTCTTGGAAGGTTTTCATAAAAACCGCGCGAAAAAGTATGATTGAAATTAATTCCTAAGTTTTGTGTAATCTGAAAATCAAAACTTGATTCTAGTGCATAAACTCTAGCATCACCCGAGTTTTGGTTTTGTTGCCACGCTCCACCGGAAGGACTGATTCCATTGATTGGATTTGAATCTCTAGTTGTAGTTTCTAAAATTAGATTTGTAATTTTATTATAATAACCGTGTGTTGAAATGTAAAAACGCTTTAAAAAACGATAGGCGATTCCTGCTTCATAGGATTTTAAATGTTCCGGCTGTAAATCAGGATTTTGTTTTCTTTGAGCGGTAAATCCGAATAATTCTTTGACTGTAGGTTCTCTAAATCCAGTTCCTATTAAAAATTTTAACGTCAAGTCAGGTAGAATTTTCCAAATAATACTAAACCGAGGAGTAGAAGCTTTTCCATATAATGTATTTATATCGTATCTATAACCACCGGTTAACGACAATGTACTCCCTAATTTAAAAACTTGCTGGACGTAGGCTCCGTAGGTATTGTATGTAATTCTCTCTTGGCTTCCAAAATCTTTTGGTAAAACAAAATGTCTACCAATAATTCCAATCGTAGAGGATAATCGTGAGTTAGGCTCAAATTGTAATTTTTCTTCTAGTTGATACCCATAATCCGGTCGAGAGTATTTGTCTGCTGTAGTAAAGTCTCCCGTTCTGTAATAAGCTCCTGTATCTGTAGTATTCGGATAAGACTCCCCGCTAGAACTGAGTAACTGTGTGGAACGAGTAACTAATTCACTATCTAAATTTAATTTTGGGGAAAATTTATATAGGTACCCGAGTCGCAAACTATTACTTCTTGTATCCCAGTTTGATCCTGGAAATCCTTTCGGCGAAGCAACTCCAGTTGCAATTCCTATTCTACGAATATTATTTCTTGTATCAAAATTATCCGTTTCTAACCCTCTCTGGTAAGTATCAATTTGATTTGTCCCATTTCCGAAAGTTCCCTCTCCTTGTAGATACTGCCAATTAACCGTTTGGAATCTAAAATTTCCCCTCGTAAACTGTGCAGTTAAATTATAAGTATCCTCTTTAGAGTTATTATAAGTTGGAGACCAATAGCGACCTACGGACTTATCGGTAGGAATACATACTCCTCCGCAGAGTTTAGATTCCATTCCGTATATTGCATCGTTTGGATCATAATTTGGTTTTTCTAAACGATTTGCTTTTCCAAGATTCGGTCCATCGGTTTTGTAGTAGTATCCTCCTACACTGTAGGTCATGGAATCTTCGCCTACTCCCACTTTGCCTCTTGTTGAAAAACTCATAGACGCTCCTGGATTGGTTCCCTTTTTTTCCCAAACCCCGTAAGTCCCGGATACATGATTTCCGGGATTTGTTTTCCCGTCTTTTGTAATTACATTGATGATGCCGTTAAATGCATTTGCTCCATAGAGTGCAGATGCCGGTCCTGAAACGATTTCAATTCTCTCTACATTGTCCAAGGGAAAACGCATTCCCCCATAAGGAATAAAATCATTCATATTATTATCAGGAATTCCATCTATATAAATTAAAGTTCGATTATTTTCTCCAATAAAACCTCTCTGGTGAACTAGTTCGGGATAAACTCCATAAGTATGTTGAAAATCAAATCCCGGTATATCATGAAGAGCATCGACTAATGTGCGATAGCCCCTGGTGCGAATTTGTTTTTCTGTAACAATATAAACGGCTGCAGGTGCTTCTGAAATTTTTTGTTCTTTTTTGGAAGCAGTTGTAACAATAGTCTCTTCTAATTTAAAGAAATCTTCTTCCTTTTTCGATTCTTTATCAAGTTCCTTAAATTTTTTTTGAAGTGATTCTTTTTTTTTATTTAATTCTTCTATCTCCTTTAGTATTTGAGTTTTTTCGTCATTAGGTGAATTTTCCTTTACTTCTTCTTCTATAGATTGGGCGAAAACAAAAGGTAAAGATAAAAAAATGAGACAAATATTTAAGATAGATAATGGCTTCATTTAATACTCCTTTGCCGTTATATCTGTAGTTAGATGAAAACCCTTATTAGAAAATTAAAAACAATACTCTCCGTGAGGAGATTCTACAAGTTTTGCAGTAGCAGACCTTTTGGTTTTACCTGTCTTTTACTATTACCCATTTCAAAATTCTAAATGGTATTTCACCAGTTAGAAATTTTATGAGATTGATAGTAGTATAGTCAAGTCGGTTTCAAAAATAAGTAAAATTTAAAGATTGCGACTTACAATGAATTGATAAATTCTTGAGAATTTTCTTGGTTAGAGGCTGCACTTGTTATTCTTAAACAGTGACCTCGCAGAAATACTTTATATGATTTAGTAATCCACCTTGGTGTAGATAGATTCCTTTACCTTTCAGTTTTTCTTTTTTGATATAATGATTTAAGGTATATAGCGTTTTGCCGGAGTAAACTGGCTCAAGAGGGATTTTTTTTTCGGACCAGACTTTACGAATCCAATCTTCTAGGATTTTATTTTTACTTGCGAATGCAGGAGATAGGTTTGGTTCTAGAAGTTTTAATTTAGAAATAAGATTTCTTTCAAGTCCTAGCTTATCTGCATTAGCCTCTAAGTCGTATTGGATTTTATCTAATTTGTTTCCAATGGATACTCCTATGATTTGAATCTTTTTTTCTTTAAAAAATTCTAAAGCCGATAAAGCAGTAAATCCAGTTCCTATATCTAAAAAAAGGTAATCAAAATTATCCACAGATTCAATTTCTTTCCACAGAAAATTTAATGTTCTTAAACCAGCTTCGTGAATTCCAAATTCTGGAATTACAAATCCATTGGGGAATCCTTTTTTGAATTCATTTAGGTAGAAGTCGCGGTTGGATTTTGATTTAGAAAAAATAATAGTTTCAGAAAATCGTTTGGATAATAGAGAATTAGCTGTAACCAATTTTATATCATTTGTATAAAATACACTATGCACTAAAAATCCTTCTAAACTCAAAATCGTCGCAAATGTAGCCATAAAATTGGAGTGAGGATTTCCATAGAGTAATATATCTTTTATATTTCCCTGTTTTAGAAATTGAATCAGTCCATGGAGTTTTTTCAGTTTTACTCCAAAGTTGGCAAACGTTTTGTCCTCTCTTTTTATTAGAAGTGTAAAATCTTGGTAAAATTCGAAAATTTCTACGGGTGTAGTTTTGTAATAGTTTAGATTCATCTTACTTCAAATTTGATTTCATCTAAAATTTTATTTTTGTTATTTTTAATGGCTAATTTGTATTTTCCGGTCTTAGGACTCCAGAAAAAAATTTCTTTTGTATCTCCAATTAATTTTCCGTTTAATGTCCAGTAAACGTCAGTTTTAGATTTGCTGGATTCAAAATAGATTTTTTGATTTTCAAACGGAATATCTGGGTCTACTGCAATGATAGTTTCATTCACAGGGTGGAGTATTTTGATTTGACTAGATTTTTTACTTTCTGAATTGGAAATAAATATTCCTTCTTTTTCTGTTGGTTTTGATTTTTCAGTTAGAATTTCTCCACTGGAAAGTTGATTCATAATTTCTCTCCAGGCAGGGGCTGCGCCCGTTACCCCACTTACATTCCACATTGGCTCCCCAGAAAAATTTCCCACCCAAACTCCTACCGTATACTTATGATTAAACCCTACACACCAATTGTCTCTCATATCTTTGCTAGTTCCTGTTTTTACACTACTTGGGAGTCTTGTAACAAGGGGATTTTCTAAACCGAAACTGAGTGCTCTTGCGTCGTTGTCTGATAGAATATCTTTTAGTATCTCTGTTGTTTTCTCGGAAAAAATTCTTGTCGAATTATCTTTGGGGTCATCTTCCTTTATTCTGATTTTAGAATAGAATCCTTTATTGGCTAATGCTCTATATGCGTTTGTTAATTCTAGTAAACTAATATCTAAAGAACCTAATGCGATAGACAAACCGTAGTAATCCGCATCCCGCAGTTCGGTAAATCCAGCTTCATTTAATTTTAAAATAAATTCATCAGGGTTTAACATTGTTAATACTTTAACGGCAGGAATATTTAGAGAAGAAGCGAGTGCAACTCTTGCAGTGACATCTCCGTGAAATACATCCTGATAATTGGATGGACTATAAATCCCTGTTCCAACTTGGATATCAATTGGGTTGTCGTTTACTAATGTGTTATCCGTAATAATATTTTTATCAAATGCAAGTCCGTAGATAAATGGCTTTAATGTAGAACCAGCTTGTCTTCGTGAGCGCACTCCATCCATTTCGTAGGCAGAGGAAGTTTCACGTCCTGCACCTCCAATGTAGGCGAGAACATTTCCAGTAGAATTTTCTAAAATGAGCATTGCTGCATCTTTTACATTTTTACTTTTTAAGTGAAGCAATTGTTTTTTTAGTATATCTTGTGCGAAAATTTGGATTTCTAAATCTAGAGTTGTGCGTAATACTTGTTTGCCGGATTCATTCAATTGGTGCGCAATATGGTAAGTAAACCCATTTCTTGGTTTGATAAAATAAGTTCTGGAAAAAATTTCTCTCACCTTGTCTTTGATTTTTTCACAATCGGAATTTTTGTCCTGTTCTTTTGCGATATAACAAGCTCTAGTTACGATTCGATTTTCTTTTCCCGATGGAGATTTGAAGAAAGAAACGATGATGCTTGCCTCAACTTCAGTGAGCCCATGTGCTTCTTTTTGAAATAGAGCACGAGAAGCTGCGTCAATTCCGACTAGTTCACCTTTGAAGTTTACAAGATTTAGGTAGCCCTCTAAAATTTCTTCCTTTGACCAAATTTCTTCTAGTTTTTGTGCTGCTTCGATTTGATTCCATTTTTGCGAAATGGTTCTGCCACCAGTTTTTCCTTTTAAGCGACTATCTAAAATGGATGCGAGTTGCATTGTGATTGTACTTGCTCCCCGTTTTCCTCGAAAGGTAAAATATCGTAATGCGCCATCGGCGAGTGCTTTCCAATCAACTCCTTTATGTTCAAAAAAATGTCTATCTTCGGCAATGAGTAGAGAGTTGATCACATTTGAGGAGATATTTTCCAATTGCACCCAGTTAGTGCGTCTGGTCATTTTGTTATTTCGAATTTCATGAAGTGGTTTGCCGTTTCGATCTAGGAGAACAAGCTCTGAGGTTTGGATTGAGTCTTTCACGGTTGTAAATTTTGGTATAGTGTCAGAAATTAGAGTTTTCGTGAAAAATAAGAGTAGAATTCCAATGAAATACTGTTTTTTTAAATCAAATCTTATCATCATTAATTGTTCTTTTCTTTCCATAAATCAGTTACCAAAAGAAATTTTCCATTCTTTAAACTGATCTTTATTTTGGGTGTTTGGGAATACCCTATTTTTCACAAAAAAGGAAATTACTTTTGCTAGAGATAGCAAAGGGTATATAAAAATAGAACTGGGATTTTTAAGGGCTCTGCCCGATTGGTTAGCGTTGTCGAATCCATAAAACCCGCGCGGTAGCGCCTCCAGATCACTCGTCAACGGCGTTAGCCGTTGCAATTAGTATTCGCTTTTTCGAATCATTCTAATGGGACTGTGTAAAAGCAAAAAAAATTGTGAACCGCGAAGTGCGCGAAGATCACGAAGGTTAAAATTTCCTAGGAAATTTCTAGTTTTTCTTCGCGTCCTTCGTGCGCTTCGCGGTAAATAATATCTTTTTACACAATCCCATTAGAAAATAGAAAGACTTTTGCGAAATGATTTAAAAAACAAAAAAAGTTCTGGAAAAAGTTTGTATTACTTACAAAGCTATCTAATTGTAGAGGAAAGTTTGAACATTATAGAGTATACAAACCCAAGGGAATATCCTGTTAATATTGAATTCTTTGAGGCAGGGGGACCCGTTGCTTCCAAATACAGGTATAGCACCCATATTAGAGTATTTAGCAAGTCGGATAAAATTTTTTTGTACTACAAAGAAGTTCGAGATTTCATATCTAATAAACCGCGCCTTGTAGTTTCTAATGAAAAAGAACTTTCTTTGGAAGTTTATAAGGAATTTCTAATAGATCTTCTGAATCTAAAAGTTTTAGAGGCTAATCGTAGTTTTATACCAGAAAATTCCCAGATAGAAAAGCCAAATTTCTTTTCTTTAACGTTAGGCGAATCGGTGAGCGTTCGTTTTGATTATTTAATCCTGAATAAAGACACTGTGGAATTTGAACCATTCGAAGATATTATCCAAGCGATGAAAAATTTACTTTTTTCTAATTTACGTTAATTAGAATCCAACTAATTCCACCTTAAATATCTTAAAATCCTTTGCATTTTTAGTTACAACTTTTAGATTGTTGATAGATGCGATAGCCGCTATATGTCCGTCCACAAGCGACGGAGTTTTTCCAATTTTGGTAAGACGTGCTTTTTCTTTTGCATGCCAGAGAGCAGCTTCTGTGTTGTATTCGAAAATCGGTAGTGTATCACGGATGGATTTGATATATGTCTCGAGAATTTTTTTCTTTTTGCTGTCTTCTAAAATTTCCATTCCATACTGCAATTCATGAAGGACGAGACTACATGTTGATAGTGTAGATTCATTCTTTTCTAAAAATTCTAATACCTTTGCGTCGGGAGATTTTTTGACTTGTTCGGAAAGAATATTTGTATCGAGAAGATAAAGCGGTTCCATAATTAAAGTCAGTTTGATCTAAAAAACTTTTGTTCCTGTCATCCCCGAAATTTTCTGTCGGGGATCTTTAGTAGTTGAGATTCCCGACAAAAGAACTCGGGAATGACACATTGATTTACTAAATAAATCATTCTAATTTCTCGTATTGAAGTCGCTTTAATTTAGATGAGAACTTTTCTTCCCGTATTTTTGTCTCTCAGATTTGCGAAGTCTTTTTCGGAGAGTGGATTTTTTTTGAATTCCTCTGAGTTACGGAGTGTCTTCACTGCCTCGGTAAAACTTTTTCGTTTTCCTTGCAATAATTCATATTCGCGTGTGGATAATAGGTAAGCCACAACTTTTCCACGCCTAGTGATTGGAATCACTGGGTTCGAATCAAGCGAATGGACTAAAACCGGAAGATGGTTTTTAGTATGCGCTATGCTGTAGCTCGTTTCTGTCATTAATACCATATAGCTATTTAGATGGCTATATGGTAAAATGTCAAGAGATTTTTGAAGATTACCACCGATGAACACCGATAAAAGAACGATGGTTTTTATTTTGGTTATGCAGTGGGATGGTATGGAATTAAACGACGCGCATTATAAAACGAAACTGAATATATTTAATCAAAGCAATATCGTATCTTTTATCGGTGCTCTCGGTGTTTATCGGTGGTAATCAGTTTATTCTTCCTCAATTCCGATCAAATCTTCTGGGAGGCTTTTTGAACCTTTGCCTCCGAGGGATTCGATTTTACGGGCGCGGTTGATTAGGTTGCCTTTGCCCGAAGAAAGTTTATTAAATGCAGATTGGTAAATTTTGTCTGTGTTAGCAATAGAGTCTCCGATTTTTTTCATGTCCTCTACAAAGCCTTGAAATTTATCGAGCATATTGCCTGCTTCCTTTGAAATTTCGCTTACGTTTCGGTTTTGTTTTTCTTGCTTCCAGATAACACTGATTACGCGCAGGGCTCCGATCAACGTAGTGGGTGTGACGAGTAGAATATTCTTTTCAAAGGCGTGATTGTAGATTCCAGGGTCTTCGTGCATCGCGAGAGAAAAGGAAGGTTCGATTGGAATAAATAGTAATACAAAATCAGGTGAGTTGAGTCCTTTTAGTTTAAAGTATTCTTTTGCGGAAAGCATTTTAATATGACTGTATAGAGAATCAATATGCTCTTTTAGGTATTTGCTTTTTTGTTCTTTGTCGTCTGTGCTGCAGTAATTGTCGTAAGCAACAAGAGAAACTTTGGAGTCGATGATTAGATTTTTATTGTCGGGAAGATTTACAATTACATCCGGGGTAAAACGATTGTTATCCTCAGAAGTAAATTGTTGTTGGATCGTATAATCTCTTCCTTTTTCGAGTCCTGATTTATCTAAGATGCGCTCTAAAATTCCTTCTCCCCAATTCCCTTGGGTTTTATTGTCTCCCCGTAGCGCATTCGTTAGATTACGCGCTTCGTCGGTCATAGTTAGATTTAATTTTTCCAGAAGAGAAATTTGTTCTTTGAGAGAACTAGTTTCTTTGGCTTGTTCTAGTCTTGTGTTGTCTACTTTCTTTTCAAATTTTTCTAGGTTTTCGCGGAGTGGTTTTAGTATGGTGTCTAACGTTTCTCCTGTTTGTTTATTGAAAGTAGAGGAATTATTTAAAAGAATTTGGTTGGCAATGCTTTTAAATTCTTCGTTGAACTTAGAGTTTAGCTTTTCGATTTCTTCTTTTTGGCGAATCATATTTTCTTCTAGAGTTTTGAATTCTATATTTCTACCAGATAGAGTTTTTTCGAGCTCGATGGATTTCTGTTGGAGAGTTTTAAATTCGGAAGATAGGGTTTCGTATTTGGTTACGATTTCTTTTGTGCGATCTTCACTCGATTTGAGTTCAGAGCTTCGACTTGCTAGGCTCTGTCCTAAGTTACGAGTTTGTTCTTGTTCGATTTTTAAAAGCCGATCTTTTTCGATTAAAAGGAGTGAGGTTTGGTCTAATTTGGTTTCTAGAATGGTTTTTTCGCTTCTAAGAGCATTTTGCTCCTCTGGGCTAAGACCTGATTCCGACTTATACTTGAATTTGGCTAAATAAAAGCCTCCAAGTCCGAAAATAAGCATTACGATTAGGTTTGTGATAAGAACTAGTTCCAAGAATTTCTCCTATTTATGTAAGAAAAAGATTACCACCGATGCACACCGAGGACACCGATAAGATTTTAAAAATCAGTTTTTCTGTCGATTTTTAGCTGTTTATGTCATATTGGTAAGGTGTAATCTCTTAAAATACAATTTTTTCTATTTTATCCCTATGGAAGGACAAATTAGCGCGAAAATTGAAACTTTTTTTTGCAACCTTTCTTTGGGCTTTGCATCTTAAAAATTAGAATGAGGGTTTAACTAACCCTGTTCAATTAAACAATTTTCGAAGGTGGGAGTTATGGAAGCTCATATTAAGTCACAAAGAACAACGGGGTCGCTGATTTCACTGGTTGCATTTACCTTGATTTCGATGACGGTATTATTCGTATTTACGGTGCCCTTTACGTGGGGTTTATTTTGGTTAGCATTCTTTTCTTATTTTATCAGAATGTTTGCTATTACGGGAGTTTACCATAGATACTTTTCGCATAACGCATATAAAACTTCTCGCGTGATGCAATTTCTTTTGGCTTGGCTCGGATGTACGGCACAACAAAAAGGTCCACTCTGGTGGGCAGCTCATCATAGAAATCATCATAAATATTCTGATACGGAAAATGATTTACATTCCCCAAGACTAACTGGGTTTTGGAATTCTCACATGCTTTGGTTTTTAAAAAGTGATTTTAATGACTATGATGAAAAAATTATTAAGGATTACGCGAAGTATCCGGAGTTAGTATGGCTTGATAAATACCACTGGATTCCGCCATTATTATTTTCTATCGTGCTTGGTTTGATTAGTTTTCCTGTTCTTGTTTATGGTTATGCGGTTGGGACATTTTTACTTGGTCATGGAACTTGGACAATTAATTCTTTGTCTCATGTCATCGGCAAAGTGCGATTTGACTCAGGTGATGATAGCAAGAACAATTGGTTTTTAGCAATCATTACGATGGGTGAAGGTTGGCATAACAACCACCACTATTACCGACATTCTGCGAACCAAGGATTCTATTGGTATGAGTTTGATATTACTTATTATATTTTAAAACTTCTTAGCTTCACAGGACTTGTTTGGGATTTGAAAAAACCTCCAGTCCATGTTTTAGAAGAAGGAATGAAATTGGATGCGCTAAAGAAAGGCAAAAAAGAATTTAAAAATCTTTCCGGTCAGTGGGTTCCCGTTCGTATACCAACAGCGCAAACTTCTACTTAACCTCAATTTTGGGACTGTTTAAAAAGATATTTTTTACCACGAAGAGCACGAAGTTCACGAAGGAGTTTATCAAAACTAATCTTTTCTTCGTGTTTTTCGTGCCCTTCGCGGTTAATCCCTCTTCTCTCTTTCTTAACTTAATGACATTGGGCTGGAAGCCGAGGTGAGGTTAGAGATCAATATTCTCAGGATAAATTTCTTCTGGGACAATGTAGGACATTCTTTGTTTTGGGTCTCTTTTTGTGGAAAATCTATTTTTTGTATTTATTTTATCGGATTCATTCTTTTTCGAATCACCCTCCTCGACTTTAGAAATTTCAATCTTTGTTAGTGTTTCCATTTTTTCTGCCACCTCATTTTGGCGGGAATCACTTTAAACATTATGTCAAATCTGTCAACTTAATTTGTTAATAATTTATTTACTATATTGAAAGTAAATCTCTTTAGTTTATTGTAATTACACTATAGATAAACGTTAGTTCCTATTTATTGATATGAATAATCCTTTTTCTGCTTGTTGTATTTGCGGTGATTTTGTAGTAAATATATTTCGGATAAAAAGAGGAACTTCTCTATGAAACTTACTACACCTAAATACTTAAATATTGGTTTTTTACTATTACTTACTTTAACTTTTTCGAACTGCACGGCTTGGCCGGCAGTAGCTGCACTTCTAGGCTTGGCAGGTGGAAAGGGAGGAGGGGGACTCATGATCATTCCGCCTGGTGGGTCAGATGCTAGTACTGATCCTGCTACCTCTGTTGGAGGTAGTACAGGCATTGGGTTTAGTTCCTCTAGTTCTACGAATATTGAGACATCGCCGAACGTAACAGTACCTGTTGTAATTTCTACATCCATGAATGCGACTGTAGATTATACCGTTACAGGAACTGCGACAGGTGGTGGAGTAGATTATACACTTGCAAATGGAACTCTTACATTCACAAATGGGGGAGCGACTACTCAAAATATTACTTTTACAATTGTGAACGATGCCCTATTTGAAGCAAACGAAACTGTAATTATTACATTGTCCAATCCAACCGGTACTACGTTAGGGGCTAATACTGTACATACTTACACGATAGTAGATGATGACTCTGCATCTATTGCGTTCGATGCTGTCTCCTCAAGTGGGGCAGAAGGGGTGACTAATGTTACAATTCCTGTTTCAATTTCTGATACGACTGGTGCTAGCGTTAATTACTCCGTAACCGGTGGGACTGCGACTGATTCAGGAGCGGATTATACCTTGGCAAGTGGGACGTTGACTTTTATTAATGGTGGTGCTACAACGCAAAATATTACATTCACAGTAAACGATGATGCGTTATACGAAAACGATGAGACAATTGAGATTACATTATCCAGTCCAACGGGCGCAAACTTAGGTGTAAACACAATTCATACTTATACAATTACGAATGACGATGTTGCCCCAACCGTAGGATTTACAGCGACTAGTTCTAATGGATTTGAATCAGTTACATCTCCAATTATGACAGTAACTCTTTCTGCTCCATCTGCACTTACGACTATAGTTGATTATGCGGTATCGGGTGCGAGTACCGCTAGCGCAGGGGTCGATTATACATTATCCGCAGGAACTTTGACGTTTCCAGCAGGTACGACAAGTCTCAATATTACTCCAACTATTGTAAATGATTTAAACACGGAGTTAGATGAAACTGTAATCATAATACTCTCCAATGCTACTAATTCTACTTTGGGGAATAGTTCTCATTTATATACGATTGAGGACAATGATGCCCCTTCTATTTCGTTTTCTGCTACTACTTCCGTTGGCTCAGAAGCAACTGGCTCTGTAAATATTCCAGTCAGTGTTTCTGCACCCTATTCTGGAACGGTTACGGTGGATTATTCCGTTACAGGTGGGACAGCTATTGGCTCAGGAACTGATTATACTCTTTCAAGTGGCACATTGGTATTTGCCTCAGGTGTTTCTACACAAAATATTAATGTTACCATTGTGAATGACACTTTCTTAGAGTCGAATGAGACAATCGTAATTAGCCTCTCTAACCCAACTGCTGGTTCAAGCCTGGGGGCTAATGTCAATCATACTTATACAATCGTAGACGAGGATACTGCATCAGTGGAATTTACTGCAAATGCTTCTAGCGGGAGTGAGGCAACTACATCGGTAACAATTCCTGTGAGTATTTCGCAAACTGCTACAGCGAGCGTTAACTATTCCGTAACCGGTGGAACTGCCACAGGAAGTGGAACTGATTATACTTTGGCAAGCGGAACGTTGAATTTTACTAGTGGAGGTGCGACTACTCAGAATATAAGCATTACAATCAATAATGACGCTTTAAATGAATTAGACGAGACAATCATTATTACCCTCTCAAGTCCTTCTGCCGGTCTGAACTTGGGTGTAAATTCAGCACATACTTATACAATTACTAATGATGATGTTGCACCTACTGTTGCATTTAGTGCAGCGACTTCTAGTGGAAGCGAGACAGTGACTGCGGTAACAATTCCAGTAACGTTAACTGGGAATACTACCGCACAAACGGTTACGGTTGGTTATTCGGTGACTGGTGGAACTGCTACAGGAAGTGGAACAGATTTTACCTTAGCAAACGGAACATTGACATTTACTCCTGGAACTACTTCTCAAAATATTTCTATTTCTGTAATCAATGATTCAATTAATGAAACCAATGAAACGATCCAAGTTACATTAGCTACTCCGACTGTTGCTACACTTGGAACAGATACAGTCCATACTTATACGATAGCGGATAATGACACGGCTCCTACGGTTGCGTTTAGCGCAACCACTTCAAGTGGAAGTGAGGCAACTACATCGGTGTCAATTCCTGTCAGCCTAACTGGAAATGCAACTGCGCAAACGGTTACTGTCGATTATTCTGTAACAGGTGGGACGGCAACTGGAACAGGGACAGATTATACATTAGCCTCAGGAACTTTGACATTCAATGCTGGAACTACTTCTCAGAATATTGATGTAACTGTCGTGAATGATTTACTGAATGAAACAAACGAAACTATTATTGTAACCTTGGCGAATCCAACTATTTCTACGCTCGGCACGAATACAACGCATACATATACGATAACCGATAACGATACAGCCCCATCAGTAGCCTTTGGCGCTGCAACTTCAAACGGTGCAGAGTCTGTAACTTCCGTATCAATTCCTGTGAGTTTAATTGGGAATTCTACTACTCAAGCGGTTACTGTTGATTATTCTATCAGTGGAACTGCAACTGGTAGTGGGACTGATTATACATTAGCCGCTGGAACTTTGACATTTAACCCTGGAACTACTTCTCAGAATATAGATATTACAGTTGTAAATGATGGAATTAACGAGACAAACGAAACTATTATAATGACTTTGGCGAACCCAAGTATTGTTACACTTGGCGCAATTACAGGGCATACTTATACTATTGTAGATGATGATACTCCTTCTATTGCGTTTAACGCTACTTCTTCGAATGCTTCAGAGACTACAACTACTGTGACGATTCCTGTTACTATTTCCTTAACTGCAAATTCTAGCGTAGACTATACAGTAACCGGTGGAACTGCAACTGGTAGTGGAGCAGATTTTACTTTAGCCGCTGGAACATTGAATTTTACCAATGGTGGAGCAATGTCGCAAGATATAAGTATTCTAGTAAATAACGATACACTTTATGAAAATGATGAGACAATCGTTATTACCCTCTCAAATCCCAGCAATGCAAACTTAGGTGGAAATACAGTTCATACTTACACAATAACAAATGATGACGCGATGCCGACTGTAGAATTTACGTCAGCGAGCCAATCAAGTGTTGGTGAAACTGGGACGATGACGATTACAGCACAATTAAGTGCAACGAGTGGTCTTGCGGTTACTGTTCCGTTTACCGTAAATGGATCTTCTACTGCAACAGGAGCGGATTACTCATTATCCGCTTCTCCTATTACAATACCTGCTGGGTCAACTACAGGAACAGCAACGATTACCATTACCTCTGACACTTTAGATGAGGCTAACGAAACAGTAGTTCTAGATATGGGAGTAGTGACTAATGCAACTGCCTCAGGAACAACAACACATACCGCTACTATTACTGATGATGATGCAGCGCCAACTGTTTCGTTTACCGCAGCAAGCCAATTAAGTGCGGGTGAAACTGGAACAATGACGATTACGGCAGAGTTGAGTGCTGTGAGCGGACTTGCGGTTACTGTGCCGTTTACCGTAAATGGTTCCTCAACAGCGAGTGGTGGGGGAGTGGATTATTCTATTTCTGCATTGCCAATTTCTATTCCTGCCGGTTCAACAACTGGAACTATTACAATTTCTATTACAGCGGATACTTTAGATGAGGTGAACGAGACTGTAGTTGTAGACATGGATACTCCAACGAATGCAACTGCATCGGGAACAACAACGCATACCGCATCGATTACAGACGATGATGCAGCGCCAACTGTAGAGTTTACCGCAGCGAGCCAATCGAGTGCTGGTGAAACTGGGACAATGATGATTACAGCACAATTGAGTGCTGCGAGTGCGAAAGCGATTACTGTTCCGTTTTCCGTAAATGGTTCATCGACTGCAACAGGAGCGGATTACTCAATATCAGCCTCACCGATTACTATTGCCGCTGGTTCCACAACTGGGACTGTAACGATTACTATTACAGGGGATACATTAGATGAGGCTAACGAGACAGTAATCGTAGATATTGGATCTCCAACGAATGCAACTGCATCTGGAACAACAACTCATACCGCAACGATTACGGATGATGATGCACCACCAACTGTAGAGTTTACGGCAGTTACCTCAAATGGTAATGAGTCAGCTACAGCAGTAACAATTCCAGTAAATTTATCAGCAGTATCTGCTCAAACGGTTACTGTTGGTTATTCGGTAACAGGTGGAACAGCGACCGGTAGCGGAACAGATTTTACTTTAGCTGCTGGAACTTTAACTTATACAGCAGGTGTTACATCGCAGGATATAACACTGACAGTTGCGAATGACACAGCAACAGAAGTGGATGAGACAATTATTATTACACTTGCAAGTCCAACGAATGCGACTTTAGGAACA